>NZ_JAVHZY010000020.1:0-82589 GCF_031119655.1 Phocaeicola sp. GP0067
ACCGCGACAGGATTCAAACCTGTAACCGGCTGATCCGTAGTCAGCTACTCTATTCAGTTGAGCTACGCGGCCATTGTAAAACTAATCGAACTTTTTGGTAGTGACCGCGACAGGATTCAAACCTGTAACCGGCTGATCCGTAGTCAGCTACTCTATTCAGTTGAGCTACGCGGCCATTGTTTATTGTTCTTTCGTTTTAACGGGTGCAAAGATACGGACTTTTTTTGAAAATGCAAGCGTTTTACTAAACTTTTTTCTAAAAATTATTCGACGAAACGGGAATTAAACAGCTGCCAGCCTAGTGTTAAACCTACATTCCAATCGTTAGACGGTGAGCTATAGTGATTTACATAGGCACTGATAGAACCGAACGATAATTGAAAGACTAATGAAATTTCTCCAAGATATTCGAATTTTGTGAAAGCTTTCCCGTAATATGCTTGTCCATATTCATCTTTCTTGATAGGAAAGATGGGTATAAATCCATAAAATTCTCCGCGTAATTGAAAAGACTCGCTTAACTGGTAGATGGGCATGGTGCCGACTCCGGCATATTGATTAGCACGGAAAGCCTCATTATAGGTTACTTTGCTATGGGCTGTCGGAGTGAATTCTCCTGCCTGCATTAATGTAGCCGTATAATTGTTGGAGAAATTTCGGGATGAGTAATATGCCTCCAGATACGCTCCCAAAGTAAACTTAGGGCTTACCTTATGGTATGTTTCGTTCTGATATGAAACTTGAAGCCAGGATTGTACTTTTTTATAAGGCTCCGGTGTGCCTTTAGTCACTTTGGATACACCGGATCTGAAATGTTCTGTGCCGGTGAAAATTTGTGCAGCCATTTTTTCACGACTTCCTTGTGTGGCAAATTGGCGGGCATTCAAGGTACTTCCTTCCAATACGATAGAGCCTCCGAAGATAGAATAAGTGCTTTCATCATGTTTTGTCTCGCTGAAGTCGATGATATTGGTTTGGAAGTACCTGTCCTCCATACGGGCTATACCCACACCGAATTC
The DNA here is from genome assembly GCF_031119655.1 of Phocaeicola sp. GP0067. Classification (NCBI taxonomy): domain Bacteria; kingdom Pseudomonadati; phylum Bacteroidota; class Bacteroidia; order Bacteroidales; family Bacteroidaceae; genus Phocaeicola; species Phocaeicola sp. GP0067. Next base: position 1,020 of record NZ_JAVHZY010000020.1, read on the forward strand.
AGCTTTTTTACGGCTTAGAAACGGTAATGACACCTTCAATTTTACAAACTCTTCCCTTTTCTTGTTGAAAGCCGGATTGTCTTTGTTGGAAAAGAATTTGGCTTCTTTGAAATAATCGAAGGTAGAGATCGAGGCTATGAATTTATAAGATGTAGGCAGTTTGGTTGGAAAATCGATTCGTGCTGCAAGTTGTACATTATTGTAGACCCGGCCTAACTGTCCGTCAAAATTAAATTCTTTTGAATAATAGTTCAAGTTTTGATAAGAAGCACCAAAATAGACTTGATTGGAGCCACTGGAAGACACGTTTCCACCGACACGAACGGAGAGATTGGCCTCCATTTTGACCTGAAGATTCAAGTCGTAGGTTTGGTCTTTCTCATTATAAACGGCATGAGGAATGATTTCGGATATAATATTATCGGACAACAAACGGAAATATGCTCGTTTGACATCCTCCATAGTGAAAACATCGGAGTCGTTTTCATGAAACTCTTTTTGTATATATTGCTTTTGCTGTTCATTGGCACCGGTTATATTAACTCTTTTGAAACGGAAATCCGGTAAATTGCTCTTATAGGCCAGTCGTTTAACTTTCACTTGTTCGGGGGTGATTCTTCGATGAATTCGGCTTTTTATGGAGTCCATCATTTCTATGGCACGTTTATAACCAATGTCATGCAACTCGTCAAAGCGCTGGAAGTCCATTAAATTGACATCATCATATTTAAAAGTCATGAGGATGCCGAGGGAATCGGGTAAAGAGTAATCTGTCTTTTGCATAATCATATTTTCTAGTTGCCCCATAATGTCACCTTCCTTGGGTTTGCCCGGATTGGCGGATACGGCACTTCCTATAATGATATCTGGATGGAAGGTATCACGCATTACATTCACTGGAAAATTATTGTAAATGCCACCGTCGTATGCCAGTATCGAGTCTATTTCGATAGGCTTGAACATGGCAGGAAAACTCATGGAGGCACGTACGGCATCTCCCAGATCTCCTTTTTTCAATATCAGTGGTCTTTTGTTGTACACATCCGAAGCTATACAGCGGAAGGGAATATACAGGCTGTCAAAATTGGCCTTGCTTGCAGCTGTTGCCTGACCGAATAATTGCAGAAATACAATATTCATCTGAATGGGATCTACAATGCTGGTAGGCAAAAACTGAGGTTTGACATTCTTCAGCGAGTCTTTTAAGGAGATACGGATGTTGATAAATTCGGGTGTTGGAGGATTTTTCTTGAAATAATAGATGTATTTCTCTTCCACATTACCTGAATACCAGCGTTTGAAGTCATCGGATTTGAGTAAAGCCTCCATTTCATCGGGAGAATAGCCCATGGCATAAAGTGAACCGACAATGGCTCCCATGGATGTGCCTGCAATATAATCTATGGGGATACCGTTTTCTTCTAATGCGCGGATAATGCCGATATGGGTTAGGCCTTTGGCACCTCCTCCGCTCAGTACCAGTCCCACTTTCTGTGCATGGATGGGAGAAAGTAGTAAAAAGAGAAGAAAAAGTATATATAGATAATGTTTCATGGATGTCGAATCTTTGTATGTGTCGTTCCAAATATAGAAAGAAATCTTCGTTTCCAATCGTTTTTTAGAATAAAAAAGCGCCGGAAATGAACTTCCCGACGCTTTTGATAGCAAAATGTGATAGATTTGTTAAATCAGTTCGATACTGCGTTTTACAAAGTTTGTCAAAGCTTCACCTTTCAACATGTTGTTTTGTAACAGAGCAAGGTCAATCAATTGGCGGATTACTTTGTTACCACCTGCGTATTCACCTAAAACAGCTTCTTTCTTGGTCTTTTCATCGGCCAATTTTTTCTCAACATCACTTAATTCATCTTTTTCTGCTTGAGGTATTTCATCAGCTTTTTTACCTTCCTGTGCTTTGTGAAGTTCGTCGTGACGTTTATTCAGACTGGTCATTTCAGCTTCAATAGGTTCAAGAGCAGCTTTGCAAGAGTTGTCCGCATCATTCAAAACTTGTTTCACCAGTTTGTGGTCGACATTCAGAACCAAGTTAAACATATCCGGCATTTCTCCATAGAAACTCATACCTGCCTGGATATTGGCCATTTCTTTCATACGGCGCATATATTCACTTTGGGTAATCATGATAGGAGTTCCTGTCTCGCCTAAAGATTGTGTTTCCACATTGAATTCCACTTTCTTCATCTGTGGTAACTGACTGCGGAATACGGAAGATAGAATATCGCGTTGGCCAACTTCCAAACTGGCATCTTTGCGCTCTTCTTTAGCAATCAGGTGGTCAATTACATCACTGTCCACACGGGTGAAGCGGCTCTTTTCAAATTTCTGCTCGAGCATACTTACCATGGCTACATCCAGCTGACCATCCATTAACAATACGTTGTAGCCTTTGTTTTTGGCCGCATCAATGTAGCTGTATTGTTCGTCTGCATGGGTAGCATACAGATAAATCAAGTTGCCGTCCTTATCTGTTTGGTTATCTTTGATCAAGCTTTGGTATTCTTCGTAAGTATAATATTTGTCATCTGTGTCTTTCAGCAGAGCAAATTTATTAGCCTTTTCGTAGAAATCTTCTTGAGTCAACATGCCGTAGTTGATGAAAATCTTCAAATCATCCCATTTCTCCTCGAATTCTTTGCAGTCATTCTTAAAAATGGCTTGCAGGCGGTCTGATACTTTCTTAGAAATATAAGTGGAGATTTTCTTCACGTTGGAATCGCTCTGCAAGTAAGAACGGGATACGTTCAACGGGATATCCGGTGAGTCAATCACTCCGTGTAACAGGGTCAGGAAGTCTGGAACAATACCTTCTACCGAGTCGGTGACATAGACCTGGTTGCAGTAAAGTTGGATTTTGTTTTTTTGTAATTCAATGTTGCTCTTCACTTTCGGGAAGTACAGAATACCTGTCAGATTGAACGGATAATCCACATTCAGGTGGATCCAGAACAGAGGTTCGTCTGCCATAGGATATAACTCCCGATAGAATTTCTTATAATCTTCGTCTTTCAGCTCTACCGGTTTGCGTGTCCATAAAGGATAGGTTTCGTTGATTACGTTGTCTTCGTTTGTTTCAACCTGCTTTCCATCTTTCCATTCTTTCTTTTTGCCGAATGCAATGGGGATAGGAAGGAAGCGGCAATATTTAGTCAGCAATGAAGAAATACGTGCTTCTTCCAGAAATTCCTTGCAGTCATCATCTATATAAAGGATAATATCCGATCCGCGGCTTTCTTTTTCAACGTTTTCGATAGTGAACTCAGGGCTTCCGTCGCAAGTCCATTTCACAGCTTGTGCTCCTTCTTGGTGGGATTTTGTGATGATTTCCACTTTTTTGGCTACCATGAAGGCAGAATAGAATCCCAGACCAAAGTGTCCGATGATGGCATTGGCATCATCTTTATATTTTTCAAGGAAGTCGTTAGCACCTGAAAAAGCTATCTGATTGATATATTTGTCGATCTCTTCGGCTGTAAGTCCGATACCCCGGTCGGAAATGGTGATGGTATCTTTTCCTAAGCTTACTTTAATGGTAAGATCTCCCATCTCTCCTTTGAATTCACCTTTAGATGCAAGGGTTTTCAGCTTCTGTGTGGCATCTACTGCATTAGAAACTAATTCACGGAGGAATATTTCATGATCACTGTATAAGAACTTTTTAATGATGGGGAAAATGTTCTCAGTGGTTACCCCAATATTTCCTTTTTGCATACTATTTATGGTTTTAAGTTATTATGTTATATATACGTTTGAATCGTCTTTTTGTTGGATGATGGGCAAAAAAAATGCCAGATACAGTGATATCTGACATTTTGTCTGTTATTTTTTGAATAACTTTGGACTCTTTACTTTTCCACAGTCATGACAATGAGGTCTTTTTCTTTGTCATAGCTTACCTTGATCGTGTCACCAGCTGCCATTTCTGATCCAAGTATCAGCTCGGAGATGCCATCCTCCAAGTTGTTTTGGATGGCACGTTTCAATGGGCGTGCTCCAAACTGTACATCGTAACCTTTGGTGGCTACAAACTTTTTGGCATCTTCGTCAATAACAAGCTTGTAACCAATGTTTTCCACACGACTGTAAAGGCCCTTAAGTTCAATATCAATAATCCGGGTCAGTGCATCCAGATCGAGTTGGTCGAAAGTTATTATTTCGTCCAAACGATTGATGAATTCGGGCGCAAAAGACTTATTCAAAGCTTTTGTAATCACGCTGCGCGAGTATTCTTTGTCATCAGTACGGACCTGGGCGGCAAATCCGATTCCTTTTCCGAATTCTTTCAGTTGGCGGGTTCCAATATTAGATGTCATGATGACTATGGTATTTTTAAAGTCTACAGTTCTGCCATAACTGTCAGTCAACCGACCTTCATCCATCACTTGCAACAATATGTTGAATACATCGGGATGCGCTTTTTCAATTTCATCCAATAAAACGATAGAGTAGGGTTTACGCCTTACTTTCTCCGTCAGCTGCCCACCTTCTTCATAACCTACGTATCCGGGAGGTGCTCCTACCAGACGGGATACGGTGAATTTTTCCATATATTCACTCATGTCAATGCGGATAAGTGCATCTGCTGAACCGAACATTAGTTTCGCTAACTCCTTGGCCAAATGAGTCTTGCCGACACCTGTCGGACCTAGAAACATGAATGTACCAATCGGCTTATTAGGATCTTTCAGGCCTACACGGCTTCTTTGAATAGCTTTTACCAGTGTGGCGATTGCTTTGTCCTGACCGATAACTTTAGAAAGCAGATCGTCTTTCATTCCTAATAATTTCATTCCTTCAGCCTGTGCCATTCTTTGTACAGGTACGCCTGACATCATGGAAACGACTTCAGCTATTTGTTCGTCATCTACCGTTTCCCGGTTTTCCTTCAGACTTTTTTCCCATTCTTCCTTCAGGGTATCAAGCTGATTCGTATATTCTTTCTCTTTGTCACGATAACTGGCGGCCAGTTCGAAATTCTGTAGCCTGACAGCTTCATTTTTAAGAGATTTCATCTCATCAATCAGTTTTTCCTGTTCTTCTATTTCTTTAGGAGCAGTGATATTAGTAAGATGTACGCGCGAGCCGGCTTCATCTAAAGCATCTATCGCTTTATCGGGGAAGTTACGGTCTGTGATATATCGGTCTGTTAGTTTCACACAAGCTTCAAGGGCTGCATCTGTATAGTTCACATTATGATGATCCTCGTATTTATCCTTGATATTTTTCAATATCTGAAGTGTCTCTTCTGCAGTTGTTGGTTCTACAATAACCTTTTGGAACCGACGTTCCAATGCACCGTCTTTTTCAATGTTTTGGCGGTATTCGTCCAACGTCGTCGCTCCGATGCATTGAATCTCGCCTCTGGCCAATGCGGGTTTCAACATATTGGCTGCATCCATTGAGCCCGCTGCAGAACCTGCTCCCACAATAGTGTGGATTTCATCGATGAAAAGAATGATGTTAGGATTCTTCTTCAACTCGTTTAAGATAGAACGAATACGTTCCTCGAATTGTCCACGATATTTAGTGCCTGCGACAACGGCAGTCATATCAAGAGCTATCACTCGTTTGTCAAATAAGATACGTGATACTTTCTTTTCCACAATCCGTAATGCAAGTCCCTCAACAATGGCAGATTTGCCGACTCCCGGTTCGCCAATCAAAATAGGGTTGTTTTTCTTGCGACGGCTCAATATTTGTGCCAGTCGCTCTATTTCCTTCACCCGGCCAACTACAGGATCTAGTTTTCCTTCTTCGGCAGCTTTTGTCATGTCTGTGCCGAAATTGTCGAGTACAGGAGTGTCATTAGCCGGCTTTTTTTGTGCCGGGCGTGCCTGCTGTTGTGCTGCATTTGATTTATTGCCACTTGGACTCTGACGTATATCTTCGTCTTCATCCTCGTCCTCACTGAACCCCAGACCTGCATGGGTGTCTGGTTGTAAAGTGAGTTTGATTTTTTCGTATGTTACGCCATTGCTTTCCAAAACGTGGAAAGCTGCATTATCCTTGACCTTCATAATTGCTAACAAAATATGTTCAGAGTCAGCCGCAATGTTTCTCAATAACTTAGCCTCTAGAATACATAGCTTTAACACTTTGGATGCTTTGTCGTTAAAGCTAATATTCTCGTCATAGGTGGTGTCATTTTCTGCATTGTTTTTCACAATGGCCTCCAACTGATTTTTTATGTCCTGTAAGTTTATTTGCAAATTAAACAAAATCTCGATAGCTTTTCCTTCACCTTCACGTATCAGTCCCAACAACAAGTGTTCGGGACCAATATAGCTATTTCGCAGCCTGTTGGCTTCTTCCTTGCTATACATGATGATATCGGACACTCTTTGTGTAAATTGATTGTTCATAAATTTATCGTCCTCCTAAAGTATAGTATTTATTTCCCAGTGTGCAAAGATACACATAATAACAATGCATACCATTGTTTTCTTATTTATATTAGCATAACAAAATGTATGCCAAGCTTTGACAGGCTAAATGGATTAAACAAAAATAAGGGTTATAGCGAACTATTCACAAAGTAAATGAGAAGTGGGAGTGATAATCACTATATACTATAAAATAAGGTATAGGGATACTTTTTACTTATATAAGTAAAAACATTTAATGGACTTAACTTTTTTATGGGTTTTGTTTCGTATGTCGTATAAAAGTAGTACTTTAGCGTGGTTTTTGGTAAACCAAAAAGATGTATAATTAATATTTGTTTAAATGCTAGAACAAGACAGAATTATAAAGATTAACATCGAAGAGGAAATGAAGTCGTCGTACATTGATTACTCAATGTCAGTAATTGTTGCGCGCGCCCTCCCGGATGTTCGCGATGGCTTTAAACCGGTTCATAGACGTATCTTATATGGTATGATTGAACTGGGAAATACCTCCGATAAAGCTTATAAGAAATCAGCAAGAATTGTAGGTGAAGTTTTGGGTAAATATCACCCGCATGGTGACTCTTCCGTGTATGGAGCTTTGGTCAGAATGGCTCAGGATTGGGCTATGAGATATCCGTTGGTAGATGGTCAGGGTAACTTCGGCTCTGTTGATGGTGACAGCCCTGCTGCCATGCGTTATACGGAAGCAAGATTAAAGAAAATAGGTGAAGAGATGATGCAGGATCTTTATAAGGAAACTGTTGATTTTCAGAATAATTTTGATGACACGTTGCAGGAACCGACTGTCATGCCAACACGGATTCCTAACTTGTTGGTAAATGGAGCATCCGGTATTGCTGTAGGTATGGCAACCAATATGCCTACCCATAATCTTTCTGAAGTAATCGATGCATGTATTGCTTACATTGACAATAATGATATTGATATTGAAGGGCTTATGCAATATGTAAAAGCACCGGATTTCCCTACAGGTGGATATATATATGGTATAAGCGGGGTACGCGATGCTTACGAAACCGGACGTGGTAGAGTAGTGATGCGTGCTAAGGCTGAGATAGAAACTCATACTACACATGACAAGATCATAGTTAATGAAATTCCTTATAATGTAAATAAGAAGGAATTGATTGAAAATATCGCATCTTTAGTCAATGACAAGAAGATTGATGGTATTTCGTATGTAAATGATGAATCCGACCGTGAAGGTATGCGTATTGTTATTGATGTTAAACGTGATGCAAATGCTAGTGTGGTGCTGAACAAATTGTTCAAAATGACAGCTCTGCAAACTTCATTTGGAGTAAATAATATCGCTCTGGTCCATGGTCGCCCCAAAATGTTGAATCTGAAAGATTTAATCAGATATTTTGTAGAACATCGTCATGATGTGGTAATTCGTCGTACTCAGTATGATTTACGGAAGGCACAGGAGCGTGCTCATATTCTTGAAGGATTGATTATAGCTTCTGATAATATTGATGAAGTGATCCGTATTATTCGTGCTGCAAAAACCCCTAATGATGCCATAGCAGGGTTAATAGAGCGTTTTAATCTGAGTGAAATTCAGGCACGTGCTATTGTAGAAATGCGTTTGCGCCAATTAACAGGTTTGATGCAAGATCAGCTTCACGCAGAATATGAAGAGGTGATGAAACAGATTGCTTATTATGAAGAAATTCTTTCAAATGATGAACTTTGTAAAAAAGTAATCAAAGATGAGTTAGTAGAGGTAAAAGAGAAGTATGGGGACGCGCGTCGGTCTGAAATAGTTTATTCTTCAGAAGAATTTAATCCGGAAGATTTTTATGCTGATGATCAGATGGTTATCACGATATCTCATATGGGATATATCAAACGTACTCCTTTATCAGAATTCCGTGCCCAAAATAGGGGTGGAGTTGGATCAAAAGGAAGTGAAACCCGTGATGAAGACTTTGTAGAGCATATTTATCCGGCTACAATGCACAATACTATGATGTTCTTCACTCAGAAAGGTAAGTGCTATTGGTTGAAAGTTTACGAAATTCCCGAAGGAACTAAAAATGCTAAAGGACGCGCTATTCAGAATTTGCTGAATATTGATTCCGATGACGTGGTTACAGCATATCTACGTGTGAAAAACCTTAATGATACCGAGTTCATTAATAGCCATTATGTGCTGTTCTGTACAAAGAATGGCGTCATTAAAAAGACTTTGTTGGAACAATACTCACGGCCTCGCCAGAATGGTGTTAATGCGATAACTATTCGTGAGGATGATAAAGTGATTGAAGTTCGTATGACTAACGGTGATAATGAAATCATTATTGCTAACCGTAACGGGCGTGCAATTCGCTTTCACGAAAGTGCGGTTCGTGTTATGGGACGTACGGCTACAGGGGTGCGTGGTATGACTTTGGATGAAGATGGTGGCGATGAAGTTATCGGTATGATTTGTATAAAAGATCCTGAAGCTGAATCAATTATGGTAGTTTCTGAACAAGGATACGGTAAACGTTCTGATATCGAAGATTATCGTAAGACCAATCGTGGCGGTAAGGGTGTAAAAACGTTGAATATTACAGATAAAACGGGTAAATTGGTAGCTATCAAGTCTGTTACAGATGAGAATGACTTGATGATTATTAATAAATCTGGTATTACAATTCGTTTAAAAGTCGCTGAAGTCCGCATCATGGGACGTGCAACACAAGGTGTGCGATTGATAAATTTGGAGAAACGTAATGACCAAATAGGCTCTGTATGTAAGGTGACATCTGAAGAAGAGGTTACAGATGAAAATTCAAATACAGATCTTGAAAATATAACTGAAGGAGAGAGTGGTGGTACTACTAATTCTGATACTAATTCAGATTTAACTGCCGAAGCAAATAGTGAAGAATAAAATAAATTGTATTATTAAATCCACAAAATCATGAGAAAAGTATTATTTACAGTGGCTTTATTGTTAACAGCTTGCTTTGTGTCTGCACAAGTAAGTGTTGTTAAGGAGGCTAAATCCTTGAAAAGCAAACCTGAAGAAGCTGCAAAAGCTATCGAACCGGCTTTAACTAATCCTGAAACCGCTAATGATCCGGAAACATGGAAATTAGCTGGAGATTTTCAGAAAGCAATTTATGATGAAGAAAACATGAAACTTTATTTACCCGGAGGTCAGGCAGATACAACTAAGCTTTATAACAGCTTAGCTAAGATGTATGACTTCTACTTGAAATGCGATGAAATAGAGCAGGCTAAAGTCCAAAGTGGTGAGTTAAAGAAACCCAAATTCAGAAAGAAGAATGCAGATGCTTTGAAGACTTTGCGTTTAAACCTAGTTAATGGTGGTGGTGATGCTTACAATAAAGGAGATTATGCTGATGCTCTAAAATATTTTGGATTATTTGTTGATGTAGTAAACGAGCCTATGTTTGCTGATGATGATGAGTTGAAGGCTGACACTTTGAATGCATTATATGCTTGTTATGCAACTTTAGCTGCTAATATGCTGAAAGACAATCAAGCTGTCATCAAATATGGCAATATAGGTAAGAATCATAAAGAAGAAGGTTATAGAGCATTAATGTGCTTGGCTGAAACATATGGTCAGAAAGAAGGTGGTGATTCTGCAAAATGGCTTGAAGTAATCAAAGAAGGTACTGAATTGTTTCCTAAGCAAGAATACTTTGTTGGTAATATTATGGATTATTATATTCAAAAAGGTATGGTTGATGAGGGTTTGGCTCAAATTAATAAATTGCTTGCTACGAGTGAAACTCCATACTATCTTTATGTAAAAGGTATCTTATTGTATGAGAAAAAGCAGTATGATGATGCAGTTGCTATATTTAATAAAATTATTTCAAACAACGGAGATTTAGTTGCTGAAGCATATTCAAAGATTGGTGATTGTTATTTTTTCCCAGCCCAGATTATTGTTGAGGAAAATGCAAAGTTAGCTATTGATGATCCCAAATACAATGAAAACGAAAATAAGATTAAAGAGTTGTATGAGAAAGCTAAACCATATTATGAGAAGGCAAAAGAATTAAAGCCTGATAATAAAGCTTTGTGGGGAAATTATTTGCTAAATATTTATTGGAAGTTAAATAGAGCTGAATATGATTCTTTGGAAAAAGAATTAGGATATTAATACGATCTTTCTATTTATTTATGCACAAAGCCCGGACTTTTCCAGTCTGGGCTTTGTTATAAATCCCTTTTTCAAGTCTATTTACGCGAGCCATTTTTGATATATAATCAGTATTATGTTTAATTAAATACTAAGTGAACATTAATATGTTGAAGGGTAACACATTGTGATTTGCTTGTGCTACCCTTCTTGATTCTTTATTTTATTACTAATATAGGTGTATTAGCATGAAATATCATTTTTCTTGCTATGCTAGGATTAAACAATCTAGCAAATATGTTTCGTTTATAATTTGTGATGCAAATCACGTCTATATTTTCTTCTTTTACATAGTTGTCCAAATTGTTCAGTATGTTATCTTCTTTCACTACATTATAATATAGTTCCAATTTAGAGTATTGTTTTTGAAAGTAATCTTTAATACCTGCTAGTTTTATTTCATTCCATGCATCGTTATCTGTACTTAAATGAATGAAGGAAACAGCAAAATGAAACGATTTAAAAGCATTTATCAAGGAGTCAAAAGCTATTAGATCCCTTTGGTCAAAATTGGTCACAAAAGCTACTTTTTTTATATCATTGAATGTTTTTAGTGGTGTATGTTCTGGAATAGCATATACAAAGGATTTGCTTCTTTCTATAACTTCAGCTGTAACGCTACCAATCAAGTCTATATCTTTTTGGCTTCTCCCTCTTGTTCCCATTATAATTATCTGAGGATTATATTCTTTAGCATATCGTAAGATTTCTTCTTCGGGAATACCATCACGCAAAATGCAAGTATATTTTATATTAGGAAACTCTCCCGACTCAACTTTCTTTTTGATTGTATCAGAAAGTTTATTCAACTCGTTGTGCACTGTTTCTATCATACTTTTTACAGATTCTTCTCTTTCGATCTGAAAATTGAAATTATCAGTTCCATAAGGAATTGTAGGCACATAAATAGGACTGAAATAAGCATGTAGAAGCACAACTTCTGAATTAATAGCATTAGCAAAAGAAAAACCAAATTGGCAGGCTTTAAGAGAATAGTTTGAAAAGTCTATCGGGATAAGTACTTTTCTTTTTTCTTTATTTCTTTCTGAGCTGCTCTCCTTACCTTTGATTATATCTTCTGAAAGCCATGCAGAACTTTCTATAATCTGCAAAGCATGAGGCAGGTCGCTTTCTTTAATTCTTAGCCTTACTCCAGAAGATATGACAGGTTGAATAAGATTCACATTGTGAATGTACGCTTCAATTCCTTCATTCTCAAGTACATTCTTTAAAATCTGTGCTTTAGCATAAGTGAGGATTGCTAAGGTTACCAATTTATCTTCCATAATTCTATATTTTAAGTGATTTTCAGGTTAAACAAAAAATCCCAATTGAATGTTGCATTCAACCGGGATTTTATATTACGCTTCTTGCGTTACTTTTTCTTCAGTTTCTCTCAATATTTGAAGGGCTTTTTCAAGAACTGTTGTATCATCTAGCATTACTAGTCCCCCATCTGGTCCCGGTTCCAAATGAATTCCAACACTTTTACCATTCTTGAAATTGTGTCCACCAAAAAAGTTACGTACAGTTTCTACGGTCATATTGAGTTCATCTGCGATTCTGTGCATACTCCCACTAGGTAATGAATCTTTGATTCTGCGCAGTTCATTAAATGTTATTGTTCTCATGATGTATTAAATTTAGTTATAAAAGTGAGTACTTAAATCATGGTATAAACTTAATCAAAAAAATGCATAAAACAAATCTTTTTGTGCTATTTTTGACTATATGTAAATTTATAATGGTTAATTTGCTGATTATAGATTGAGTGTATGAGTCACAATCATACCTGCTATAATAATGAAGAAATAAGTAGAAATGAGAATTATGTAGAATAAATTAATATCACTAATCAAATAACCGCTGGCAGTGTATTGATTAGAAATGCAACGTGGTTTATAAAAGATTTTTTTTTGAATAAATTTATAAAGGAGATAAATCAAATATCCTATGAAACAACCTTCTATAGTACCAAAAAGAATATCTCCCGGATAATGCACTCCTAAGTAGATTCTAGAATAGGAATTGAGTACGGCCCAAAAAAGAAGCATAAAAGTAAGAGATTTCCTTTTAATTAGTAAAGATAAAAAGACAGAAATAGCAAATGTGTTGGCAGCATGACTGGATATGAAGCCAAATCGTCCTCCTCTATATCCGTTTACAATATCAACCATATACATAATATTGGGGTCTTGTGTTGGACGGAAACGTGCGAAAAACGGTTTGCATAAACCAGAAGCTATTTGATCTGCTAAAGTTATGACTAAGGCAATCATAACGATAGTCAATAATGCTTCTTGAATTTTATTATTTTTAATTATGATATATAACAGCATAGCAGCTACAGGTACCCATACAATTGTACTGGTAGCTACCCACATGAATCCGTCCCAAAATAAGGATTGGCTTCCGTTCAAATTCAGTAGTAATTCTTTATCTGCTGCTATGTACTGTTGTATATCCATTGATTATGTTTTAAATGATTTCAATAACATTGGTAGGTACCCATCCCACATTACCGTCTTCCAGTTTAATTTCTTTCCACTCCTTCATCGTATTATCTTTAATTATTACTTTCCTACCTTCATGAAGAATAAATAAGTCTGTTCCACTTTGGTTAGGAGTACTTTTGACTGTAACGCTAGGAGCCATTATAATAGCGTTATCATGATTAATTAATTCAGATTTTTGTTCTGAGGCAAATATATTTGCTAAAATAGTCACTAGAAAGAAAAAGATTGCTGAAATAAATCCTACTTTCTTCAAGACTACTCGTTTTCCGAAAATAAATAAAGACAGTGCCAATATCATCAGAATAAACATGATGATGCCTGTATGTGCCCATGCCTTTTCACTCATTGTATTAATAAGTGATTGAGTCCAGGTAACGAAAAACATTTTACTAGAAGGGATTACCTTGTCTACAGTTTTGCTTCTAGCCAGTTCTAGGTTGAAACGAATATCACTATTTCCTGGGTTTAGCAACAAGGCACGTTCGTAATTGAGGACAGCTTTGGCAATGTTATTCATTTTATAATAGCTGTTACCTAAATTATAATAAATATCGGAAGATTCCCCCTCGTTTTTTAATATATTCTCATACATCTCTACAGAAGCTGCAAAGTCGTTTCTTATATATGCACTATCGGCTTCTGTCTTTGTTGGGAAAGTTTGCACAGCAGCACTTTGTGGCATTTCTGTTTGGGCGGTAACCTGTGCAGAGTCTGATTCATTCTGTGCGTAGACTGTGACAAAACTTATCAGGAATATCAAAATGAAATATATTTTTGTCATTGTTATAATCTCCTTTGATTTAGTGTTTTATACTATTCTCCATTTTGCTGATGACCTCAACAGCCGAAGAATATACTTTATCCATAGCTTCATTCTGATTACCCGGAGCATAGCGGGCGAACTCGCATTCATTCAATGTTCCGATGAAATCTTTAATCAGTTCGGGGGCAACACCATATTTGGTCAATTCGTCCTCGATATTATCTTTAGACAATTGAGAAACCGGGATATTCAACTTATCACTGATGTATCCCCAAAGTGCTTTCAACACCTCATCATAGAATGCTTCTTGTTTGTTTTCAGCTAATAATCTGCCTGCATTTTTCATGCGTTTGGCAGCCACTTTATTCGCTTTTTTAGTACGTACTTTTGCTACATTTGCATTTTCAATAGCTTTTTTACGATAGACAATTACGAAAACAACGAAGAGAACCAATGGAATGATATACCATAGATAATATGTTGTTGAGCCAAAGAAGAAATCTCCCTTACGAGTTAAACTAGTTTCCCCCATTTTGATGTAGCGGATGTCTTGTCCCAATACTTTCAAATCTTCCTTGTTGGTAAAGTCTGCAATAACTTGATCTGCATTTCCTGCACCTTTTTCCACTTTTAGGTTGTAAGCTTCTGTTTTTATTGTTTTATAGCTATTGCTTTTTAAGTCAAAATAGGAAAATTCGACAGGCGGAATAGTGAAATTGCCGGCATGTCTTGGAATTGCTAGATATTCTATCACCTTATTGCCTGACAAACCTTCGCGAGTTAATGTAAATTTATTGTCAATCTTGGGGTCGTATACTTCAAAATCCTTTGGAAAAGCTACTTCCGGAGTATTGACCAATTTCAAATTACCTGTACCAGAAATGACTAACTTAATGGTTACAGCATCATTTGTTTTCAGTTCTTTTGTACTTATAGACGAACTGATAGTAAACTCTCCTACTCCTCCGGAGAAATTAGCCGGTTTGCCATCGGGCAATGCTTTCACATTGATGGTCAGCTTAGGAGTGACAATGTTTTTCTTTACTTCCACATAGTTACTTCCACCATTAAAGAAAGCATCAAAAGGATCGTCTGAGGCAACTTGTTGAGCTATAACCCCTTCAAAGGTAATAGCCGGAATTTCTATTTTTCCCGATTGCTGGGGGAAAAGTACATACTGACTCCACACAGTAGTGTTATAGTTTCTTCCGTTATAATGTTCCAAAGAGAATGTCTTTTGTTGGGGAAGTTCCACTTCTTGTACATAAATGTTGGTTAGTTTAGGCATGTCACCACGCAGCTGGCGCAAGTTTACCAAAGTATAGACCTTGTATGTCAACAAGATGGCTTCCTGTTCATAAACAGTAGTCTTACTTGCTGTTGCGGTAATAAACAAATCTTGATTGGTTATTTTGCTTCCGGCAACCTGACTGCGTGAAGAAGTTCTTCCACCGCTATTGTTTCCACCTCCAACACCATTTGTTTGATCAGGCGGTAATACTTTGATTTGTACGGAATTTGAAGTTTTGTTTTGTCCGTCTGCCACAATAGTAGCACCAGGAATGGTGTAAGTTCCTTCTTTATCAGCCATCAAAATATAAGTAAAAGTAATGGAGCTGGTAGAAGTAACATTACCATTTATAATCTGTGTACTACTCTGCTGTGAACGGCTTGGTCCCATTAAGACATCGAACCCCTTGATATTAGGTGCACGAAAATCCCTGACTTTATGAGTGTTAACCGTATAAGTCAGCCGGAACTGATCCCCGCTTACTACTACATCAGGCGCAGAAGCGGTAAACGTCACATTTCCGTCTGCCCATGCTCCGAGCACCGATGTTATTAATATGAATAAGAGAATTACTTTCCTCATTGCTATCTAATTATTTTTTTATTTGCCAAAATTAAGAAATTACCAGTCTTTATCCAACTTCTTTCCTTGAATTTGCAGTTGTTTTTTAACTTTGTCTTGCACATTCTTTTCATCTTGCATCACAGCATTCAATAATTGTTGGGCATTTTCCTTGGACATTTCATCCTTATTTTGCTGCTGTTGCTGCTGATTTTGATTTTGTTGGTCTTTCTTATCCTGTTCTTGCTGGTTTTTGTTCTGATCCTTTTTGTCGTCTTTCTGATCTTGTTTTTGATCTTGATTCTTATCCTGATTCTGGTCTTGATTTTGCTGTTGGTCTTTCAACAGCTTTTGCGCCAAAGCCAAGTTATAACGAGTTTCATCATCTTTCGGGTTATTCCGTAAAGATTCCTTATAAGCCTCTATACACTGTGGATACTGCTTGGACGACTGAAGGATAACTCCCATGTTATGATAAATCTGTGCCAGTTTATCCTTGTCCTTCTCTACCTTAGAAGCAGATTCAAACTGTTCCATCGCTTCCTTTGCTTTTTGCTGCATCAAGAGCGAGTTTCCCAAATTGAACATGGCATCTGTTGATTTCGGGTTAATTTCCAATGCCTTACGATAATCTACCTCCGCTTTGATAAACAAGCTGTCATTATACAGCTTGTTTCCGCTGCGCAGATAATCTCTTTCTGTTTTTTGGGCGAAGGCACTGCTTGCCACAAGTAAGAATAACAGAGTGATATAGGTTTTTTGTAACATAAGCATTCCTTATTTAAATAGTCTGACATTTTTGAAAAGCGGATTTTTCCGTTCCAAAATAAGCATTTCTACCACCAGCAGGATAAGCACCAGCCATGCCAAAGCCTGGAACTGTTCATCAAATTCAGTATAAACCTGACTTTCTACATCAGCTTTTGACAGTTTGGCGATTTCATTGTTCAATACCTTCTCGGCAGAGTTGGTATTATCCACACGAATATACATTCCATTGCCAGCCTTGGCTATTTCCTGGCACATCTGCTCATTCAAGCGGGTGACGATAACATTTCCATCCTTATCGCGACGGAAATTGTTGCTACCGTCCTCAGCTGGAATTGGAGAACCATCCGGTGAACCTACTCCTAATACAAATACCTGCATACCTTTTTCGGCTGCTTCTTGGGCTGCTTCTACTGCCCCACCTTCATGATTTTCACCATCGGTAATGACAATAATTGCACGTCCCACTCCTTCTTGCGGAGTAAAACTCTTCATTGCCAGGCGGATGGCCGCACCGATATCCGTACCTTGTGTGGTTATCAATGACGGATTAATGGTTTCCAAGAACATTTTGGCGGAAACATAATCGCTTGTGATGGGCAATTGCGTGAAAGCATCACCTGCAAAAACAATCAATCCCACTTTATCATTATTGAACGTATCTACCAGTCTGGAAATCAATTTCTTTGATTTGTCCAAACGACTGGGAGTCACATCTTCTGCCAGCATGGAGTTTGAAATGTCCAAGGCAATGACAGCTTCCACTCCACTTCGTTTCACCGTTTCCATCTTTGAGCCGAACTGTGGGCGGGCCAACATCAGTATAACCAATGTCAACGCAGCAAAAGTCAGCCAAAACTTGATGTCAGGACGATACTTGGAAATAGTCGGCATGAGCCCTTTCAGCAATGCCGGATCACCATATTTGCGAATATTTTGGCGGCGGTGATAATTGGAATACAAATACAGCGCCACCAAAAACGGCAATAGGATGAGTAAATATAAAAAGTTCGGGTCTGCAAATCGAAACATGACTTTCTTTTTTTAAGGTATTTTCTTTAATACTGAGTTACGCAACAAGAGTTCAAGCAAAATGCAGAAGAAAGCAATCCAGGCGAATACCTGATATTCTTCTTCGCGTTTGCTGAATTCCTTCACGTTCAACTTCGTTTTCTCCAGTTTGTCTATCTCCTGATAGACTTCCTTCAACTTGGAATTGCTGGTGGCACGGAAATAATTTCCGTTCGTTGTACCTGCAATCTCGGTCAAAGTCTTTTCGTCTATCTCGACGGGGACATTCACATATTGCGTCCCTGCGTAGGTCTGCATCGGATAAGGAGCAGTTCCGTTTGTACCGACACCGATGGTGTAGATCCTGATTCCGAACTGTTTGGCTATCTCGGCAGCCGTCAGCGGAGAAATATCTCCACGGTTATTGCTACCATCCGTCAGCAGAATAATCACTTTCGATTTCGCCTTGCTGTCCTTCAGACGGGTCACCGCATTAGCAATGCCCATACCGATGGCAGTACCATCTTCAATCAGTCCGCGCTGGGCGATATCGCCTTTGATGCTGTTGAACAGATTCAGCAACACCCCATGGTCTACCGTCAGCGGACATTGGGTAAAACTCTCACCGGCAAAGATGGTCAGACCGATATTATCATTGGGGCGGCCGTTGATAAACTCGGAAGCTACTTGTTTGGCAGCTTCCAGTCGGTTGGGTTTCAAGTCTTCGGCCAGCATACTGGTAGAAACGTCCACTGCCAGCATGATGTCGATTCCTTCTATTTCGGTATTCTGCCAGTTGTCTGTGGTCTGAGGGCGTGCCAAGATCAGGATTACCATGATGATAGCCACCGTACGGAGTACGAACGGAGTATGCAGCAAGTAAATCTTCCAGCTTTTGGGTGCCTTCATATACATGCGTGTGGTAGAAACCTGAAGCGTAGGCTCGGTTTTCTTCCGCTTCATGACGTACCATACTATATAAGGTATGAGCAGAACCAGCAGAAATAGATATTCAATATTTGCAAAAATCATTGTTCCTAGTATTTATTTGTTAAAACCAGAGGTTATATACACCACTCAGCACCTTATACAGAATTACCACAATAGCAATAACAATGATGCTGATGCTGCCCAGCAGAATCATTCTGCCCTGTTTGCTTCGCTTTTCCTCCACGGTGATTTCCGTAGGTTCGGGCTTTGCATTAGGGTCTGGTTCCACTTTTGTATTATTGATGAAGTCTACTGCGTTTACCAGATTCATATCATTTTCGTTCATCAACGGAGAATGTTTGGCGAATTTCACCAAGTCGGCAGTCTGGAACAAATACATCAAATCCTTGATAGATTCTTTGTCGTTGATTTCCTGTAGCTTATCAATAATTTCGGATGAAGTCATCTCCATAGCGTTAAAGCCGAATCGTTCTTCCATATAAGTGCGGAGTACATCCGTCAGCTCGGTATAATAGGTCTTCGGATCGGCTGTACGCAAGGTTTTGTCTCCCTTGATACGCTCTATTTCCTTCAACGCCTGCTGGTGTGGCGGCAACTTCGGTTCAATCTTGATCTTCTTGATGATAGGCTTGTTATCCTTGTAGCGTACAAACAGATAGTAAGCCAGTCCGCCCAAAGCAAGCATCAGCAAGGTAAGCCATACGATGGCCGATACGTCATCCCAGGTGATAGGTACTTCGCGAACGGTCTTCGGTCCGAAGAATTGTTCGGGATGCAGCGTGTCTACCGGAATGGAATATACTTTTACGGCCAATGCTTTGGACCGGTAAGGCTCTCCGTTTACCATCACCTCGAATGGGGGGAGATAGTAAAGTGCCGAGTCAAAAGAGGTTATTGTATATTCCTGTTTTATCAGCATACGTTTTCCATCGTTCAGCATCTGGGTATCAGGCTTGGCTATATCCAATATCTCCACTCCTTTTACCAATGTATCGCGCAGGAACGGAAGTTGCAGTTTTTGCTTGGCATCCATGCTGATTTCCAGCTTCACTTTAGCCTGTTCGCCAATGAGAAGTTGCAGCGAGTCAATGCTGGCGTCTACCGTAACCTGCTGTGCCTGTGCCTGTCCGGCTGTTATCAGCATAATTGCACAAACTCCAGCTTTCAAGAACTTTTTGCTAGTATTCAGTATATTCATATTCTTTAATTTCGTTTAGCAAATAAGTTAAGCAACGATTTCACATAATCCTGATCCGTGCGGATAGATACAGAGTCCACATTACTTTTGGTAAATGTTTCATTCAATACTCCCTGACGCTGTATCCACCAGTCATTATGTGCGCGACGCAAAGCTCGTGACGAGGTGTCAATCCATTGCTCGTGGCCGGTTTCGGCATCGCGTACTTTCATCAGTCCCACATCAGGTAACTCTGCCATGCGGCGGTCGTATACCTGGATAGCTACGATATCATGTTTCCGGTTGGCAATGGTCAAAGCATTGCGGAAGTCGTTTTCATCTATAAAGTCGCTTATCATAAAGGTGGTGCAACGTTTTTTAATTACGTTGGTCAGATATTCCACAGCTATCTTTATATCTGTACGCTTGCTTTCGGGCTTGAAATCAAGCAGTTCACGGATGATATAAAGAATATGTTTACGGCCTTTTTTAGGCGGAATGAATTTCTCAATCCGGTCTGAAAAGAAAATAACTCCGATTTTATCGTTATTTTGAATGGCCGAGAATGCCAATGTAGCGGCAATCTCGGTCACCATATCCTTCTTCAACTGCTTCACCGTACCGAAATCCAAGCTGTTCGAAACATCAATCAAGAGCATAACCGTCAATTCGCGCTCTTCTTCAAACACCTTGACAAAGGGTTTGTTGTAGCGGGCGGTTACGTTCCAGTCAATGTCACGTACGTCGTCACCATACTGATATTCACGTACTTCCGAGAATGACATACCTTTTCCCTTGAATGCAGAGTGATATTGTCCGGCAAAGATATTGTTCGAAAGTCCGCGTGTCTTGATCTCAATCTGGCGAACCCGTTTTAATAAATCACTTGTTTCCATACTGTTCGTACTATGTTGTTTATTTATCCGGTGCATCGGTTTCTGTTTTTTCTCCTATCGAGAATGGTTTTTCAAACGGATGCATTTGGTGTTTCATCTATGTGGGACGGCAGTCCCACATAGATGAAACGGGAGTTCCACATGGGTGGAATGGCGGTCCCACCCATGTGGAACTCTGTACTCAACCTTTTGTTTCCAAGTCTTCTTCCTAACCGTCAAGCAATTAAGAACTGCCTCAGAACACAATCCTTAGGGTACTTCCACTTTATTCAGGATTTTGCTTACAATTTCATCAGAAGACATGTTCATGGCTTCTGCTTCGTAAGTCAAGCCGATACGGTGGCGAAGCACATCGTGAGCAACTGCACGAACATCTTCGGGAATCACGTAACCGCGACGTTTGATGAACGCATAACTGCGTGCTGCCAATGCCAGATTGATAGATGCACGCGGTGAACCACCGAAACCAATCATGTCTTTCAGTTCTTTCAAGTCATATTTTTCAGGGAAACGGGTTGCGAATACGATATCAGCGATGTATTGCTCTATCTTTTCGTCCAGATAGACTTGGCGCACCACTTTACGGGCTTCCATAATATCTGTTGCTTTCAGAATGGGGCGAACTTCGATTTTCTCTCCGGTGATATTTTGGCGGATGATTTTCTTTTCTTCTTCCAGTTTCGGATAGTCAATAATAACTTTCAGCATAAAACGGTCTACCTGGGCTTCGGGAAGCGGATAGGTACCTTCCTGTTCAATCGGGTTCTGAGTAGCCATTACAAGGAAAGGTTCGGGTAGCATAAAGGTTTCCTTGCTCAGTGTGACTTGACGTTCCTGCATGGCTTCCAGCAAAGCACTCTGTACTTTAGCCGGGGCACGGTTAATTTCATCGGCCAATACGAAATTTGCAAAAATCGGACCTTTCTTTGCTATGAATTGTTCGTCTTTCTGACTATAAATCATGGTACCGATAACGTCGGCGGGCAGCAAGTCCGGAGTAAACTGGATTCGGCTGTACTTGGCATCAATCAAAGATGCAAGCGTTTTGATCGCCAGAGTCTTTGCCAGACCCGGAACACCTTCCAACAGGATATGACCATCGGACAGTAAACCGATAAGTAATGATTCTACCAAATGTTTCTGACCTACAATAACCTGGTCCATACCAGTCATTAAGTTGGTTACGAACGCACTTTGTCTTTCAATTCGTTCGTTTAGTTCGCGAATGTCAATTGCTTCAGCCATAATTTTGTTTATTTAGTTATTTCTTTATTGATCTAATAACGGGCTTGTAAATAGCCTTGTTCATTTAACGCAGCCAAAATTACGCTAATTAATTAACAGCGGCAACTAATTTTTATTAAAAAAGTAAAGTGCATCTCTACTTTTTAAAGGTTATTGGGCTAAAGAATTTTAAAATACAAAGATAAGGTTTGTAGAGTGAGAATATCAGTTGAACGCACTTTTTTTTACTTCTTGTATTTTGCCTGCTTTATTTATGCCGAAAGCAGGCAAAATGCAAGAAGGCTTATTTTTTAGGAGTTAGTTCAGGAATACGCAGAGTAGTCCCTATGGGTACTCTGTCGGCATCTTTAATGATGTTTTTATTATGTTTCACGATATAGGGCCATAGCTTTTTTGTACCATAGAATTTCACAGCTAATTTTACCAGGCTCTCTCCTTCTCGTAATGTGTAATTAGTTTTAGTCCCTGTTATGTCATATTCTACAGTATCGGCTAAAGTTTCTTTTGCAACATTTGCGGTTGTCGCAACGCCTGAACTCTTTTCCGTACTAGGAGATACAGTCTGCTGTGATTGACTGATGGTCTCTTTTCCGGCAACATTCGTCCATATGTTTGCGGTATCTTTACCTTGCATCAATGAGTCATTAACCGGAATTGCAGGAATATCCTCTTCCAATTGTTCTTGGGTGTTTTTTATTGTAGCCGGCGATTGTAAATCCGAAGTTTTATCTGATTGCAAATACCAATATATGCCACCTGCAATGCAGGCAATCAAAATGATAGCAAGAATAACTCCCTGGGAAACTCTGTTCTTTTTCTCTTCTGAGATTTCTTGTGTCTCTGTTGTTTCCTCTATCTTCTGTTCTTTTTCAAAATCAGAAGTAACAGGAGTTATTACTGTTTTCTCTGACGGGGTTGCCTCTTCTGACGCTATTGTTTCCAAGGATGTTTTTTCTTCACAAGCTTTACGAGCAGCCAGTATGGCTGCATCGGCGATAGTCATAACTTCTTCTTGAGGTTTGTCTGTTACCTCGTTTCCTTCTATTGTCTCTGCTAAAGGGGAAACCGTTTGGGGAACAGCTGTTTCAGCAACAATATCCTTTTCTGCTTCAGTGACAATATCTTCCGATTCTTTTTCCGGTTCTATAATTTGTATCTCTTCCTCTGTAATTTCAACAGAAGGTGCAGGTTCTTCAATAATTGTTTCCTCAATAACCGGAGTAGTGTCTTCAGCGGCAATGGCATTCTCATTTGGAGAATCTTCTGTATTTTCCGCTTCTATGAACTCAACCTCTTTAGCCGCAATTGTTTGTTTAGGCTTAGGCGCGTTTCCGTCAAAGGTATCTTCCTCCTCTCCTTCTATTTCTGTTTCGGTATCTTCCAGTTTGGTGTTTTCATTTAATATAACCGTTTCAAAATGAGCGAATGGTTTATTTATTAAATCTTTCATACTGGAATCCGGAGTAAAAGATATTTTTGTATGGCCCTGTATTTCAATTCTTTCCCCCGTGTTTACGTTTACACTTTCACGACTCTCCACCTCTGTAAGTTTAAACGTACCTAGTCCTTTAACCTTTACATACTTTTCAGTAACTAAAGCTTCCTCTATCAGTTCAAACATTCCTTTGACAAAGATTTCAGCATCTTTTTTAGTCATGCTGTGTTTCTCAGCCAAAAGTTCGATGATATCTTGTATGGTTACTTTCTCGCTCATGATAATATTATAAATAAGGACTATTTTATTTAAACTTTTCTTTTAAAGTTACACTGGGTTTGTAAGTCAGCACTAACTTGGGGGGAATCAGCATACGTTGTTGAGTAGCCGGGTTAATAGAAATTCTTTCCAGCTTTTTCTTAACCTCAAACGTACCAAATCCCTGGATTGCAATGTTGTTGCCATCTTGCAATTCCTGGGTCATAACACCAATGACTGAGGATACCAATTGTGATGTATCTTTATTCGTATATCCTAGTTTACGTGATAATTCAGATATAAATTCTTTGTTATTCAAAGCTTAAAGTGTTAATTTGGTTGCTATATTAGTAAAAAAACAAACATTATCCAAACTTTATAAGGGAAAAGGTCTATAAAATGCTGGCGTATAGGTCGAAATCATCAGCGGCTGTTATTTTCACTTTATAGAATTCACCTATTTTTAAGTACTCGTCATCAGCTTTTATCAAGACCTCAGGATCTACCTCGGGAGAGTCAAACTGGGTTCTGCCTATGTAGTAATCTCCTTCCTTCCGGTCTATAATGACTTTAAATTCTTTACCTATTTTCGTTTGGCTCAGTTCGCCGGCTATTTCCTGCTGAAGTGCCATTAATTCATCCAAACGCTGTTGTTTCACTTCATGAGAAATGGAATCTTCGTATTCTTTAGCGGCGAATGTTCCTTCTTCTTCCGAGTAAGCGAAGGCTCCCATCCGGTCGAATCGTACTTTTTTGACGAATTCTTTTAATTCTTCAAAATCTTCTTCAGTCTCACCGGGATGTCCTACCATTAATGTTGTACGTAAGTGAATACCGGGTACTTCCCGACGGAATTTTTCGATTAATTCGTAGGTTTCCGCTTTACTTACATGCCGGCGCATTTTATTCAGCATATTGTCACTAATGTGTTGCAGGGCAATATCCATATATTTGCATACATTATCGTGTTCGCGCATAACACGGAATAATTCTTCCGGAAAATGGGCTGGATATGCATAGTGTAAACGTATCCATTCTACACCGGGAACATTGGCGATTCTTTCGATGAGTTCGGGCAATTTCTGACTTTTATATAAATCTACGCCATAGTAAGTCAATTCTTGGGCTATAATTTGGAACTCTTTTACTCCTTCGGATACAAGTAGTTTCACTTCATCAATAATCTCCTCCATCGGCCGTGAAATGTGGCGTCCTGTAATAATAGGAATGGCGCAATAAGAGCATTTACGGTCACAGCCTTCTGATATTTTCAGATAAGCGTAGTGATGGGGTGTGGTTAATGTCCGTTCAATGGCAAATTCCGACTTGTATGCTTTGCCTAAATCTGCCAGCAACTCATTCCAGTTAAACTTACCATAGAATTTATCTACTTGAGGAATTTCCAATGCCAATTCTTTTAGATATCTTTCTGAAAGGCAGCCCATCACATATAGTTTTTTGAGCTTCCCTTCTTCTTTGGCCTGACAAAATTCCAATATCATATTGATCGATTCCTCTTTGGCATCACCGATGAAACCACATGTATTAATAACTGCGATTTCTCCTTGTGGTTTGTCGGAATCGTGAGTTACTTTATAACCGTTTGCTTCCAGCTGACGCATCAGCTTTTCTGAGTCTACTAAGTTTTTAGAACACCCTAAGGTGATGATATCTATTGTGTTACGTTTCATTTATTATTCAGTCTCTCCAAATAGTGAGTCTACAAATTCTTTTTTGCGGAATACCTGCATGTCTTCAATGCCTTCGCCCAATCCAATATATTTTACGGGAATCTTGAACTGCTCTGAGATGCCAATTACAACGCCCCCTTTGGCTGTTCCGTCCAATTTGGTAATTGCCATAGCAGTAACTTCTGTCGCCAAAGTAAACTGTTTGGCTTGTTCAAATGCATTTTGACCGGTAGAACCGTCTAAAACCAATAATACTTCGTGAGGTGCGTCCGCAACAACTTTCTTCATCACATTCTTGATTTTAGTAAGCTCGTTCATCAAACCTACTTTATTGTGAAGACGGCCTGCGGTATCAATGATTACTACATCTGCATTATTAGCTACGGCGGAACTTAAGGTATCAAAAGCTACAGATGCGGGATCTGATCCCATTTTCTGTTTAATAACAGGCACTCCTACTCTTTCTCCCCAAATATCCAATTGTTCTACGGCGGCAGCACGGAATGTATCAGCGGCACCCAAATAGACGGTTTTGCCCGCCTTCTTAAATTGATATGCCAATTTACCAATGGTTGTGGTTTTACCCACACCGTTTACACCTACCACCATGATGACATAGGGCTTCTTACCTTCCGGAACAGTGAAATCATCCGAATCCACCGTGTTATTTTCAGTCAATAATGCCGCTATCTCTTCACGGAGAATCTTGTTCAGTTCCTGAGTGTTTACATATTTATCTTTGGCAACTCTTTCTTCAATGCGTTTGATGATATTCAGAGTTGTTTCAACGCCTACATCCGAAGTGATAAGCACTTCTTCCAGATTATCCAATACTTCATCGTCTACTTTTGATTTACCCGCTACGGCACGGGCAATCTTACTAAATACACTTTCTTTGGTTTTGGACAATCCTTTGTCTAAAGTTTCCTTCTTTTCTTTTGAGAAAAAATTAAAAAATCCCATATTGGAGTCTGATTTATCTGTTTATGCTACAAAGATATAACTAATCTCTTACACGGACAAAAAAAAGTGTCACAATGATTGGTCATAATGTATTATGATGATAACATTGTGGTATAAAAAAAGTTCCTTCCATAATATATGAAAGGAACTTTCCACCAGTCATTCCGACTGAATTATTTCTTGAAAAAGTCTTGAACTTTTTCGTTAGGTACCATTTGCTCATCGAAGATGTAAGCTCCTGTTTTCGGAGATTTAACCATCTTGATAACCTTAGTATAAGAACGTCCTTCTTTACCTGTCTGAAGGGTTGCGACTGTTTTCTTTGCCATGGGTTATAATTATTTAATTTCTTTGTGAACTGTTACTCTTTTCAAAATAGGATTGTACTTCTTAAGTTCCAATCTTTCAGTGGTATTTTTTCTGTTTTTTGTTGTAATGTAACGAGAAGTTCCCGGCATACCACTATCCTTCATTTCTGTGCATTCAAGGATTACCTGTACTCTATTACCTTTAGCCTTCTTTGCCATAGTCTATCTCTCCTTTTTAATTAACCAATAATTTTGATGCTTTTCCAATCACAATAGCCTTTGGTTACCGCTTCATTCAGCGCTGCATCCAGGCCTTTTTTATTAATCACACGTAAGCCGTTAGCGCAGATGTTCAGGCTAATCCAGCAATCTTGTTCTACATAGTAGAATTTCTTAGTAAACAAGTTCACATCAAAAGTTCTTTTGGTTCTTCTCTTAGAGTGTGAAACATTGTTGCCAATCATGGCTTTCTTTCCGGTAATTTGACAAATCTTCGACATTGCTATCTTATTTTTATAGTTTTTTTCAATACTTATTTCAAACGGAGTGCAAAATAAGCACTTTTATTTGTATAAAACAAGAGTTTTTGCAAATAATTCTGCAATTACTGCTCATTTTCTTCGTTTTGGAACAACTTTCGAAGCAGTTGCAGTGCATTTTGGGTTGCATTTGCAATGTTTTTGTTTCTTCCTTCGTCGCCTTCCAATTTCAGTGTAATCACTTTGTCTTTACATCCGGCAGCAATCCAAATGGTACCTACCGGTTTGTCGGGAGTACCTCCTGTGGGTCCTGCGATACCTGAAGTTGCTACAGCACAATCAGAATTCATCGATTTCATCGCTCCTTTTACCATTTCGATAACGGTTTCTTCACTTACAGCTCCGTGAGTTTCTAAAGTTTCGTGGTTTACCCCTAACAGACTTTCCTTTATTTCGTTGGAATAGGCGATAATTCCACCTTTAAAGAATTGTGAACTTCCGGCAACGGCTGTAATAGCGGCCGCCACACTTCCTGCCGTGCAACTCTCGGCAGTAACGAGTGTCAGGCCCTCTCTCCAAAACAAATCGTTAATCTCTTTACTTAAAAATTTACCTTCTACTGACATGTTGAAAACGGTTTTTTAATATTAAATAGTTACCCGTGAATAAGCGGGCTTGTCTATAGTGCAAAAATCATTGTCCAGATACTTGTAATAACCGGTATTTGCGATCATTGCGGCATTATCCGTAGTAAAGCTGAACTTCGGGATATAGATATTCCAACCATATTTCCCGGCATGCTCGCGGAATGAGTTACGAAGCCCGTTGTTGGCTGATACCCCTCCGGCTACTGCCACTTCATTTATCTTGAGATTTTTGGCTGCTTTTCTCAGCTTGTCCATCAGAATATCTACAATGGTCGCTTCCAATGAAGCAGCCAAGTCGTTTTTATGATGTTCGATGAAATCGGGATCTTCTTTCAACCAGTCACGCAAAGAGTATAGGAAAGAAGTCTTTAATCCGCTGAAACTATAGTTATAGTCCGGAATATGTGGTTTACTGAAAGTGAACGCTTTTGGATTGCCTTGACGTGCCAGTTTATCAATGATAGGACCTCCGGGATAACCTAAGCCCATTACTTTAGAACATTTGTCGATAGCTTCTCCTGCTGCATCGTCAATAGTTTGTCCCAAAACTTCCATGTCATTATAGGCCTTTACCAATATTATCTGTGAGTTTCCTCCTGACACCAGCAGGCACAAGAAAGGGAATTTAGGTTGGTTGTTGTCTTCTTCCGATTCTTTAATGAAATGGGCTAACACATGGGCTTGCAGGTGGTTAACATCAATCATTGGTATATTCAATGAACGTGCGAAACCTTTCGCAAAAGATACTCCGACCAGTAATGATCCCATCAAGCCGGGTCCTCGGGTGAATGCAACGGCGCTTAGTTGCTCCTTGGTAACTCCTGCCCTTTTTAAGGCTTCGTGCACCACCGGTACAATGTTTTGTTGATGGGCACGTGACGCCAATTCGGGAACCACCCCTCCGTAAGCTTCGTGAACAGCCTGGCTGGACACTACGTTGGACAACAATACGCCATTCTTGATAACTGCGGCTGATGTGTCGTCACAGGAAGATTCTATACCTAATATAATTGTATCCATATTTCTATACCTTATTATATATATTAATGTGTCAGAATTTCAAGTCCGTTATCTGTCATAACGAAAGTATGTTCCCACTGTGCAGACGGCTGTTCGTCTTCGGTGACTACAGTCCAGCCATCTTCCTCATCAATGAAGACTTCCCATGTTCCCATATTGATCATTGGTTCAATGGTAAAAACCATTCCCGGCACCAATAGCATACCAGTTCCTTTTTTCCCGAAATGTTCTACATCCGGTTCTTCATGGAACTCTATGCCTACTCCGTGTCCGCAGAGATCACGCACTACTGAGAATCCATTTTTTTTAGCATGTTTTTCAATGGCATGTCCTATGTCCCCTACAAAACCAAATGGTTTCGCAGCTTCCATGCCTATCTCCAGACATTCTTTAGCTACTCGTACCAGTTTTTCTTTTTGAGGTGTGGTTTTTCCAATGGTAAACATACGCGATGCATCGGCATAATAACCATCAAGAATGGTAGTACAATCCACATTGATGATATCTCCTTCTTCCAGAATATCGAATTCATTGGGAATACCGTGACAAACAACCTCATTGATAGAGGTGCAGCAACTTTTGGGAAAACCGTCATAACCTAAGGTTGCAGGAATGCCACCGTGATCTTTCGTATATTCATAAACCAGCTTGTCTATTTCCAATGTGCTCATGCCTGCATGGATCTCACGTTCTACAAGGTCTAGCACTCCGGTATTGACAATACCGCTACGGCGTATTCCTTCAATCTGTTCCGGTGTCTTGATCAGTTCACGTGAAGGTACTAAATGACCTCTATCTTGATAATAGAGAACCTTTTTATCTAACTCTGTGAGTTCCATACCTTTGGGAACTCTCCAGTTTATTTTATTTCTTTTCATATCAAAGGATTAATTGACTTACAAAGTTAGAGGAAATATTTGTAAAAATGGCTCATCCGGCAATAAATATCTTCATAAAAAGAGAATTTACATGAAATTTGACAGAAACAAATGTTAAATAATCATGTCTTTTACATGAATTTTATGTAGGAGAGTCTATTTTATTTTAATAAAAGGTTATATTTACCGCAAAAAACTAAGCATTCTATTATTAACTTCTTTAATTGAACATCAAAATGGATAAACATCAAATTGGAGTAAACGCAGGAAAAGTTTGGAAACTGCTGAATGACAATAAACGGTGGAGTTATTGTGATTTAAAAAGAGCTTCAGAATTGTCTGACAGAGATTTGAATGCAGCTATAGGTTGGCTGGCCAGAGAGAATAAAATAGACTTTGAATGTTCTAACGGAGACGATTGCCTGTTTCTGAGCGTCAATGTTTATATTGGCTGAATACGAGAAACAGATAATTATGTGGGGCCAAAACTTTCATAATTATCTGTTTTCTTTTTTTAATCAACTTTTCTAATCACTTTGGCCGGATTACCTACAGCAACGGAATTGTCGGGAATGTCTTTAGTTACGACACTTCCGGCTCCGATAATACAGCGATGACCTATTTTTACTCCGGGACAAAGAATAGCTCCTCCTCCTATCCAGCAATCTTCTCCGATAGTTACGGGATATGCATACTCTTTGGGTTCGCGTCGGGTTATGTAATCTACCGGATGATGTGGAGTATAGATCTGTACATTGGGCCCTATCAATGTATGTGCTCCTATGGTGATATATCCACCATCTAAAAATGTACAGTTGGCATTCACAAAGACATGCTCTCCTAAGCGGATGCCGTGTCCATGATCACAGTAAAATGGTGGACAGATGACAGAAGTGGAAGGGATACCCGGCACTAATTCTTCCAGCACTTCCCTGAAACCATCATCGTATGTACTCATCATCCGTAATTGGGCCACTAGTTTTTTGGCGTGTATGAAACTGGCCTGTATTTCCGGTTTCTCCATATCGGCCAGCTGACTGTTACGCATTTTGTCTATCTCGTTCATAATTAAAGGGCTTTAAGATTTCGCCTCAAATGTAGGATTTGTTTTCCGTTCTGCCAAATATACACCACACAAGATAAGAAAACAGCCGGTAAGGGCTATCCAAGTTATCTTTTCATTAATAATGACCGCTGAAGTAAGAAGAGTTACCAAAGGGACGATATAAATATAGTTTGTACTTTTTACGGCTCCCAATTCCTTGACACAAGCATTCCAGGCTATGAAGCAGAGCATGGAGGCGACAAATCCCAAAAAGAGAAGATTTCCAAACACGATGGGTTGCATCATCAAGACATTGTCCCAATTTAACGGACGGAATAAAAACATGGGCAGAATGGTCAGCACTCCGTAGAAGAATACTTTACGGGTAATGAATACGATAGAATAATGATTATCCAATTGTTTGAGAATAAGGCAATAAAATGCCCACATCAATGCAGCGGTCAGTGAAAGAATATCTCCCAAAGGATTAATTTTCAGAATGAAACTGCCGTTGAAAACAACCAGCCCCACTCCTATCAAAGCCATGATCGATCCGTAAACAAGATGGCGGGTGAAAGGTTCTTTTCTTCTGAACAAATAAGAAAGCAGTGTGGTCAGAACAGGTGATGTGCATACTATCAGAGACACGTTGGAGGCTAATGTGATGCCGAGAGCCGTATTTTCAGTAATGAAATAAATAGTTCCTCCACATAATCCGGCCAATAAAAGTAACAATTCATCTTTTACTCTGTTGGCAAATAGTTTTTTATAAGAAATACACCACATGCAAAGATAGGCCATAGTGAAACGATAAAAGAAGATGTCGGAAGGACTTAATCCATGTTGGATTAGAATCTTAGTAGAAACAAAAGTAGTTCCCCAGATAGCTACAGTGATTATTGCCATTAAGTGATAGACGAACCTTGATTTGATAACATTCATAATTTATATGTGTTTTATTATGTTGCAAAGATAGGTTTTGTTTTCGAGAAACTTATCAAAATATATGGCATAGTTGAGCTGATACAAAGTTCGTTTGTTTTCTCACTTACCTTGGGCGCGGCCCTCAAGGTAAGTGAGATATTTCTATTTCCGGGGAATCCAGGAATCTACCAGCTCCTGATGTTCTTTTACCCATTTTTCCGCTCCTTCTTTTTCATTATATTCATTTTGTGATACATCATCCAGCAGGCTGCTGATTTCTTTGGTGCTCAGATGTATGTTTTCTATCAGTTTTGCCACAAACGGGTGTTGCTCACCAAATCCTTTGCGGGCAATGGCCGTAATTGTTTCCGCTTTACCAAAAATACCTTTCGGGTCCTCCAGAAATTTTAATTTAAAGCGGGTGAACATCCAATGGGGAGTCCATCCCGTCACCACAATCCATTGATGCTCGTCAACGGCTCTTTTTAGCACTGCGGTCATGGCCGGTCCGCTAGACTCCAGCAATTTGTAATCCAGATTGTATTTTTCTATGGCCATATCTGTAGCATGCATAATCCCTGCACCGGCATCAATGCCGATAATCTCGCCTCCGAATTTTTCTTTGTTGGCATTTAATTGCTCAATGGAATGAATGTCCACATAATCGGGGACTACCAGACCGATACGGGCATCCGGATAGATCTTGCCTAAGATTTCCAGATTCTTTCCGTATTGTTTCATATAATCGGCCTGTGTAGCCGGTAACCAAGCATCCATCAGCAAATCTACTTTGCCACGGGCCATTGTTGCATAGATAGGAGCCGGATCGGCATTCTTTAAAACGACATGATAACCTTGTTGTTCAAGAATCACTTCCGTCAAATAGGTCAGGGCGATGCCGTCGTCCCAGTTTATGTATCCAATGCTTATTGTCTTATCATCTTTTTTCCCGCTGCAAGAGGCAAGCAGCAGGAGGAAAGACAAAAAATATAGTATTTTCTTCATGCTTATTTCCCTTTCTTTTGTTTTCCAAGTCCTTGTGTTATTCTATCCAGAATGATGGCCAGGATGACTACTGCGATACCGCCTTCGAAACCTAAACCTATTTTCATCTGCGTGATACCTTTCAGTACGATTTCCCCTAACCCTCCGGCTGCAATCATAGCGGCAATGACCACCATGGAGAGCGACATCAGGATTGTCTGGTTTATACCGGTCATGATAGTGGGCAATGCCAGCGGTAATTGTACCTTGAATAATAATTGCATAGGTGTCGCACCAAAAGAGCGCGAAGCTTCTACAACATTCTTCGGTACTTGCTTGATACCCAGGCTGGTCAGACGCACTACGGGAGGCATGGCAAAAATAATGGTGGCAAAGGCTCCCGGAACGGTTCCCAGCCCGAAAAAGAGTACGGCAGGAATCAGATAGACGAAAGCAGGCATCGTTTGCATCAGGTCGAGGATAGGATGCAGAATTTTATCACATCGTTTGCTGTTTGCGCTCCATATTCCCAAGGGAAGTCCCACGATAAGAGCGATGATGGTAGACGAAAGCACCAATGCTAAAGTCTGCATGGTTTCGTTCCAAAATCCCATTCCCCAAATCAGCAATAATCCTAAAATGGTAAAAATGCTGACTCCTTTTCCCGATTTATACCAAGCCAGGATGGCCAGCAATGCTATTGTTACATAAAAAGGTATCCACATCAATATGTTTTGGAACCCATCTATGAACCCGCCTATTCCAACATTGATGGCGTCGAAAAGAGGGGCAAAGTTTTCTGTGAGCCAGTTGATGGCTGTTTCTATATATTTTCCTATGTTTATCATAATTCGATAGCGTTTTGAATAAGTTCATTAATTTCTTCTTTATCTTTTCCGGTCATCTCTACTACGATGGACGATAGAGGAACCAAACCTTTCAGTTCGCGTTCTTCATTTACCACATAAATGGGAGAATTGGTTTTCGTGATTAAGGGAAGCAGATCCTCAATCTTTGTGTCCTCCGTAACGGAATGTACTTCACTTTGTACGGCTTCCCGGATTGATTTTATACCTTTACGCCGAAGAATGGCGGCACTTTCCAATGTAATCTCTCCTATCAGCTTGTCATTTTCATCTATCACAGGAAGCACGGTAATATCTCTTTCTTTCATCTTTCTGATCAGAACCTCGGGACCTTCTTTACGCAGACGGGCTACGGCGGGACGGGTTATCATAATACTTCCTGCCGTTATGATTTTGCTCCGGTCCACATTTTCTACAAATCTTGCCACATAGTCATTGGCCGGTTCAGTTAAAATTTCTTCTGAAGTTCCGACTTGTACCACTTCTCCATCTCTCATAATGGCAATGCGGTCACCCAGTTTAATTGCTTCGCTCAAATCATGCGTGATAAAGACGATGGTCTTTTTCATTTTGGATTGCAGTGCCAGCATTTCATCTTGCATTTGTACGCGGATCAATGGGTCCAGAGCGGAAAAGGCTTCATCCATCAGTAATATTTCCGGATCATTTGCCAAAGCGCGTGCCAATCCCACACGTTGCTGCATTCCGCCGGAAAGTTGTCCGACCATCTGATTCTGATATCCTTTCAGCCCGACTATTTCCATACTCTTCATGGCTTTTTTCTCACGTTCCTGTTTGGGAACTCCTTGGAGTTCGAGCCCGAATGCAATATTGCTTAAAACACTGCGATGAGGTAACAAACCAAAATTTTGGAACACCATAGCTATTTCCCGGCGACGCATTTCCAGCAATTCCTTATCGGATGCGGCAGTAATGTCTGTTCCATTAATCAGTACTTGTCCTTTTGTGGGTTTGATTAACCGGTTTATGCAGCGCAATAAAGTTGATTTGCCACTGCCCGACAGTCCCATGATTACGAAGAACTCTCCTTCTTTGATTGTCAGATTGGCGTTTTTAACTGCTACAGTACAATTAGTCGCCTTTAAAATTTCATTTTTGCTTTTTCTTTCTTTCAACATCCGGAACGCTTTCTGCTTTTCCGGACCGAAAACAAGATACAAGTCTTTTATTTCTATTTTGTTCATAGTCTATAATAGTTTAAATTAATTAAGAATAGGGAGGAATTGACGGAAGTAAATTGAGATGTCATCCGGTATATTTAACGAAACAAAATATAAAAAGGTTCATTATAAGATGAGTTTTATTGATCAGTAAATATGTTTTTTTACAGCTTGTTATTGTTTACTCCCTACGGGAGTGGTTCAGAAAGTCCGAGATTAAAAAAAGCTAATCAGAAAGCGTTTTCTATAAAACAGAAATTAAGTATTATCCTTTTGTCGAGCGTTCATTTTATTCTATCTTTGTCACGCAAAACAGAATAAATATATGGATAGTATTTTAATTATTGATGATGAACCGCAAATACGCAAACTTCTTTCGCGTATGATGGAATTGGAAGGTTACGAAGTATTCCAGGCAGCCGATTGCCAGTCTACATTGAAACAACTTAAGTTACATAATCCCCAAGTGGTGTTGTGTGATGTGTTTTTGCCGGACGGCAATGGAGTGGATATGGTTACAACCATCAAAAAACTCTATCCAGAATTGGAGATGATACTTTTGACCGCCCACGGTAACATTCCGGATGGTGTGCAGGCAATCAAGAATGGAGCCTTTGATTATATCACCAAAGGGGATGATAATAATAAAATTATTCCGTTAATCAGCCGGGCTATGGCTCAGGCTAAAAAGAATGTAGGGGAAAAAGTGAAAACAGAAGAGACCCAAAGTTTCTCTTTTGACGCTATAAAAGGGAAGTCGGAGGGTATGCAACAAGCCGTAGCATTGGCCCGAAAGGTTTCGGCAACGGATGTTACAGTCTTGCTGACCGGAGAAACAGGCACGGGGAAAGAGGTCTTTGCACAAGCCATCCATCGCAACAGTCTTCGCAAAGAGAATGCTTTTGTGGCTGTAAACTGTTCTGCTTTTAGCAAAGATCTGCTTGAAAGCGAGATATTCGGTCATAAAGCCGGTTCGTTTACCGGAGCGATGAAAGATAAGAAGGGGCTGTTCGAAGTGGCCGATAACGGAACCATCTTTTTGGATGAAATAGGTGAAATGGCTTTCGAGCTGCAAGCCAAATTGCTTCGTGTGCTCGAAGCGGGAGAGTACATCAAGATAGGCGACACGAAACCGACGAAAGTGAATGTCCGCGTTATCTCCGCCACCAATCGGGACCTGAAAAAAGAAATAGAACAAGGTAATTTCCGTGAAGATCTTTATTATCGTCTTTCTGTTTTTCAGATACACCTCCCTCCTCTTCGTGAGCGCAAAGAAGACATCGAACTTTTGGCGGAAAGCTTTATCCAACTCTTTTCAAAGAAACTGGGGAAACAGGTGGAAGGGATGGCTCCGGAGTTCTTGAAAGCTTTGAAAGCTGCCGACTGGAGAGGAAATATCCGTGAATTGCGAAACGTGATAGAACGCAGCATGATTGTCTGCGACAAACAGCTCACCTTACAAGATCTTCCCATTGAAATACAGAATGCCCGGCAGGAAGATTATTCCGGCAAGAATTATTCGGAGTTTGAACTGGCCGCTATGGAAAAACGTCATATCGCTAAAGTTCTGCAACATACTAAAGGAAACAAGACCGAGGCTTCACGTTTATTGAAAATAGGTTTGACTACTTTATATAGAAAGATAGAGGAATACGGCATTTAGTTGTTGCAGGTCATTGATCAACCCTTTCCTGCCCTATGGTTAAGTCTTTTTATACGGATGTATTCTATCTCCATAGCCTTTGGAGTTATCTCCATAAGCTTTGGAGTTGACTCCCAAGGTTATGGAGTTAACTCCAAAGACTTGTGGAGATAAAACAAACAAGAAGAAAACCCTTAACCATAGGGCAGGAAAGGGTTAGGGATACGGATAAAACCTTTTAATGACGAATCCGGTTCCCAAGTCTTTTATGTATTCCTTACGGATAAACAGCCCCACTCAAATTCTACTGCTTCACGAAAGACCATAGGCAGCATTATTGCAAGATGGTTTCAGCAAAGATGGCTACGGAATCAATACATTCCGGATATAGAAATGATCCGTGACTTTCCTCAGCAAGACAAGAGCTTTCGATATACTTCGGCATCTTCCTCCGAGAAACAGCATACAATCACTTCTCCTTCATAGCCATGTGCCATTTCTTCCCCGATGGCATTCAATGCGATACGTGCCGCTTCTTCCTTGGGATAATGATATACGCCGGTACTGATACAGGGGAATGCAATGCTTTGGATGCCGTTCTCTCTCGCTAGTATGAAACTGGTATGATAGCATGATGCAAGTTTTTCGGCTTCTCCATGCGTTCCCCCATGCCATACGGGTCCTACGGTATGAATCACTTTCCTGCATGGCAGGTTGTATGCATCGGTTATCTTGCTTTCCCCCGTCGGACAACCGCCCAATGTTTTACATTCCGCTAACAACGCCGGGCCTGCAGCCCGATGGATAGCTCCATCTACACCACCGCCACCCAGCAACGAGCAGTTGGCTGCATTTACAATGGCGTCGACTTTTAAAGTAGTGATATCGGCTACGGTAACATTTATCTCCTTCATTTTTCCTTTCTGTTTTTCTGTATTAAAACCTTTATACAAAGCTATATAATAAATTGGGGAATTATGCAGTTTGGCAGCAAATAAATCAATTATTCTCCTGTTTTGATATTCTTCCCTTTTCATTTTGAAAAGATCTTCTTTTGCTCCCTCTTTTTTCTTGTTGTTATATCTGTATATAAATCAATTACTTATCTCCTGTTTGCCGGTAATGGCACACTATTGGCATATAGCGTGGCAGTTAACAATAGTATTAATTAAAAAAAGGAATTATGGATTTATTTTCAATCGGATTTGTGGTTTGTACCTTGAGCGGTATAGCTTGCTTTTGGCTTTTCTTTAAATGCATAGACTGGTTCGAGAAGATCTAAAAAAAGAAAGGAGAAACAAGTTATGTACACAGCATTATTTGTAGTTAGTTTGATTATGTTCGGCTATATGATGTATGTTCTCATCAAGCCGGAGAAGTTTTAAAAAAGTAAGTTAAGAAATAAAGAGTTATGAATACTGAAGTTTTAGGTGTTATAGCGCAAATTGTCTTAATGGTAGTGCTCAGCTATCCTTTGGGCAAATATATCGCTAAAGTTTATAAAGGTGAAAAGACTTGGTCGGATTTTATGAAGCCCGTTGAACGGGTTATGTTCAAACTGAGTGGCATCAATCCCAATGAGGAGATGAACTGGAAACAGTTTTTGAGAGCCTTGCTGGTGGTAAATCTATTTTGGTTCCTTTGGGGGATGGTACTGTTGGTTACACAAGGTGTGCTGCCGCTTAACCCGGATGGAAATGTCGGTCAGACTGCGCATCAGGCATTCAATACTTGTATCAGTTTCATGGTGAACTGCAACTTGCAACATTATAGCGGTGAAAGTGGGCTGACTTATTTTACTCAGCTATTCGTCATCATGCTCTTTCAGTTTATTACTGCCGCTACCGGTATGGCTGCCATGGCAGGTATAATGAAAGCGCTGGCTGCAAAGACTACTCAGACTATTGGCAATTTCTGGAACTATTTGGTATTAAGTTGTACCCGTGTCCTGTTGCCTCTTTCATTGGTCGTAGGCTTTATCCTGATTGTGCAAGGAACTCCGATGGGCTTTGACGGAAAAATGAAAGTGACCACCATGGAAGGAGCTACACAATATGTATCACAAGGCCCTACGGCGGCTATTGTCCCTATCAAACAATTGGGTACTAATGGTGGTGGTTATTTTGGTGTAAACTCTTCTCATCCATTGGAGAACCCTACCTATTTTGCCAATATGGTGGAATGTTGGTCTATCCTTATCATACCTATGGCGATGGCATTTGCATTCGGTTTCTATCTGAAACGTAAAAAATTGGGTTATAGTATATATGGTGTCATGCTGTTTGCTTATCTGGTAGGAGTTTGTATCAATGTGAGTCAGGAGATGGGTGGTAATCCACGTATTGATGAAATGGGGATAGCGCAGGATAATGGCGCGATGGAAGGTAAAGAAATACGTTTGGGCTCGGCCGCCACTGCTTTGTGGAGTATTACTACTACGGTTACTTCCAATGGTTCTGTCAATGGTATGCACGATTCAACAATGCCGCTTTCGGGTATGATGGAAATGCTGAACATGCAGATCAACACATGGTTTGGCGGTGTAGGTGTGGGATGGATGAACTACTTTACATTTATTATTATCGCCGTGTTCATCAGTGGGTTGATGGTAGGCCGTACACCGGAGTTCCTTGGTCATAAAGTAGAAGCACGTGAAATGAAGATTGCTTCCATTGTGGCACTACTTCATCCGTTTATCATTTTAGTTGGTACGGCATTGGCTGCTTATCTGTTTGTTCATGCGCCTGCATTTGTGGAAAGTGAAGGTGGCTGGCTGAACAATCCCGGATATCATGGTCTGAGTGAAATGCTTTATGAATACACCTCGTGTGCCGCCAATAATGGTTCCGGTTTTGAAGGACTGGGTGATAACACATGGTTTTGGAACTACTCTTGTGGTATTGTGCTGATATTAGGACGTTTTGTCCCGATTGTAGGTCAAGTGGCCATAGCAGGTATTCTGGCTAAGAAAAAATTTATTCCCGAAAGCGCCGGCACATTGCAAACCGATACAGTGACATTCGGTGTGATGACATTTGCGGTTATTTTTATTGTTGCCGCACTATCATTCTTCCCGGTACATGCATTAAGCACTATTGCCGAGCACTTGAGTTTATAATTCTGATAACAGACAACGATATTAATAGAAGATATGAAAGATAATAAATCAGCTTCTTTATTTCAGAAGGAGCAAGTCATTGACAGCATAAAACAATCATTCGTGAAGTTGAATCCGCGAGTGATGATTAAGAATCCGATTATGTTCACGGTAGAGGTTTGTACAGCTATTATGTTCTTGGTGATGCTCTACTCTATCGTTAATGATTCACAAGACTCATTTATTTATAATTTATGGGTTTTCGTAATCCTGTTCATCACCTTGTTATTTGCTAATTTTGCTGAAGCTATTGCCGAAGCGCGCGGAAAAGCACAAGCCGATAGCCTGAGGAAGACTCGTGAGGAAACCCCTGCCAAATTGATTGTGAACGGGACTTTGAAAACTGTCAGTAGTTCCCGGTTAAAGAAAGGTGATATTTTTGTATGCGAGGCAGGAGATGTAATTCCTGCCGATGGCGAGATCATCGAAGGACTGGCGTCTATTGACGAAAGTGCCATCACAGGCGAATCCGCTCCTGTAATCCGTGAAGCAGGCGGTGACAAGAGTTCAGTAACAGGAGGTACAAAAGTATTGTCCGATCAGATAAAAGTAATGGTAAGCACCCAGCCGGGTGAAAGTTTCCTGGATAAGATGATTGCATTGGTGGAAGGCGCATCCCGCCAGAAAACACCGAATGAAATTGCATTGACTATCCTGTTGGCAGCATTTACATTGGTCTTTGTCATTGTGTGTATCACCCTTAAACCGTTTGCCGATTATACGGGAACTGTCATTACCATTGCTTCTTTTCTGTCCTTGTTTGTCTGCCTCATTCCTACCACTATCGGAGGATTGCTTTCGGCTATCGGTATCGCCGGGATGGATCGTGCTTTGCGTGCCAATGTCATAACCAAATCGGGTAAAGCAGTGGAAACAGCCGGAGACATAGATACGTTGCTTCTTGATAAAACAGGAACAATAACTATAGGAAACCGTAAAGCTACCCGTTTTTATCCGGCTCAGGGAGTGGATGAACATGCTTTCATCGAAGCCTGCCTGCTCTCATCTGTATCTGATGATACTCCGGAAGGCAAATCTATTATTGAACTGGGACGTGAATCGGGTTTACGGATGCGTAATTTGAATACCGATGGTGCTCATATGATAAAATTTACCGCCGAAACCAAATGCTCGGGTATTAACTTGAAGGATGGAACAGAAATCCGTAAAGGTGCATTTGATGCGATCCGCAAGATAGCTTTGTCTGCCGGAAACCCTTTCCCAAAAGAAACGGAAGATATCATTCAAACCATTACAAGTAATGGAGGTACTCCATTGGTGGTAAGTGTCAATAAGAAAATTGCCGGAGTAATAGAATTGCAGGATATCATAAAACCGGGTATTCAGGAACGTTTTGAACGTTTACGCAAGATGGGGGTAAAAACAGTCATGGTGACGGGAGATAACCCATTGACCGCCAAATATATTGCAGAGAAAGCCGGAGTAGACGACTTCATAGCCGAAGCTAAACCGGAGGATAAGATGGAGTATATCAAGAAAGAGCAGGCTGCCGGCAAACTGGTTGCCATGATGGGTGACGGAACAAATGATGCTCCTGCCCTTGCCCAAGCTAATGTGGGGGTTGCCATGAATAGCGGTACACAGGCTGCCAAGGAAGCAGGGAATATGGTGGATTTGGATAATGATCCTACCAAGCTGATAGAAATTGTTGAGATAGGTAAACAATTGCTGATGACACGTGGTACACTGACCACTTTCTCCATAGCCAATGATGTGGCCAAATATTTTGCCATTGTTCCTGCATTGTTCATGCTTTCCATTCCAGAACTGGCTGCATTGAATATTATGGGGTTGCATAGCCCTGAGAGTGCTATCTTATCTGCAGTTATATTCAATGCCATCATTATTCCTATTCTGATTCCGCTGGCATTGAAAGGAGTTCAATACAAACCGATAGGAGCTTCCGCCTTGCTTCGTCGTAATCTTTTGATATATGGCATAGGTGGTGTTATTGCTCCTTTTGTGGGTATTAAATTAATAGATTTAGTAGTAGGATTATTCTTTTAACAAGTAAATAACAATGAAAAATTTTATAAAGTCATTCAGACTTACTTTAGTCTTTTGTGTGTTTTTCTCAGTATGCTATATACTAGTCTTATGGATTTTCGCTCAATTTGCCGGACCTAATTCCGGCAATGCCGAGGTTGTGGAACTTAACGGAAAAGTGGTAGGTGCCGCCAATGTGGGACAATCATTTACGGAAGATATCTATTTCTGGGGACGTCCTTCATGTGCCGGAGATGGTTATGATGCAACCAGTTCGGCCGGTAGCAATAAAGGCCCTACCAATGCAGAATACTTGGCTGAAGTAGAAGCGCGGATTGATACATTTTTAAAGCATCATCCTTACTTGAGCCGTAAGGAAGTACCTGCCGAAATGGTCACAGCCAGCGGTTCCGGGCTGGATCCTGACATCACTCCGGCCTGCGCATACGTGCAGGTACAACGTGTGGCTAAAGCTCGCGGAATGAGTGAGGAAACTGTAAAAGCTATTGTAGATAAAGCTGTGGAAAAACCGTTTATGGGCATATTCGGTACAGAGAAGGTGAATGTATTAAAACTGAATGCTGCTTTAGAAAAGGCAAAATAATAAAAAATATATAGTCATTAAATTAGGAAGATGTGCGTCATGAAAAAGAGAAGTTTCCTGGATACCGAGAGTCTGTCGGCTCTAGAAGCTGTGGCTATCATTGTATTGTTCTTTGCTTTGATAACATGGATTCTTGATCTTTGACGTGCATCACCCTATTGAATGATGCATCTTGATTCAGAAAAACTCAAAATGGATATTTCCTTTCAGACAATAAGAAGGAAATAGTAGAAATATGTAAAACACGAATATTGATTAGTTTAATTTTTTAAGATGAAAAAGAATTTGAAAAAAGTGGTCTTGGTGCTGGCTCTACTGTTGCCTGGAGTGATAAAAGCACAAGAATTTAGCGTAACGGCTAAGGCGGATTTTGTAAGTGATTACATTTGGCGTGGCGCTTACCAGAATTCAGGATTTTCTGTACAGCCTACATTAGGATTATCTTACGGCAATCTTTCTTTGTCTGCTTGGGGGAGTCAGAGCCTGACCAAGACAGACGGTGCACAAGAGTTTGACATCAATTTGAGTTATACCATTGGCGGTTTAGGTATTACAGTGACCGACTATTGGTGGAATGGCATCACCATGCCCTACGGGGATTATAAACATGATCATCATTTTGAAGGAACATTAGCTTATAATTTCGGCGAGAACTTTCCTCTGACCTTGAGCTGGTCTACCATGTTTGCTGGAGGAGACGATAACAAAGACGGTGATCGTGCTTATTCCACTTATATCAATGCTTCTTATAATATTGCTTGCCCGGCAGAAATTACGCTCACTCCTTCCGTTGGTTTCACTCCCTGGAAAGGAATGTATGATGCTGATGGTGCTGCTTTTACAGATATTGCTTTAAAAGCTTCCAAGAACATTAATATTACAGATCATTTTTCTTTGCCTTTGTTTGTACAGGCTATTGTTTCGCCCTCATTTGACAAAACTTATCTGATAGCCGGATTAAGTATTGGGTTTTAAATGTGTATAAAAGGAAGTGTCAAAACGAAACCGGACTATCCAATCGTCAACTGTAGGGGCAGGGTTTGCCTGCCCGAAGACACAAAGCAAACTGTTTTCGGGCGAGCGAACCTCGCCCCTACGAACGAAACGACAGCATTATCCACGTTTTGACAACCCTTTTTTGTTGTATAGAGTGACTTATCCTTTTTTGAGTCTTGCCGGACGTGGTATTTTTGTTCAAAGAGTTACCACGTGGAGAATGGAGTATGGCAAAAACTAAAGATAGTTTTGTATCTCTTTAATGT
The DNA here is from genome assembly GCF_031119655.1 of Phocaeicola sp. GP0067. Taxonomy (NCBI): domain Bacteria; kingdom Pseudomonadati; phylum Bacteroidota; class Bacteroidia; order Bacteroidales; family Bacteroidaceae; genus Phocaeicola; species Phocaeicola sp. GP0067. Next base: position 44,149 of record NZ_JAVHZY010000020.1, read on the forward strand.
TATTCAACTTAATAAAGTGGGAGTGCGTTACTTCTCCTTCATACTGTTCGTGTGCCCAAGTGACATGATGAGGTACATAGGCTGCATAACCTCCGAGTTCCAATATGGGAATAATATCCGACTTTATCGAGTTACCTATCATCAGTAAATTTTCTGCCTTACATCCTAAATTATCAAGCAATCTTTTATAATCCGCATTTTTCTTGTCGCTCATTATTTCTATGTGGTAAAAGTATTCTTGTAGTCCGGACGCAGAAATCTTTCTTTTTTGATCGAACAAATCACCTTTGGTGGCCAATACTAATTTATAATTTTCGTGCAAGGCTGATATGACTTCTTGCACACCGTCCAATAATGTGATTGGTCTTTGCAGAAGTTCCTGACCTGATCGGAGGATTTCTTTTACGAGATTGAGGTCTCCTTCTCCATTAGTAACTTTGCAAATGGTTTCAATCATGCAAAGCAGCATTCCTTTCAGTCCATAACCATAGATATGCAGATTTTTTATTTCTGTCTTGAACAATTCTTCTGATACGGAAGGAGCCGGTGAATATTTCCTCAGAAGATGACAAAATTTGTGTTCCAACTCTTGAAAATAAAGTTCATTTTCCCAAAGAGTGTCATCGGCATCAAAAGCGATAAATTCTATTTTATTTTTCATGTTTTATTATTAGAATAGGAAGAGAGAGCAATCATATCATAATGTATTGTTTTGTCCGTCTTTTACGTTCTGTATAAATTCGGCAACATTTCGTCCATCCACCAAGCCATGGTGGACACTGATGGATATAGGGAGCAAAAGTTTCTTTTTTTCTTGTATCAGCTTACCTGTAGAAATTTTGGGTATAGAATCTCCTGTTTGAATTGAACCGGCATGTTTCATCTCGGAAAAGGCAAACCAAGGCAGAGCCGAATAACGGATGACATCCGCTCTTGCTGTGTCCTTGGAAAAAGAAAGTCCGGTACTGTTTTTTACTCTATGTATTTCCTTTTCTGCATTTTCAATAAATAAGGAAAGATCTGTGTCATACTCAAAAAATCCAAAGCCAAAAGTTCCGTCCTCTCTTCCGATAGTGGGCGAAATATTGATTTTATCATATTCTACTACTTCTCCGTTTTCTATACGTAATTTGAATGCAGTAGTCGCATTGATACATTTCAATAGGAAGTGCACAGAATAAAGAAAAAAAGAAACTTCCATATTTTTACTTTGTTGATATATGCTTGTGAAATCAACAGTCGTGGTAATTCCCCAAAAAGGGTCATCGAGAGCCGAGAAGAATTTAAAATGCTCTTTTCTATTCCAATTGTCCAAGTTAATAACTCGCTTCATTTTCTATTTACTCTGTTTTTCTTTTATGTGTATTATTTCTGTTACAACTATTTTAACGATAAAACGTATTGTTGCAAATATACAAAAAGTATTTTAACAGAGATGTTCTTTGTTTGCTTTAAATCCATTTTATTATCTCCTGTTCTGTGTTAAAGTTAAGAATGGATAACAGCAACTATTTTAAAAGGTTATTCAGGACTGGTAATCAACTATATGTCTATTTTTGTTTATAAGGGAAAGAATTCTATTAAATTCATAAGTCAGTTTTTTGTGTGGATAACAATGTAGGTGATGGAATTGGCAATAAAGTATAAATCGCTATAAGGATAAAATAATATTTTATTTAATCAAAAACAAAAGCAACAAATACCTGTCGGGCAAATTTGTTGCTTCTGTTTATTCAGGAAGGTCACATGACAAAAGAGTCTTGTAATTGAGTTTGTTTTATTACATCAAATTTTTCTGATGGAATATCCAGAAAGGCTTTGCACAGTGTCATTAATGCCTTTTCTCTATCTTGTTCCCGTACCAGCACTGAAAGATTGTGAGTACTGCTGCCATATGAAATCATACATACCGGCATCTCTTTCAGCGTTTCTATAATTCTGGCTTCCAACCCTGTATGCTTTTCCCAATTTAGATCGCCAATAACGCTGACCACAGACATTTCTGTTTCCATTCCTATTTCCGCATACTTATGTAATTCACGATATATCAGGCGTAATGTGTCGTTGCTACATTTCACAGCCAATGAAACACTCACATTAGAGGAAGTCGCTAAATAGACAGGAACCTTATATTTCTCGAACACATCAAATACTTTGCCAATAAATAGATAAGAAGTAAGAACCCCCAACGAACGAAGTTTGACAAAGACCACACCTCTGCGTGAAACAGCAGCTTTTACTTTTGTTCCTGTTTTTTCTGATGATATCCGTAATGTATCTTCCGGTGTTTTTATCAATACAATGGCCATACCGGCAGTGCGCGCCAGCGGAATACATTCCGGATGAAGCAATGCAATGCCGCTATCAATAAAATTCTCGGCTTCACCGTATGTAAGAGTCCGAGTATGTTCCATACCTCGGAAACAAATTTCATCAGAACGTAAGGATGTTATAATTTCATCCGCATGGAATACAGCCCCGATAACAGTGGCATAATACTCATTTCCTATTTGTGGGAATAAATCCACTTCATCATATGCATTTTTACACAAACGGCTTTGGGTAATAAGAATGGGGACATCGGGACAGGCTTTCATCAGTTCTTCTACATTTTTTTTCACATACTTTATATCCGGTTTCCGATCAAGCCCTAGCCGCATGAAATGACATGAGTTCAAGATGAAGTTCTTTTTCGTACATTCTTCTAAATAATATGACAGAATAAGAGAGGATATCATTGCTCCGTGAGCCATAATCTCATGATCGTCAATGATGTTCGGATTTTCATTACATAAACGGGAAATTTGATCGATGTGTACTTTTATTTCTTTGGCAGCTTCTGCTTTCTGCATTTCGGAGGAAAGAAGATTGTCCAGCCAATTTCCACAATCATTCTCGAAATCCTGCAATTGATTCATAACCTTTTCGATATCGAGATGGAATAAAGAAATAGAAACAGCTTGCAGCTTTTGGGCAATGCCGGTAAAAGTGTCGAGCACTATAATAGAACGTTCGTTCATGCTAATTACTTCAGTCCGATGTTTCAGTTCGGTGGCAGATTTAATATTTTCTAAATTATATACTTTCATTTTTGTATTGCATTTTATTCTTTTGGAGTTTCTTTTTCATTTTAACAGGCAAATTTCCATATTGGAAAGCTATATTCTTACTAGTTTCATCTTTATTCGTTTGTTAATCAGTTGTTTCTTATTGTTTGCTCGCTACCTTTTCTATAAGTTGATAGCGTTATACTCTGTATAAATCAAAATCGATGCCATTGCAAAAATTGCACTTTTATCTTTCGGCTATTTCATTTCCCATTTTAGAAAAAAGGCTTTCATATTGAAAAAGTATAAACTAATTGACAAGTATATACCATATTGATAATAAGACATTTAAGTTGATGGTATGACTTTTGTCATCTAACTGAAAAAAAGAATTATATAAAAATGAAATTGTATATCATATCAAACAGACTGCCCGTGAAGGCTGTCGCAGAACAAGATACCTTTGTTTTCTCACGTAGTGAAGGAGGTCTGACAACGGGCCTAAATTCCCTACAAGGCAATTACGAGAAACATTGGGTGGGGTGGCCCGGAATCTGTACAGACAAAGAGGAAGAAAAACAGGATATCTGTCACCGGTTGGAGGAAATGAATCTCCATCCCATATTTTTATCCCATGAGCAATATAAGAACTATTATGAGGGATACAGTAACAGTACCCTGTGGCCTTTATGTCACTATTTCTTTGCCTATACATTATATAGAAAGAGTTTCTGGCAATCTTACCAAGAGGTTAACACTTTGTTTTGTCGGGAAATCATCCGCCTTGTGGAACCGGATGATTGGGTCTGGGTACAAGATTATCAGTTGATGTTACTTCCGGAAATGCTCCGCCAAGAGCTTCCCCGGTTGCATATCGGCTATTTTCATCACATTCCGTTTCCATCTTATGAGTTATTCCGAATTCTGCCTGAACGTGCCGAAATACTGAAAGGATTGTTAGGAGCCGATTTTATCGCATTTCATACACATGACTATATGCGTCATTTCATCAGCGCGGCCGAACGGGTACTCCATATGGATTTCAGTTTGGATGAAACCCGGATAGGCAGTCGCATTGTGCGCGTTGATGCACTTCCGATGGGGATAAATTATGACCTTTACCACAATGTGTCACAACAAAAAAATGTTTGGAAAGCTATAGAACGAACCCGTCTCTTGTTTGGCAAACATAAACTTATCCTATCGGTAGACCGTTTGGATTATAGTAAAGGTATTTTGCACCGTCTTTATGGATTTGCCTCTTTTTTGGAACACCATCCCGAATATCATGGCAAGGTAACACTGGCTATGGTCATAGTTCCTTCACGTGATCATGTAGGCAGTTATGCCGAATTGAAAACCCGGATTGACGAGGAAATAGGTTCTATCAACGGACGATATTCTACAATGAACTGGACTCCGGTCTGCTATTTTTATCATGGTTTCTCATTCGAAGAATTGGCTGCCATGTATTTTATAGCTGATATTGCATTAGTCACTCCTTTGCGTGACGGAATGAACCTGGTTGCCAAAGAGTATGTTGCTGTCAAGCAAGACAATCCCGGTGTATTGGTCTTAAGTGAAATGGCCGGTGCCGCTGTGGAACTGACCGACGCCTTGCTGGTTAATCCCAATGATACGGAGCAGATAGAAAATGCCATTTGCCGGGCATTGGAAATGCCGTTTGAAGAACAGAAAGAACGAATGCACCGTATGCAGTCTATTGTATCCGTACAGACTGTCAATAAATGGGCTGCCGATTTTGTAAATGAATGGCAGGAAGTGGCACACAAAAACAAAACCATGCTTCTTAAGAAGATAGGATCACAGAATATGCAGGAAATTCAGCATCAATACTTACATGCTAAAAAGCGTTTGATTTTATTGGATTATGACGGGACGCTGGTTCCTTTTCAGAAAAGGCCGGAAGATGCCTCTCCTACTCCGCAATTGCTGGATACATTGCAGAAACTGACTGCCGACCCCTTGAATCATGTGGTAATAAACAGCGGACGTGACCATTTTACTTTAGAGAAATGGTTGGGTGCACTACCTATTTCCTTTGCAGCCGAACATGGGGCCTTTTATAAAGAGAATGGTGTATGGCACAAGAATGTACACGCGCAGGAATGGAGCCCCGGATTACTTTCTATATTAAAATTATTTGTCAGCAAGACTCCTCGCTCCCATCTTGAAGTCAAAGAAACGGCACTTGCCTGGCATTATCGTGAGACCGATGCATGGTTGGGCAGATTACGTGCGCAACAGTTGGTCAATTCCTTGATATCTATTTGCTTGAAACAGAATTTGCAAATCATGCAAGGTAATAAGGTGATAGAAATAAAATCTCCCGAATTTACCAAAGGTTCAGAAGTAAACAGGCTTTTGCTTGCCACCCGATATGATTTTATCCTGGCAATGGGAGATGATACCACGGATGATGATATGTTTAAAGCCCTGCCTGTTACTGCTGTGACTGTAAAGATTGGTACAGCATCCGAGAGTGCACGTTACAATCTGCCCGTACAGACAGATACCTTGCCGTTTTTACAACGGATGACAGATAAAAGCGTGGTGAAAGCAGCCTTGAAAAGTTGTTTGAAAGGGCAGCTATCATCGGCTATAGATTTTTTAAAACGGATAATAAACCACTAACATTACAAAAAAAATAACCATGGACAATTTAAATTACGGTGTAATCGGTAATTGCTGCACAGCCGCACTGATTTCCGAAAAAGGAAGTATTGAATGGCTATGTTTTCCAAATTTTGATTCACCTTCTATTTTTGCAGCTCTTCTGGATCGTGAAAAAGGCGGGACTTTTGGTTTTGAAGTTTCAGAAGACTATCACACCATCCAATCGTATGTTCCCCATACCAATATTCTTTCCACTACTTTTGTGTCAGAGCAAGACGAATTTGCGGTAGTCGACTTTATGCCTTGTTATGAGTTATATGATAATAAGGAATATTATCGTCCGGCTGAGGTCTATCGTTATATTCACTGGATTAAAGGTCGTCCCCGCATTAAAGTCAATTACCATCCGGCTCCCGACTATGCTCGTGGAAAAGCATTTTTTAATGTAACTTCCCGGTATATTGAAACCTATTCTTCTTCTAACAACAAGGACAGACAATATCTGTATTCCTCTTTGCCGTTGCAAGGTATTGTAGACCATCAGGAATTTATATTAGAGCAAGATGAATTTTTTCTTCTGTCATACAATGAAAAGGTGATTCCTGTTGATATAGAGCGTGAGAAACTGGAGTATTGCCGCACGTTGGTTTATTGGTTGAACTGGACGGATCGTACAAGAAAGTTCACTATTTACAACGATATAATAGAGCGTAGCTTACTCACCCTGAAGATGATGTCCTTTTATAATGGCGCGGTATTAGCTTCTCTTACTACCAGCCTGCCCGAAGCTGTGGGAGAAGTACGCAATTGGGATTATCGTTTTTGTTGGTTGCGGGATGCCTCCATGTCCATAGAGACTCTTTTCAAGATAGGTCATGCCGATGCAGCCCGCAAATTCATGAAATTCATACAATCTACTTTTGTTGCCGAGCATGACACTTATCAAATAATGTATGGCATTCGTGGGGAAAGGAAATTGACTGAAGTTATACTCGACCATCTTTCAGGATATAAAAACTCCCAACCGGTGCGTATCGGCAATGATGCTTATCATCAAAGGCAGAATGATTCATTCGGCTATCTGATGGACTTGATTTACCAATATTACCGGTTGATGCCAGGTACATTGGATGAAATAGAAGATATGTGGGAAATGGTGAAAAGTATTATGACGACTGTGATGGAAGATTGGAGAAAGCCTGATAAAGGAATTTGGGAGATACGGGGCGAAGGACAGCATTTCGTTTCGTCCAAAGTGATGTGTTGGGTTGCTTTGGACAGAGGAGCCCGCATAGCCCGTATTCTGAATAAATATGAGAATAGCCGACGTTGGGAAGAAGAAGCTGATGCAATTAAAGCGGATGTTATGAGAAACGGATGGAAGGAAGAAATACAAAGTTTTTCACAAGCATACGGCAATCTGGATTTGGACTCTTCTTTACTGTTAATGGAACCTTATGGATTTATAGATGCTGATGATATTCGTTATCATAAAACAGTGAAAGCCGTCAAGCAATCCTTATTACACAAAGGATTGATGTACCGCTATAATACTCATGATGATTTTGGCTGTCCTTCTTCGGCCTTTACCATCTGTACATTTTGGCTGATTCGTGCACTTTATGTCATCGGGGAAAAAGACGAAGCACGCTGTCTGTTCGATGAAATTTTGCAATATTCAAACCATTTGGGTCTGTTCAGTGAAGATATTGATTTCGAAACAAAAGAACAATTGGGTAATTTCCCACAAGCTTATTCTCATCTGGCACTGGTAAATACTGCTGTGTTATTTGCGGAAGAAGATAAAAGGCTAATCTTTAAATAAGGAAAAATTTGGAGAAGGACTGATAATCCGGTATCTTCGTACAATTAAAATCAGGAAAATGCGTATAACAAAAAAACGGAGCCCAAGGTTAATCTTGCAGTCTTTAGTAAAAAACGGATGTCCATATATTATTATATGTATATGGTGTGTGTTGTCTGGCGGATGTGTTCAGAATAAATCCCAAGATTCATTGAAAACATTAAAAACAGAAATTCGACATATTATTAAAGATAAGAAAGCAACTATAGGAGTGGCTTTGATACTGGATGGAGAAGATACGCTGGCCATAAATAATGCCGAAAAATATCCCATGATGAGCGTTTATAAGTTTCATCAGGCATTGGCTGTATGTGATTACCTGCAAAAACGGCATATTCCACTTTCCACTTCCCTATATCTTGATAAAAAATATTTCAAACCGGATACATATAGCCCTTTGCGTGATAAATATCCCCAAGGCAATTTAGAACTTCCGATTAGTGAACTTTTAGTTTATACAATGCAGTCAAGTGACAATGTAGCCTGTGATATCTTATTCGATTATATAGGTGGTGTAAACGTGGTGGATGAATACATTCATTCATTGGGAATAAACGATGTTTCCATAACTGCTACCGAAGATGAGATGCATCAAGACATGGATGATTGTTACAAAAACTGGACAACACCAATGGAAGCAGCCAATCTATTGGAACTTTTTATGACTCAAGATTTCATGAGAAATGAATATACAGATTTTCTAAAGCATATTATGATAGAGTGTGGGACAGGCAAAGACAGACTGCCTGCTCCCCTTCCCGAAAGTGAAGTCAAGATAGGACATAAGACAGGAACTTCCGATAAGAATGACCGGGGAGAATACATTGGCATCAATGACATTGGCTTTGTAATTCTACCTGATGGAAGCCGATACGTAGTAGCTGTATTTGTCAAAGACTCAAAAGAAAATATGGAAACGAATGCTAAAATAATCTCTGATATTTCGGCTGCTGTTTACCGATATGCCGGGAATCGTTAAAATAGTGCTGTTTTGCACTATCTATAAAGACAAGAATGTTATAAATATAATATTATGGATTATCACATCATTAAAATATCTAGAAATAAAAAGCAATATCTGGACTTATTATTGCTTGGGGATGAACAGGAAACAATGATAGACCGGTATCTGGAGCGTGGTGACTTGTTTGTATTGGAAGATAATGGGATAAAAGCCGTGGGCGTTGTAACAAAAGAAGGTCCGGAAATTTGTGAATTGAAGAATATAGCGGTTACCCCTATTGCCCAGCGACAAGGATATGGTAGAAAACTAATAAACTACCTGATAAACCATTATTCAAAAGAATATACTCAGATGATAGTGGGAACAGGAGACGTTCCCGGTGTTCTTGCATTTTATAAAAGTTGCGGCTTTGAATATTCTCATTGTATAAAAGGTTTTTTCACGGAGAACTACGATCATCCCATTATTGACAATGGGATTTTACTAAAAGATATGATTTATTTGAAACGTAAAATAGGTTTTTAAAAGAGTGGAAAAAGATCAAATACTGAAATATCTCCTAAATTTAAACATTGTTTTCTATCGTTTTTCAATGAAATAGGTGTATCTTTGCACTATGTTAAAAACTCGTATATCGGATTTGGTGTCGTAAACAATCTGTTCTCATAAATAGATTGTTTATTCGTGTATTCTCGGGATATTTTTTCGAGAGCAATTTCATATTACTATAATTTTATTTTTTAATTACACAGGGAGTATGGCTATGCTTTCAGTGTATGTTTAATATATTACGATAATGAATAATGACAACAATACAATTCTAGGATTCGATGTAAATTTGATTTGTGATTTTTTCTTAAATACGGAGCGACAAGGACCCGGAAGTCCCGAAGTAACTCTTAAAGCATTAAGCTTTATAGATAATCTTACCGACAAATCCCTTATTGCCGATCTCGGCTGTGGAACAGGGGGGCAGACAATGATCTTGGCACAACATGCGCCGGGGAAGATTACAGGCATCGACTTTTTCCCGGGATTCATTGAACGTTTCAACAAGAATGCCGAGAAACTGAATCTCCAGAATAGGGTGAAAGGCATAGTCGGTTCGATGGATGACCTTTCTTTTGAAAAGGACTCTTTGGACTTGATCTGGTCGGAAGGAGCCATTTATAATATTGGTTTTGAACGAGGCTTGAAAGAGTGGCGCAACTATTTGAAACCGGGAGGATACCTTGCCGTTTCTGAAAGTGTCTGGTTTACCGATCAACGCCCGGCAGAAATTCATGATTTCTGGATGAGTGCTTATACGGAAATAGATACGGTTCCCAACAAAGTAGCCCAGATACAAAAAGCAGGATATATTCCGGTTGCGACATTCATTCTTCCGGAGAATTGCTGGATAGAACATTATTTTGCTCCTCAAGCTAAAGCCGAGGAAATATTCAGAAGAAAACATGCAGGAAGCAGAATCGTAGAAGAATTGATAACATCCAATCATCATGAGGCTGAGCTATATAGTAAGTATAAAGCATATTATGGCTATGCATTCTTTATCGCAAAAAAGATTCATCCTTTTCAAAGTTAGTGGATGAAGTAAAGAAGCATAAAGCGAATTTCTAAAATATTTTTCAAGCAGTGCAGGTGTTTGTTCAAGGGGGCATCTGCACTGCTTATTCTTTGAATGACCTATTTTATTTTTCGGAAGCCATTTCTTGTAAAAATACAAATCAGATAGGAAGGTGTTTAATCCATCATACATGTTTGCGTCATAAATCAAATGGCAACTGCAATAAAGATAGGTAATTTTGCCGGAACATGCATAAGAAGGCTGTTTTTTTGCTTCATCAATTCACAACTACAAACTTTTTATCTTTCCTGTAATAGAAGTCGAAGAGTTTTTTATAGTTTTGCATCAGAACATGAATGTTTCTAAAAGAAAAGATAAAAAGAATACTGAATAGGCAGCCCGAAATGATGAAATCTTCCACCCCCCTCTATACCTTTTATAAAAACAAATATGGCAGTGAATTGCTGATAGACATCGTGGCACTGAAAGATATAAAGAAATATCTGGCCGGGAAAGCAGTTCATACGCTGACTTATTATGATATTACTTTTATAACAGAGGGAGAAGGACGTTTTGTTATCGGTCATCAGACTTACAATGCAGTCTCCCGTGATGTCTTTTTTTCGCGGCCGGGAGAAATCCGCAGTTGGGAGATTAATTGTATAAAGAATGGTTATGCTTTGATTTTTGAAGATGAATTTCTTTCATCGTTCTTTAAAGATACGCAGTTTGTGCAACACCTCTCCTATTTTCATCCCGGAGAAACTTCGCTGAAACTACAGTTGCCCGAAGAACTTTATATCCGTATGCTCCAACTTTTACAGCATATCAAAAAAGAAATTGATACCTATCAGCCTGGCAATGTGCACATGCTGAGGGCACTTCTGTATGAAGCCCTTATGTTATTGGATCGTTGCTATCAAAAAACTCTTTCTGCCATCGGAAACGAAACCCTAACCGGTTCCAAAGAAAACAACAGTCCTTACATCGAGCGGTTTATAAAACTGGTGGAAGAGAACTTGAAAGAGCAGCATTCCGTGCAATTTTATGCCGACTGCCTTTGCATTACTCCCAATTATCTGAATGAACTGGTTCACTCTGTCCTGTATACCAGTGCCAAGCAATACATCCGTAACAAAGTGATGAACGAAGCCCGTAAACTGTTGGCATACACAGATATTCCCGTTTCGGAAATAGCACTCAGCCTTCATTTTTCCACTGTTTCTTACTTCATCCGCAGCTTCCGGCAACATACCGGAAAGACTCCTTTTAATTATCGTCGTGAGCAACAACCATGAAAAGTGATATTTCTCCCATGAAATGTATGGCATCCTTTTTCCGGTTTTTACCTATCTTTACATCTTCATAATCAATTAAATAATCAAGAACATGAAAGATGCAGAAAAGACAATCGGTAACATGATTGACAAACAAACCGTTTCATTTATCGCTTCCATAGATGAGGACGGATTTCCTAACATGAAGGCGATGTTGCAACCACGTAAGCGTGAAGGTATCAAGATCATTTATTTTACTACAAACACTTCTTCCATGCGTGTGGTACAATACAGGAAGAACGACCACGCATCTGTTTATTTTTGTGACAGGCGTTTTTTTCGTGGTGTCATGCTGCGTGGCACGATGGAAGTTCTGACTGATAGCGCCAGCAAGGAAATGATTTGGCGTGAGGGGGATACAATGTATTATCCGGAAGGGGTAACGGACCCGGATTATTGTGTATTGAAATTTACAGCTTTCTCTGGAAGGTTTTACAGTGAATTCAAATCGGAAGATTTCTTGGTGGAATAAGAAACAGGCTTTTTCCTATACATCGGTTTGCAACATCCCATCAGGAAATGAACGTCCGTTTTCGGAAAACGAGCGTCTGTTTTCCTGAAATGAATGTCCGTTTTATAAAAACGGATGCCTGTTTTTCCGGGTTCACCTGTAAAAGTATCGGGTTACCCTTTCATGGGGCGAGAAGTTTTTCAGTCCGCAAGCGGGTAAAACAGACAAGTTCATCTTTTAAAAAGGTCTTTAGCTTTTTAAAAGATGAACTTGTCTGTTTCCAACCTGACGGCATAGTCCCGGAAAGTTAATGCCCTAGTTTAAAGGAATTCCAAAGCTGCTTTGGAAAAGTAAGTTAAATTACTTTTGAAGAGAGATTTGTACCTTCCTCACGGCTATATAATGATATTATGAATGAGAATATAAAGCAAAATACTTCCAAAGCGGTGCAGCCATCAATGATTGTTTCACCTCATCATTCAATAACAACGCTTTTACTTCTTCTTCATCCAGCAAATGCACTGTCAGATCTTCAGTTTCTTCCAAATGCTGGGTAGAGATTCGTTCTACCTCCGTAGCCAGATAACAATGAGTGATATTTGTCATGGTGCTGGCATTTGCTGAAATGGTCATAAGTTTTGTCCAATTTCCATTGCCATACCCTGTTTCTTCGTACAATTCGCGTTGGGCAGAAAGCAAAGGTTCTTCTCCGGTTTCACAAACTCCGGCGCAAATTTCATAACGTGTTTCTTTTATTCCGTGACGGTATTGGCGTACTAATACGAATTTACCCTCTTTGGTGATAGCAATTACATTTACCCAATCAGGATATTCCAAAATATAATATTCAGGAATTTCAACTCCTGTAGGTAGTTTAACCCGGTCACGGCGTGCGGTCAGCCAAGGGCGGCGGATAAGATATTCACTTTCAATAATCTCCCATTTTCTATCGTCTGTGCTCATATAATAAGTTTTTTGTTTTATATTCTACATTATAAAATTTATTCTTGCCAGTGGCTTAACTGATTATACCGGCAAAGGTACATTAATCCATTTGCATTAACTATAACACTCCCATTCTTTTTGAAGAAATTCAGGAATGAATTATGTAAATGATGAAAAGACTTTAGCTAACTTTGCAGACAATGATAAATTTTATTCAGACAGAATGGAAAATAGAATAAGTCCGGAGTCTTCTCTATGGAATCCTTGGCATGGCTGCCATAAGCTAAGTACAGGTTGCCGGCATTGTTATGTATATCGCGGAGATAGTAAACATGGGAAAGACAGTTCCATAATAACCAAAACCGGACAATTCAATCTGCCCGTGCGACGGAAAAAGGATAAGACTTACAAGATCCCTTCCGGCAATCTTGTCTATACTTGTTTTACCTCCGATTTTCTGATAGAAGAAGCCGATGAATGGCGTATAGAAGCATGGAAAATGATGCGGGAACGATACGATCTTCATTTCTTGTTTATAACTAAACGCATAGACCGGCTCGGCCAATGTCTGCCTCCGGATTGGGGGGACGGGTATGATAATGTTACCATTTGTTGCACCATGGAAAATCAAGACAGAGTGGATTACCGTCTTCCTCTTTATAAAGCAGCTCCTGTAAAGCATAAAATCATTATCTGTGAACCGTTGTTGTCCGCTATAAACTTCAAGGGAGAACTCGGTACATGGGTAGAACAGATTGTGGTAGGTGGAGAATCGGGCAAAGAAGCGCGTATATGTAATTATGACTGGGTATTGGACATTCGTCGGCAATGTATAGAAAATAATATAAGCTTTTGGTTTAAACAAACCGGATACAGATTACTAAAAGGAGAACGTGAATATAAAATAGCCCGTCAATTTCAACATACACAAGCTAGAAAAGCAGGAATAAACTATTCTGGGAGATCTAACGGCAATAATTATAGTGATTAAGAAAGTGTTTCATTTTGAAAGAGCCCCCTTTTCATTTTGGTAAGCTTTAGTCTTTGATGACACGCTTATGGCATTGTAGCTAAGCCGTTTGTTTTATTGGTATATTCTTTGCCTGTTATAAAAGGACTGATATTAAATATGCGGAAAATTGTTATATTGCCAATATGATAAAGTAACAAATGGAAGACAGAGAAGAAAGTGTACAGCATTTTTTAGATTTGATTAAACGTTCACGGCGTGGAAAGTTTAAAATCTATATCGGAATGATAGCCGGTGTAGGGAAAAGTTATCGTATGCTGCAAGAAGCTCACGAAATGTTGGAGAACGGTGTAGATGTACAGATAGGTTATATTGAAACGCACGGACGTGCAGGAACCGTTGCTATGTTGGAAGGATTGCCTGTTATCTCTCGGAAAAAGATATTTTACAAAGGTAAGGAAGTGGAAGAAATGGATCTTGATGCCATTCTTCAGTTACATCCCGAACTGGTTATAGTAGATGAATTGGCACATACCAACATCGAGGGCAGCCGGAATGAGAAACGTTGGCAAGATGTAATGGAATTGTTGGATGCCGGTATAAACGTAATTTCTGCAGTTAATATCCAGCATATAGAAAGTTTGAATGAAGACGTAAAAGGCATAGCAGGTATAGAGGTTAAGGAACGGATTCCGGACAAGGTGTTGCAGGATGCGGATGAAGTGGTAAATATAGACCTTACTGCCGAAGAACTGATAAACCGGTTGAAAGCCGGGAAAATCTATCGCCCTGAAAAGATTCAGTTGGCACTGAATAACTTTTTTAAGACAGAGAATATTCTTCAGTTACGTGAACTGGCACTAAAAGAAGTGGCCTTTCGAGTCGAGAAAAAAGTTGAAAATGAAATTGTTACAGGCGAAAAGGGCATCCGGCACGAGAAGTTTTTGGCATGTATCAGCAGTAATGAACGGACTCCCCGACATATCATCCGTAAAGCGGCACGGCTTGCTTCCCGGTACAATACGGTCTTTTTTGCCCTTTATGTACAAACGCCTGCCGAAAGTACGGAACGTATTCCATTGGCAACACAGCGGCATTTACTTAATCATTTTAAACTGGTTACCGAGTTGGGCGGTGAAGTTATCCAAGTTTCATCTTCCGATATTATGGGAGAAATAATTAAGACTTGTCGTCAACGTGGAATTACAACTGTCTGTATGGGGCATCCTGCTTTCAAAATGCCCGGTGCATTATTCAGTCTTTCCAAATATCGAAAATTTCTACACTCTTTAGCAGAAATGGACATAGATTTGATTATACTTGCATAAAAAATAAAAGTTATGAATATAAAGTCGAAACTAACCCTCGCCATAGGGATATTGGTGGCAATGATTGTACTGTTGGTTGTACTTTCTGTTGTGAATTTGCAAATACTGACTGCCACGGAGCCTGACAGTCCGGCAGCAGGTCCCGGCTTACAGCGGGCTTTATTGTGGATATATGTTGTTGGTGCCGCATGTATATGTATTGGTATTGGTATGTGGTTGCGTCTTCCCGCATCAATTGATAATCCTATTAAAGAGCTGACCAACGCTATACAGGAAATTGCAAACCATAATTATGAGAAACGTTTGGAATTGAACAGCAGCGAAGAATTTTCAGAAGTATCTAAAAATTTCAACCGCATGGCCAAACGTCTGGAAGATTATCATGCAAGTACTTTATCCGATATGATGGCATCTAAAAAATATATGGAGACTATCATCAACAGTATCAACGAGCCTATTATCGGTTTAAATAATGATATGGAAATCCTGTTCATCAATGATGAAGCATTGAATGTGATCAACCTGAAGCGTGAAGAAGTTATTAAACATTCTGCACAGGATATTTCCCTGCGCAATGATTTGTTGCGCCGCCTGATTCGTGAATTGGTGGAAATTCCTGGGGAACCAGTCAAAGACAAGGAAAAAGAAAAGAAAGAACCTCTGAAGATTTATGCGGACAATAAAGAGAGTTTTTTCCAAGTAAAATACATGAGTATTTCCCAACCGGGGAAAGATGGGGTTACTATGGAGAAAAAAGGATATGTCATTATGTTGAAGAATATAACAGAATTTAAGGAACTGGATTCGGCCAAGACCACATTTATCTCTACAATCTCACATGAATTGAAGACTCCTATCTCGGCTATTATGATGAGTCTGCAATTATTAGAAGACCAGCGTATCGGAGCTTTAAATGAAGAACAGGAAGATTTGGCAAACAGTATCAAGGAAAATAGTGAACGGCTGCTTAATATCACCGGCGAATTGCTGAATATGACGCAGGTAGAATCAGGAAAACTACAGTTGAAGCCTAAGATAACCAAACCTATAGAGTTGATAGAATATGCAATAAAGGCAAACCGTGTGCAAGCCGAGAAGTTCAACATTCAAATAGAAGTGGAGTACCCTGAAGACAAAATAGGTAAACTGTTTGTCGACAGTGAGAAGATAGCTTGGGTGCTGACCAACCTTCTTTCCAATGCCATCCGGTATTCACCGGAAAACGGTCGTGTAGTAATAGGGGCACGTCAGACAGATGATGGATTCATTGAGATGTTTGTACGGGATTTCGGGAAAGGGATTGATCCACGTTATCATAAAAGCATCTTTGACCATTATTTCCGGGTTCCCGGAACTAAAGTACAAGGAAGCGGCTTAGGTCTGTCTATTTCCCGGGATTTTGTCGAGGCCCATAATGGTACGCTTACAGTAGACAGTAAGCTGGGAGAAGGAAGTACGTTTGTTATGCGGTTAAAAGCATGATCACAGCACAGGGGAGAGAATCTTTCAATAAGCGCTCTCCCCTGCTGCTTTTGAACCAAGCCGGAAAAGCTTACTCCAGCCTATGAACGGTAATATCGCTAAAATCCTGTAATAATGTCAGTAACATACCTTCATCATTGTATTTCTTGGATTTTATAACCATTGTAACATAATAGGTCGTTACTTCTCCCAACCTCTTTTCGTCCAATTGATAGGAAACAATATTGTACTCCTTGGAATTGAATTTCTTGGCCATACGGTTCAGTGTTTCTTTATTGTCTGTAGAGAACTCCACCATGGAACTTTTCATACCTATACTTTTAAAAAGATAGCTAAGTGCCTCAAGACCAATCAGCGTAAGGATTGTTGCTGAGATTCCCAGCCAGTACATACCGGCTCCAATAGCCAGACCGATGCCCGAAGTAGCCCAAATTCCGGCAGCGGTAGTAAGCCCGCGCACGATTTGTTTCTGAAAAATAATAGTACCCGCTCCAATAAAACCGATACCGCTGACAACCTGTGCGGCCACACGACTCGGGTCCAGGTCTATTCCCTCCATCTTCACTACTTCCATAAAACCATATTGTGACACAATCATAATGAGAGCACTTCCCAGTGATACTAGAAAATGGGTACGGTAACCGGCTTCTTTGGCACGATATTCCCTATCCAGACCAATAACAGTACCCAAAGCGCCTGCCACAAACAATCTTAAAATAAAATCCCACGTCATGCTCATCTTTAAGTCCTCCTTGTTTATTCATCGTCCTCATCATCTGTCAGTTCGGGCAAACTCAACATTCGTTGGCTGTCTTCTGCCGGAAGGGCTTCTACCTGGCGTAGTTTACGCTCTATGGCACGAGTACGTTTTCCCATAACTTCCTCTAACTGGTCTCCTGCATTCTGTAGATTTTTCTGTACCTTTTCCAGCAATCCTCCAAACTTTCCGAATTCGGTCTTTACTGCCCCTAACACATTCCATACTTCGCTTGTTCGTTTTTGAATGGCCAGCGTACGGAATCCCATTTGCAAACTATTCAGGATAGCTCC
This sequence comes from Phocaeicola sp. GP0067, assembly GCF_031119655.1. Lineage (NCBI taxonomy): Bacteria > Pseudomonadati > Bacteroidota > Bacteroidia > Bacteroidales > Bacteroidaceae > Phocaeicola > Phocaeicola sp. GP0067. The sequence goes on from NZ_JAVHZY010000020.1 coordinate 61,791, forward strand.
CAGGGTGGTAGGACCTGTAACCACTATCTTCCAGTCTTTTTGCAACATTTCCACCAATGCAGTCCGGCGGATCACTTCTGCATAGATATTTTCGAATGGCAGAAACATAATGGCAAAATCTGTTGTAAAAGGTGGGTCTACATATTTATCGTGAATGTCCTTTGCCATTTTTTTGATTGTGATTTCCAGTTGGCGGGATGAAGTTTCAATCAATGCGGCATCTCCGGCTTCGTATGCATCCTGATATTGCTCATATACATCTTTGGGAAATTTGGCATCCACAGGTAAATATACAGTATCATTACTATTTTCCTTTCCCGGAAGTTTAATGGCGAATTCCACAAATTCCGTTGCATTCTTCTTGGTTTTGACATTCGCCGCATATTGTTCCGGACTCAGCATCTGGTCCAATAAAGCCCCTAATTGTACTTCTCCGAATGTACCCCGTGTCTTCACATTGCTTAAAACTTTTTTCAATCCTCCTACATCCTGTGCCAGACTCTTCATCTCTCCCAATCCTTTCTGTACATTCTCCAGCTGCGAACGTACTATTTCAAAGGATTGTCCTATACGTTCATTCAATGTTTTCTGTAATTTTTCTTCTACCATTTGCCGCATGTCATCCAATCGTTTTTCCGTACTTTTCACCAAGGCTTCCTGTTGCTTGCCCATTGCTTCAAATTTTTCCCGTTGCATTTCATTACCGGTCAGCAGGTTTTTATGCAAAGTATCCTGCATATTGCGGATAGAATAGTTCAAGGTTTGATTCAGTTCATTACGCAGTTCGCGGATATTTCTTCCCAGCTCGTCCCGGTTTTCTTTCATTTCTTCGCGTAGCAATCCTTCCAGACGTTCGGTTTGCAGACGATTGTTTTTAGTAAGTGCGATTACAATATTAATTATCAGCAGGATAATAATTACGGTTAATAAAATTTCTGTCATGATTCTTGTTTATTTTGAGCAAATGTAGCAAAAAGCCATGAATTTAATCGTTATATTTGCAGCGAATTTGGCAAAAGCACTCCATTAAATAGTATATGAAGTATAAATTATTAGTTTTAGACCTAGACGGAACGTTGACCAATCAAAAGAAAGAGGTAACGGAACACACACGTCGTACACTTATCGAAGCGCAAGAGCGCGGAGTAAAAATTGTTTTGGCATCGGGGCGTCCCACATACGGTGTGGCTCCACTGGCCGAGATCTTAGAGTTGCAGAAATACGAAGGTTATATACTTTCGTATAACGGAGGTGAGATCATAGACTGGAAAACCGGTGAGATGATGTACGAGAATGTGCTCGATCCGGATATATTGCCTTACCTGTATAAATGTGCCACCGACAATCATTTTGCTATCGTCACTTACGATGGAAAATATGTATTGACTGAATATCCGGAAGATGAATATGTATTGAAAGAAGCTATTCTGAATGTGATGACTCCCAAGAAAGTGGATCATTTTCTGGAGGCAATAAAATTTCCTATTGCCAAATGTCTGATTGTAGGTGAACCTACGCGGCTTGCAGTGCTTGAAAAAGAAATGTACGAACACTTGAAAGACCGTATGGGCGTATTCCGTTCCGAACCTTATTTTTGGGAATTGGTTCCTAAAGGTATTGATAAAGCACAATCACTGGCCGTATTGCTAAAAGAAATCGGTATGACAAAAGAAGAAATGATTGCCGTTGGTGATGGTTTTAACGATCTTTCTATGATACAATATGCCGGATTGGGGGTAGCAATGGCCAATGCTCAAGAAATAGTCCGTCAAAACGCCGACTACATCACCCTTTCTAACGAAGAAGATGGTGTAGCCGCGGTAGTAGAGAAATTTATTCTTTAGGTTTCCGGTCAAAGAAAGGATTTTTAGAGGATGCACTGACAGGGATGGCATAAACCTGGGTGCATCCTTCCAGCCAGTTCAGACGCTGCGCTGCTAGTCCGGCCGAGAACATGACCCGTGTGTCCACCCTGTTGTCTGCTGCCGTGGCACAAGCTGATCCGATGGCAATGCCCACATCGACACTATTGAGAGCACACGGCACTCCTTCTTTGCGAGACACGCAGGTGGCATATCCACAATGACCACAATTCAATCCTTGCGCCTGTTCGTGGGTACCTATTAACAGGACACATTCCGCATTCAGAATATTTTCCGCATCGCGCAGAAAGAATTTCATTCCATGCTCCGCAACCATTTTCACCATCATTTCCGATAAAATATTGATATCACCATCCGTCACCATGGCTATTTCAATAATGTCAACACCTTTTCCTTTGGGAGCAGTGCGCGCTGCCGTCATCATTTGTCGGGCCACATGCAACACATGCTCATGGCGGCTTTCTCTTTCATTCAATATCATATAAATCTTAGTTATAAGTTAGCTGTTGATACAAAATTAGTGAATATGAATGATATAAGGCTCCTGCTTTAAGCCTAAAAAGTATAAAAAGAGTCACCGGCTAAAAAAATATCAAAATAAAAAGAGAAATATAGTGGATAATCCAATTATTTATCGTTCCTTTGACAACGGAATATAAAAAGATAGTTTTTTCGATTGACTCAATTCATCTCACACTTGAACCGTTTCTATTCTTCTAACTAAATTTTTAAATTCAAAGTTTACTTAATTATTTATTTATCAATTTTTATTTTATGAATTTGTATATTGGAAACCTTAACTATAATGTTAGGGAAGGTGATTTGAGAGGTGTAATGGAAGAGTATGGAACAGTAGCTTCAGTAAAACTTATTACTGACCGTGAAACACGTCGTTCTAAAGGCTTTGCTTTTGTAGAAATGCCTAATGACGACGAAGCCAAAGAAGCTATCAAGCAATTGAACGGTGCAGAATATGTAAACCGTACTATGGTTGTAAAAGAAGCACTTCCTAAAGCATAAGGAATTAGACATTCCACATCACATAATGGCGACAGAGTGAATCTCTATCGCCATTTTTTCTTGAACAGCTTTTGAAAATACATGAAAGGCTTATGAATAAGGAAACGGACATCTGTTTTTGTCAGAATGTCCGTTTCTTGTTTGGTATTTGTTCTTTAGAAAGCCATTGCTCCGAAGGCGGATTTACTCCACTCCTATTTCGTCAACAAACAAAAACGCTTTTTCGCCAGGCATGGAATGCCATGCGGGAAGTTTCGGAGTAACTTCTGCTATGATTTTAATATAGCGGGCTTTTACTTTGTCAAAAGAGACAGAGTCTTTGCGGCTCTGCATTTTAGTTCCTTTTTCCACAACGGGAAAATCTTCGGAGGCTACCCTGCGGAAATTTTTCCCGTCCTCAGAAACTTCCACCTTCAGACCTGTTGTACCAAAGATAGCATCGCCTGTGTTCAACATTGTGTTTACGAAAACTGAAGACACCTCCTTAGGCTCAAGTAAATCAAGGGTCACATTCATATCTGTCCCGTAGAAACCAATCCAACGCCCTGAGCGATAATTCATATCCCCATATAATCCGTCTATCAAGGTACTTCCTCCTTTAAAAGTATATGATTTATGAGGAATGGTATTCAAGGTAACCGGTTTCATTGTGGCTGCATTAAAATGTATTTCCTCCTTACTTATCTGACTGGCACCCTGCGGACGAACTGCAATGGCTTGTATGATAACATCTTTATCCACTTGTATAGTGTCGGTATACAATGGGGATTGCACATCGGGAACGCTGCCGTCCAATGTATAATGTATTTCCGCGTCATCAAACGTCTGAAAAGCAATCCGGGCTTTTCCTTCATTGGGAGCCGGAACAATATCAATGTTCACATCATAAATGTCCTGGCGAAAATCATAACCTCTATCCCGGTAGATAGCCAGCAGAGCCGGTAAACGTTTCAAGAAACTGTCGAAATTTTTATGTGACGGTTCCGTCCATTGAATCTCGGACAAGGCAGCCATACGGGGAAGAATTTGCCATTCCATCTTCAAACTGTCACGCGTCCATTCTGTCCATATGCATCCTTGGGTACCGATGATATATTTTCGTTCATCCTCTGCCAATTCATTAGAAACAGGTTCAAATGTATAGACACGTCCAAGGCTTTTAGTCCCTTTTATCCGGTTGTAAGTAGGATTGCTGAAATAAAGATACTGAATAGGAGTCATAATCGCATCATGGTGCAGACGGGCGGCTTCGATACCACCTTTGACACCGGTCCATGACATCACTGTGGCACCTGGAGCCAATCCTCCCTCCAACATCTCATCCCAGCCCAGCATTTTACGCCCTCTGTCATTGATAACTTTGCCTACCTCGGACATGAAATAGGTCTGTAATTGGTTCTCCTTGCTATGTTTTGGTGTATCTTTCAAACCCAGTTCCCGAATTTTAGCTTGACATACAGGGCATTTTTCCCAACGTACTTTCGGACATTCATCCCCACCAATATGGATATAAGGAGATGGAAAGATATCCATTATTTCATTCAATACATCTTTGGCGAACTGTAAAGTCCGGTCGTTTCCTCCACACAGCACATCAGGGAATACCCCCCATTTACAAGGAATCTCGTATGGACCCCCCGTACAACCTAATTCCGGATAGGAAACCAAAGCTCCCATCATATGTCCCGGAAGGTCAACTTCGGGGATTACAGTAATAAAACGGTCAGCGGCATACTTGACAATGTCTTTTGCTTCTTCCTGTGTATAAAAACCGCTATGAGGAGTTTCATCGTAAGTCTGGGTTTCACGGTCAATCAATGTACGCGGACGCATCGAACCTATTTCCGTAAGTTTGGGATATTTCTTGATTTCAATTCTCCAGCCTTGGTCTTCGGTCAGATGCCAATGAAAATAATTGATATTGTGCAGTGCCAGCATATCAATGATTTGTTTCAGATAAGAAACCGGAAAATAATGGCGGCCCACGTCTACCATGAAACCACGATAACCGAAACGAGGATAGTCATTAACAGTTCCCACTGGGATGGCAGCGGATACCTGTTTGTTTTTGGTCAACGGCAAAGCCTTGTAGAGCGTTTGTATTCCATAAAATACTCCCGACTCACTTCCTCCATTCAAATGGATGTTTTCAGAAGTTACCTCCAGTTGATACCCCTCTTTGTTGGTAATGGAACCGTCAACCGCCAAAATGATGGAGTTCTTCCTTGCGGCTTCAGTTGTTGTCCGGACAGTAATTCCCGTTGCCTCTTTAATATAGGAAGCTAAAAATTCTGCCGTCCGTTGCAACTTTTCATTGCCTTCCGGATAAACAATACCGGTTTGCGGATTAATAACAAAAGGGTGGGCTTGAATGTCTTGACTTACTTCTTGGGGCTGCGGAATGACATTCAGATTTCCGATTTCTGTTTTTGTAGGGGAACATGCGGACAGCCCCAATACCATCCACATTCCCACTCCTGCCCATTGCATCAGTTGTTTTTTCATAGTGGAAAATTTATAATTGCAAGGGCAAAGATACAAAATCCGACTTTATCTGCCAGTATGCCTTAACCGAATCTTGCTTTTTTTCAGCAATGTTTTTCCTCCTATAATCAGAGTTACGGCAGTAATCACCATCAAAATGCCCAGAATAATGCGCGGTGTCAGCTGCTCTCCAAAAATCAGTACTCCGAAGAATAAAGCTGTAACAGGCTCCAAAGCACCCAGAATAGCAGTGGGGGTGGAACCAATGTAGTGTATGGCCTTTGTCATGGTCACCAACGAAATAACAGTAGGAAAAACAGCCAGTGAAACTGCGTTCACCCATAACAAGGGTGTAGGGATAGGCTGCAATCCTGTACAGAACTTCAATCGCACCACATAAACAGACAGGCCGAAAAGCAGGACATAGAAAGTAAGCTTGGCTATAGGCATATCCTTCAGGGAAGAACGGTTTACGCCAACTATATAGATAGCATAAGACAAGGATGATAAAAAGACAAAAGTAATCCCGACCAGGCTGAGTGTCTGTCCTCCCGGACTTTTACAGAGCAAGGAAATTCCCACAAAGGCCAGCGCTATGGAAAACATAGTGACCGGCGATACTTTTTCCTTAAATACTACAGCCATAATAATAGCTACCAGTACCGGGTAGACAAACAGTATGGTGGATGCGATACCGGCATCCATGTAGTTATAACTCATAAAGAGAAACAGGGAAGAGAAAGAGAACAGCAGTCCCATGATGCAAAGTGGCAGCACATCCGCTTTCTTAATGGCAAAAGATTGCTTTTGCATCTTCATCATGATACCTAGTACAACTATAGCCAGTGCATAGCGATAAAATAATACCGAGTCTACGCTCATTCCTGCACTATAAAGAGGAAGGGTGAACAGTGGGTTCATGCCGTAGCTGGCTGCTGCGATTGCCCCAAGGAGAAATCCTTTAGTCTTGTTGTTAGTCATCGTTTTTATTACACGCTTTAAAATCGGCGCGAAATTAGATATTTGTCAGCAATAAACAAAGGAAAAATGCTTTATTCTTTCACTCTGACATCTATTTATTTTAATTATACCTAATCAACAAATATAAAAGAATTTATATCACCTGTAGCAGCTGAAAAATTATATGAAATGATTGAACGGACACGGACAGAAAGGGAAATGCAGGTTTGTTCTTTCTGTCCGTGTTCCACTATGGATCAGCTCAGTTTATGAATAACCAATCCCGAACGAAGTTTCGGTTCAAACCAAGTTGTTTTGGGCGGCATGATATTGCCGGTATCGGCAATATCCATTAATTGTTTCATAGAAACAGGGTAAAGGGCCAAAGCCACTTTCATTTCACCGCTGTCCACACGCTTCTTTAATTCCTCCAAGCCACGGATACCACCTACAAAGTCAATCCGTTTGTCGGAACGAAGATCCTTGATTCCCAATATTTCATCCAATATCAAGTTGGAAGAAATAGTCACGTCCAATACTCCGATAGGATCATTGTCATCGTATGTGCCCGGTTTTGCTGTCAAGCTGTACCATTTACCGTCCAGATAGAGAGAGAAATTGTGAAGAGCCTGTGGTCTATAGACCTCAGTTCCTTTCTCTTCTACCACAAAATTCTTGCTGACAGCGGTCAGGAATTGTTCCGGAGACAGCCCGTTCAAGTCTTTTACAACACGGTTGTAATCAATAATAGTCAGCTGGTTGGCCGGGAAACATACAGCCATAAAGTAATTGTACTCCTCATTTCCCTGATGGTTTGCATTTTGCTGCGCTTTTTCGGCGCCTACCAAGGCTGCGGCAGCCGAGCGATGATGACCATCGGCAATATAAAGAGCCGGCATGGCTTCGAAAGCTTTTGTGATAGCTTTTATATCTTCTTCTTTGTCGATCACCCAGAATGAATGTCCGAAGCCGTCACCCGGAGCGATAAAATCATATTCCGGCCGTTGTGAAGTATATTTCTTAACGATAGCATCCAATTCCGCATTATCCGGGTAAGCAAAGAATACCGGTTCTATATTGGCATTATTTACGCGGACATGTTTCATGCGGTCTTCCTCCTTGTCACGACGGGTCAGTTCATGTTTTTTGATGACCCCGTTCATATAATCGGGAACATACGCTCCTACCACCAGTCCATATTGGGTCTTGCCATTCATGGTTTGTGCATATACATAATAATTTTCTTTTTCATCTTGCACCAACCAGCCCTTGTCCTGAAACATCTGGAAATTTTCGGCAGCCTTCTCATATACTTTAGGATCATGTTCGTCTGTTCCGGCAGGGAAATCAATTTCCGGTTTTATAATATGATAAAGTGACTTTTCATTACCTTTCGCTTCCTCGCGTGCTTCTTCAGAATTCAGTACGTCGTATGGACGTGAAGCTACTTGTTCTACCAATTCTTTCGGAGGGCGGATGCCTTTGAAGGGTTTTATTATTGCCATAAAATAAAGGTATTAGATTTTACTTGCAGGGGCGAATTGCATTCGCCCGAAAACATAAGCTATATGCATCCGGTCGGATTCAATCCGCCCCTGCGGTTATTGGATTACTTATTTATTTACTCTGAATTTTTCACAACCATCTTTCAGGAAGCCTACTATTTGTCTGGCAGCAGCGATACCTGCGTTGATATTTGCTTCAGCCGTCTGGGCCCCCATCTTTTTCGGTGTAGCGAAATAACGGCCGGCAAATTTTTCCGAGAACTCTGCATGGGCAACCGGCATGATATCAGTAACATACTTTAAGTCGGTGCGTTCTTCCATCAGTTTGATTAATTCCGCTTCATTGATCACTTCCTTACGGGCAGTATTTACCAATACTCCTCCTTTAGGCATCTTGTTGACCAATTCATAGTTGATGGAATTTTTAGTTTCAGCCGTAGCAGGAATATGCAGGGACACTATATTACAAGCAGCATACAGTTCCTCAGCAGAAGAAACAGCTTTCACACCATCTTTTTCGATCACTTCTTTCGGGCAGAAAGCGTCAAAAGCATAAATATCCATGCCAAAACCTTTAGCGATACGAGCCACATTGCGACCTACATTGCCGTATGCATGGATACCTAACTTCTTGCCCATCAGTTCAGTACCCGAAGTCCCGTTATAGAAATTGCGGACAGCCATCACCATCATGCCAAAAGCCAGTTCGGCTACTGCATTGGAGTTCTGTCCCGGAGTATTCATAACACACACATTGTGTGCCGTAGCAGCCGCCAAATCCACGTTATCATAACCTGCTCCTGCACGTACTACGATTTTCAGTTCTTTTGCCGCATCCAATACTTCGGCATCAATAATATCACTGCGGATAATGATTGCGTTAACGTCCTTTACAGCTTCCAGTAGTTTAGCTTTTTCACCATATTTTTCCAGCAATACCAGTTCATAACCTGCTGCTTCTATTTCTTTACGGATACCGTCTACTGCAACTTTTGCAAACGGCTTGTCTGTTGCTACTAATACTTTCATGGTCTTATTGTATTAAAAAGGTTCACCACAGATTATCACGGATTATCACAGATTCCATTTATTGTTCCTATCTGTGCAATTCGTATAATCTGTGGTGAACATAATTATTAATGAAGTTTCTCAAATTCCTGCATGCAGTCAATCAAAGCCTGAACGCTTTCCTTCGGCATAGCGTTGTAGCAAGATGCACGGAAACCGCCTACAGAACGGTGTCCCTTAATACCCACCATACCTTTTTCTGTGGCAAATTTCAAGAAATCGGCTTCCAGGTCTTTGTATTCGTCATTCATTACAAAGCAAATGTTCATATAAGAGCGGTCGGCTTTATCCGTTACTGTGCCACGGAACATTTTGTTACGGTCTATTTCAGCATACAGCATGTCTGCCTTCTCTTTAGCACGTTTCTGCATTTCTGCTACACCACCGTTGGCTTTTATCCAGCGTAAAGTCTGCAAAGCGGCATAAATAGGAAGTACAGGAGGTGTGTTGAACATAGAGCCGCCGTCAATGTGAGTCTGATAATTCAGCATAGTAGGAATATAGCGTGATACCTTGCCCACAGCATCGTTCTTTACAATAACGAAAGTGACACCGGCCGGAGCCAAATTCTTCTGCGCACCGCCATAGATACAAATATATTTAGAAACGTCGATAGGACGAGAGAAAATATCAGATGACATATCAGCAATCATAGGAACCGGAGAATCCAGATCTTCATGAAGTTCTGTTCCATAGATTGTGTTATTCGTTGTGACGTGGAAATAATCTGCATCGGCGGGAACCGTATAATCTTTGGGAATATAGGTATAGGTCGCTTCAGCGGAAGATGCCACTTCTACTACCTCGCCGAAAGCCTTGGCTTCTTTCATCGCTTTCTTAGCCCATACGCCTGTGTTCAGGTAAGCAGCTTTTTTTTCGAGGAAGTTGAAAGGTATCATACAGAATTCCAAGCTGGCTCCACCTCCCAAGAATAGTACCGAGTACCCTTCCGGGATGTTCAACAGTTCCTTAAACAAAGCAACAGCTTCGTCTACTACAGGCTGAAAATCTTTAGCACGGTGACTGATTTCCATGATGGAAAGGCCTGACCCATTAAAATCAAGAACGGCTTGTGCTGTCTTCTCAATTACCTCGCGAGGCAAGATAGATGGTCCCGCATTGAAATTATGCTTTTTCATTTGACGTTTGTTTTGGTTATACAATTTGTTTATATCTTACATTGGGCGAAATTACACATTATTTTCAGTTTTCCAAAAAAATCGCTAATAAATTTACGAATTTCCGCATAATTTTCTTTCAAATTAGTTAAATCTGATTTTTTATGCTTTCATTTTGTAACTACATCCCTAGTAAACAATGATCTAAAGCATAAAAAAGATATCTTTTTGAATTATTCTTTAATCATTTTATTTCGAGAATTGACAAATTGTCATTATTTAGCTTCTTCAATAAGTGTTTTTATGCCCTTTATCTTCTCATTTCGTATTAAATTCAAAGTTTGTTTTATCTTTTTGCGAGATACGGCTGCAAAAGAATAGTGGTCTTTTACATCAATCCGTCCTATTTCGTCTTTATTAAGGTTTCCTTTTTTAAAGAGAAATCCCACAATATCTATCTTATTGATTTTATCTTTCTTGCCTTTTCCTATATATAATGTCACATATTCGGGCAAAGAAGGTTTGGGGGTGACTTCGGGTAAAATGAACTCCTCCGGCTCATCGGTTATATATGCGGGCACTGTTTCTTCGGCATGAAGGATAACATAAGAATTACCTTCGGCTTCCCAGCGGGCGGTACGTCCGTTGCGGTGAATGTATCCGTCTTCATTGGCAGGCAGATGATAATGTACTACATTCTCTATTTCGGGGATATCCAGTCCGCGAGCGGCCAGATCGGTAGAAATAAGCACATGGCAACTTCCGTTGCGGAATTTATATAGGGAGCGTTCGCGGTCATCCTGTTCCATGCCGCCATGAAAAATGCCACATTGAAACTTCTGGGATTGAAGATACTTCCCTACCCGTTCCACACTTTCACGGTGATTACAGAAAACCAATGTCGATTGGCTTCCCAAGGTACAAAGCAATTTATATAAGGTTTCAAGTTTGTCTTTTTCCGGAGACAGTACCTTATATAAGTGCAGACGGTGGGTAAGCTGCTCTTCCGGATTTAAAAAATTCAATTTAATGGTCTTGTCCAGCCCCGTAAACTGCGGAATCTCTTCCGCATCGGTAGCCGACAACAGAAAACGGCGTTGCAAGTTGGGCAACTGTCCTATGACAGTCGCCATCTCTTCCTGGAAGCCAAACTCCAGGCATTTGTCAAATTCATCGATTACCAGAGTTGTGACTGTATCTGCATCAAAATTCTGTTTGGAAAGATGATCATTCATACGGCCCGGAGTACCGATGATGACTGATGGCTGCACCCCTTTGATGGTACGGTGCTCTTCCATGGCCGGTCGTCCTCCATAACAACTTACAGCCTTGAAGGGTGTGTTCATGGATTTAAATACCTGGTCTATTTGTAAAGCCAGTTCCCGGGAAGGAACCAGCACTATAGCCTGTACGCCTGTTATACCAGGCTTCAAACTCTGCACCAAAGGCAACAGATAAGCTAACGTCTTGCCGGATCCCGTAGGAGACAATAATATTAGGTCTTTTCCCTCTTTCCAAGCATTGATGGACGCCTCTTGCATCGGGTTCAGCCGCTCAATTTTCAAATTGGCTAGTATGTTCTCTATCATATTCATTTTCGTTTTATACAAAAGTAAAGAAAAAGCCCGATAAAAGTTCACTTTTACCGGGCTTATTTTCATTATTAATAAAAGGAGATCCTGATATTATCCTCCGAAGTTGTCGTACATGATAGAAGAAGGCTCAACACCCAGACTATCCAGCATCTTAACGACTGCATTAGACATCGGGCCGGGGCCACACATGTAGTATTCAATATCTTCGGGAGCTTCATGATCCTTCAGATAAGTTTCATACATCACATTGTGAACGAAACCTGCGGTATACTTCACGCCTGCTGCATCGGCTGCGGGATCCGGACGGTCCAAAGCCAGATGGAAGTGGAAGTTCGGGAAGTCTTTTTCCAATTGTTGGAAATCTTGCAGATAGAATACTTCGTTCAATGCACGCGCACCATAGAAATAGTGAAGTTCACGGTCGGTAGTGTGCAGTGTCTTGGTCATGTGCATAATCTGCGCACGCAACGGAGCCATACCGGCACCACCACCTACCCAAATCATTTCCTTCTTAGAATCGAAGATCGGGTGGAAGTCTCCGTAAGGACCACTCATCGTTACCTTGTCACCCGGTTTCAGCGTGAAAATGTAAGATGAAGCGATACCCGGATTCACATCCATAAAGCCGGGACCCTGATCTTTCGGTTTGAACGGAGGAGTAGCAATACGCACTGTCAGCATGATACGGTCACCCTCGGCAGGATAGTTGGCCATAGAGTAAGCACGGATGGTTTCTTCCGTATTCTTACATTTCAAGCCGAACAGACCGAATTTTTCCCATGCGGGCAGATACTCCGGACCGATAAGGTCTTTATCGATATCCTTGTTGTAGTCCATTTCAAATTTAGGAATCTTAATCTGAGCGTATGAACCCGGAACGAAGTCCATGTGTTCACCTTTCGGCAAAGCCACAATAAACTCTTTGATGAAAGTGGCAACGTTCTTGTTGCTGATTACTTCGCATTCCCATTCCTTAACACCCAGTACAGATTCATCAATCTTGATGCCCAGGTCACCTTTTACTTTCACCTGGCAACCCAGACGCCAATGATCCTGTTGTTGTTTACGGCTGAAATGTCCCTTTTCAGAAGGAAGAATCTCACCACCGCCTTCTACAACCTGGCATTTACATTGACCGCAAGAACCTTTACCACCACAAGCCGATGACAGGTAGATGCCATTGACAGACAGGGTGTTCAGCAAAGTTGAACCTTGTTCTACTTCCAGTTCTTTCTCTCCATTGATAGTTATCTTTACTTTGCCGCTCGGAGTAAGATACTGCTTAGCTACCAGCAAAATAACAACGAGCAGAAGGATAATTCCAAGGAATACTCCAATACTAGCTAATATTAAATTCATATCCATTGTCTTATTCCTTTCCTTTTAGATTTTCAAACCAGAGAAACACATAAATGCCATTGCCATCAAACCTACAGTGATGAAAGTGATACCCAGACCTTTCAAAGGAGCGGGAACATCAGAGTAAGCCATTTTTTCACGGATGGCAGCCAAGCCGATAATAGCCAGTGCCCAACCGATACCTGAGCCCAAAGCGTAAGTGGTTGCCTCGCCAATGTTGATGAAATGACGTTGCTGCATAAACAATGAAGCACCCATGATGGCACAGTTTACAGCAATCAGCGGAAGGAAGATACCCAATGAAGCATAGAGCGACGGGCTGAAACGTTCAACCGCCATTTCCACCAACTGAACGATACCGGCAATAACGGCAATAAACAGGATAAAGCTCAAGAAGCTGAGGTCTACTCCATCAATCAGCGCATTAGGTGCCAGTACGTAATTTTCCAGCAAATAGTTCACCGGCAGAGTTACAATCAACACGAAAGTAACGGCTGCACCCAGACCTACGGCTGTCTTTACGTTTTTCGATACTGCCAGGTAAGAACACATCCCCAGGAAGTATGCGAAAATCATATTGTCCACAAAGATGGACTTTACAAACAAACTTAAATATTCCATATTCTTTTCGTTTTATAACGGGGATTAATTATTACTTTCCTGCAATTCTTTGTGTTTTGCACGTTGGTACCAAATGATACAAGCACAGATAATCAACGCCATAGGAGGCATCAGCATCAAGCCGTTGTTCAGGTAGCCCAAGTCATAAACAGCCTGCGGGATAACCTGGAAGCCAAACAATGTACCGGCACCCAGCAGTTCACGGAAGAATGCCACGATAATCAGGATTTTGGCATAACCCAATCCGTTACCGATACCATCCAGGAATGATTCCCAAGGACCGTTCATCATAGCAAACGCTTCCAGACGTCCCATCAGGATACAGTTTGTAATAATCAAACCTACATATACAGAAAGCTGCACACTTACATCGTATGCGAACGCTTTCAAAATTTCACTAACGATAGTTACCAATGCGGCAACAACCACCAACTGAACAATGATACGGATACGGTTGGGAATGGTGTTACGCAACAAGGAGATAACGAAGTTCGAGAAGGCTGTAATAATGGTTACGGAAAGACCCATCACGATAGCCGGTTCCAGCTGAGCCGTTACAGCCAGTGCAGAACAGATACCGAGCACCTGTACGGTGACAGGGTTATTCAAACCCAGCGGAGTTAAAAGAACTTCTCTATTCTTTTTAGAAAATAATGCGCTCATATTCTATTTACCCTCCTCTTATTTATTAGTTAAAAATGAATTGTACATGCTCAGGCAATCCTTAATCATCGCATCTACACCCTTAGAAGTGATAGTACCACCTGAGATACCGTCTACCTGATAATCGGGTTTTGCCACCTTGCCGTGTTTTTCAACACCCAAAGCTACAGTACCGTTTTCCATTACATGTTTGCCCAAGAACTGATCCTGGAACTTAGTAGTGGTGATTTCTGCACCCAGACCCGGAGTTTCTCCTTGATGAGAGAAGTAAACGCCATATACAGTGTCTTTGTCATCATTCAATGCGATGTATCCCCAGATAGGTCCCCAAAGACCGGCACCATAAATAGGCAGCACATATTTGGTCTGACCATCCACGTCGCAAACGAATACATGAAGACGTCCGTTAGCGATTTCACCTTTATAAGAAGTCTGGAAAGCAGCATCGTTCTTTACCAAAGAACCGTCTGCCTGCATCAAATCGTCTTCTTTCACATATTTATCATATTCTGCATTCACATCTTTTACGTCATAAACGTTCAAAGCTGCCAGAATTTGTTTCTTTGTGTCCTGTTCTACATTCTGGTACTGTTTTTCTTTCAGAGAAGAAGACACGAATGCCAACAGGAATGCTACGATAACAACCATTATCGAAGCATAGATGATAGTATAACTATTACTATTAGTATTCATAATGTCCGATATTTTAGTTGTTAGTTGATTTTAATCTGTTTTCGCGGGCTGTGATGTTCTTCTGTACGATACAGTAGTCAATCAGCGGAGCGAAGATGTTCATCAGCAGGATGGCAAGCATCATACCTTCGGGATAACCCGGATTCAACACACGGATAACGATAGCCATCACACCGATCAGGAAGCCGTAGATGAACTTACCCTTTTCCGTACGTGCGGAAGTCACAGGGTCGGTAGCCATGAACACGGCGCCGAAGCAGAAACCGCCCAATACGATGTGTTCGTACCAAGGCAACTGAGCCATCATGTTATCTGTAGAGCCGAATACATTGAAGATCAATCCCATCACGATACCACCGGCAAAGACAGAGAACATGGTCTTCCAACTTGCCACGCCTGTCCACAACAGGATGATGGCACCCAGTGCGATAGCGATAACGCTGGTTTCACCGATAGAACCCGGAATCAAACCTACAACCATATCCCACATGGTAGCGGGAGTACCGTTCACATTAATCAGTTCGCTTGCACCCGGAGCGGCTGTAGCAGCCTGTCCCAACATCGTAGCGCCGGTAAAACCGTCCACTACCTGTCCGCCACCGATACCGAAAATGCTGTCAGTGCTTACCCAAACGGCATCACCGGACATTTTGGTAGGATAAGCGAAGAACAAGAAAGCACGGGTAATCAATGCAGGGTTGAAGATATTCATACCTGTACCGCCGAATACTTCCTTAGCGAAGATAACAGAGAATGCTGTAGCGACAGCCAGAATCCACAACGGACATTCCACAGGAACGATCATCGGGATCAACAGACCGGATACCAGGAAACCTTCCTGAATTTCTTCGTTCTTCCATTGTGCCACCACAAATTCGATTCCCAGACCGACTACGTATGATACGATAATCTTAGGCAGAACAGCCAGGAAACCATAAATGAACTTTTCAAAGAAACCTGCCTCCTGGCCTACAGCCAAGAAGTGCTGGTAACCTACGTTGTACATACCGAACAACAGGGCCGGTATCAACGCAATAACCACCATTGACATGATACGCTTGCTGTCAATCGCATCATGAATGTGAACTCCTGTTTTCGAAGTGCTGTTGGGTACGAACAAGAATGTTTCGAAACCGTCGAACACCGAACGAAACGCGTGGAGTTTGCCGCCCTCTTCAAAGTTTGGCTTTATCTTGTCGAGATAATTTCTTAACGCTTTCATTAACTTTTAATTCTTAGTTTTTAATTATTTAGCACATTTCCTTGCGAAGCATGTCCAAGCCCTGACGCACGATGCGTTGCAATTCCAATTTGGAAGAGTCAACGAATTCACATACAGCGAAGTCTTCGGGAGCCACTTCGTAAATACCAAGTGCTTCCATGCGGTCAATATCGCCGGCAATGATAGCTTTAATTAAATATTCGGGGAAAATGCTCATCGGGAATACTTTGTCATACTCGCCGGACATGATCATGTGGCGTTCGCCACCTTTGATACGGGCATCCAGTGTGTATTCCTTGTTACCGCACAACCAGCTGAAATAACTGCGGTTGGCACTGTACTGATCGGTACGCGGCATGATAAAGCCCAGGAATTCGTGCCGGTCATCCCCTTCGGGAATCACAGTAAGACTTGTAGCGTGCGCACCCAGGAATCCGTTTGGTTTCACCAAAGTTCCGGTCAGCACGTTACCGTTAATGTAGCGTAAGTTTTTACCTCCGTTCACACGTCCTGCAAAAATATCTGTCAGCAAGGCTCCTACTTTCAGCTTGCAATAAGCCGGTTTCTTCACTTCCGAACCGGTCAGGGCGATAGTACGGGTAAGGTCTACGCGACCTGTGTTGAACAGGCGTCCGATGAAGATCACTTCTTCCGCACGGAGCGTCCAAACAGTTTCGCCTTTGTTGATAGGACTGATGTGGTTAATCTGAACGCCTACATTTCCGGCGGGGTTAGGACCGTCGAAGGCAGTTACAGTTACATTTTTGGCGTTGGTCAGTGCAGGGCTCTTCTGCTCTACGCTGATATTCAGATACGTCTTTGCCATCTTTGCCAGTGCGTCCAGACCAGTCTGGAAATCTTTTTCCTGGCCTTTCAGAACAAATTCGAAATCAGCAGCCAATGGGTTAGTGTCAAATGCAGAAACGAAGATGCCTTTCGGCTTGGCATTCGGATCAGCCACCACGATGTAGGGGCGCTGGATAATGAATGAAAAAAGTCCGGCTTCCAGCAGGGCGGCTTTTACCTGCTCGCCTGTCAGAGTCGAAACATCCTTCTTTCCAAACTCTTCGTAGTCTTGCTCCTTTGCAGCTGCAATGGAGATGCTTAAGACTTTACGACGTTCGCCTCTCTCCACGCTGGTAACGACACCGCTTACCGGAGATACGAACTTCACTTCGGGGTGGTTCTTGTCAACAAACAATGTTCCCCCGGCCGTCACATATTCCTGTTCCTTGACCACGACTTTAGGAGTCACGCCATGAAAATCATCGGGCACTATCGCATAGATGTCCGGCTGCTTCACGTCAAAGAACTCCTGAGCAGGTTTCCCTTTCAGGTTGATGTTCAAGCCTTTGTGTAATTTAATCACATTTGCCATATTGGGTTATAAAAAATGGTTTTTAAATTTGAGCGCAAAAGTACAGAAAAAAAATGTGAAAAAAGAAAGAAATGGTGCTTATTATGGAAAAAATTCTGTAATAATAGAAACCTTTCTGAATGTATGTGCAAACTCAGGCAGATGCTCACTTTTTTTTTAGAACACAAATGACGCGAATGGCATAAATTTATCTTGATTTTTAATTTATGTCATTCGCGTCATTTGTGTTTCATTCCGGAAACACTTACAGTTTGACGGTCTTCACTTTGCCGGGAATGACGGTCAGGTGTACCGTGCCGTTGTTTTCTATATCCACCTCCTGGTAGCGGGCTTCCACCATCACTTTCCCGTCCAGTGCCATCACCCCCCACCGGCAGGCACTCTCTTCAAAAGCACAATAAACGCCCACAGGAGGAAGAATCTTTCTGTATTTGGGAGGAACGATGATACATTCCCCCAGTTTCAAGCCCCATTTCATGCCCATACGGTACGGAAGGGCATCTCTTATCTCCTCCAGCCTCTTCCGCCTTTTCGCTTCCTCGTTCCTTCTCTTCTGCCGGTCCGTTTCCTCCGCCCGCTGTCCGGCTTCCTCTTTCAGCTTCTTTACAGCCGTGTCGAAGTCCTGCTCACCGGGTTCGGGAAGGTTAGCGGCAATGTACCGCTTCCTCTTTCCTTTTACCACATGGTAATACCTTCCTGCCCCGTCCATCACCACGATGCTCCGGTCGGCCAGACGGCCGCAGCACCAATAAACTTCCTCGTCATCCCCTGCCAACAAGCAGGCGAACACATCAAACACCGTGGACCATACGGAATCCACCAGCTTGCAGGACTTCGGTACGCGATAATCCGGTATCTTCAAGTAATATTCATAAAAGCAGATGCTGTCTTTATGCAGCCCGTTCATGGAAGCGTATGCTTTTTTTGTACGGCTATGGAAAGTCTCCCCTACCCTCAGCAATTCCACACCGCCATAGGAAAACACCACCGGCAATAAAATCCCCATGGGGCGATGAACTACGTACAAGCGGTCTATGGTTTCCACAGCAACAGTGCGGATAATAAGAAAAATCATCCCGGCAAAGGCGTGGAACGTTCCGGCAAGGAGCCGGTACGAGCTTGTTTCCTCTCGTAGGACGAGGAAAGGTTGATACGGAGGGAGATTAAAAATTGAGAATTTAAAGATGGCAGTTCATACCGGCTCTCCCAAGCAGGGACAGTGGGGACAGCAGGGACAGACCCCAATTTCTCACACACGCACGCGCGATATAATTAGGTGGGAAAATCATCTTTCCCCTGCCTTCCCACAGGATTATGTCCGGCTGGAACTTCTGAAAAAAAACGCACGACAGGGAGAGTAACCGAAAGCACCGTCCTCATCAGACTCAAACGTTTCACCAAATAAGAAGTATCGGTAAGTGTGGACGGTAAGGGAATATATCACCCCACTTATCCTCCCTTTATAGGTACACGCATGCGTGTGTGAGGAAAAAAGGGGGTGTCCCCACTGTCCCCGTGTCCCCGTAAACTCCCTGCAATCCGCCAAGGGGTCAGAAGAGATCACACCGCACGGACGTGAAGTTATCTTTACAATGTTCAAAGGAACTAGCCGTCACCCGCCACAAGATTACAAAAACTTTGGTACAAGATTCCGCGGATCTTGTACCAAGTTTCACCGGATATTGCAGCAGTGTGCACCTCTTTTCTTCGGACTCTGTTTCCTTTCTACATTTCATTCTTCTACTATTCACTTTTCGATATTGCGGGTTTCAGCACTGAAGTTCACCCCTATTTAAAAGAGCTTCCGTCCGTCCGAAGCAAAGGGAAGCGCGTAATGCTTGTCATGAATCTGTTGCAAAGCCTCCTCGGCCGTGCCGTCCAGCTTGAATTCCATCACATAGATAAGCTTGTCAGCCTGCAGGACAAGGTCAATGCGTCCTTTACTCGTATGATATTCCACTTGGGTATAGAAGCCGACAAGCTTGAATACGATGAAAAGCACATTCTCGTAATGCAGTTCCTGTTCGCGGATCACTTCGTAGGTAGTATTCGCAAAGAAACTTTGCAGACGGCGGAAGAAGGAGTCATAATCACCGAAACGCACCTCACGGACAAATTTCTGAATCTCAAAGGGAGATTCCACCTTATTTACGTTCGCGTAAAAAGGGAGCAGGAAACGTACAAACCCCTCTTCCACTTCCCGGTTCGGAAAACCTAAACGGTACATTCCAAATTCTTCATCATATCCCTTTATAGTGAGGTATCCGCTCTGATAGAGCACCGGAATGGGATTGGTGGATTCCGAATCTATACTGTTCAGCACCTGGGAGTCCGTTTCCTCGTGGGCCATCCGTTCCAAGTCGTAATGATGCTTCTTCAGCAGTTTCACCAGATAGGTAGGAGTACCCGTCTCGAACCAATAACTGCCGAATTCCTTATATTTGAACGTATTGAGCAAACTAAACGGATTGTACATGCCGATAGAATGATGTGTAAAGTGATAGCCGTCATAATATGCTTTCAAATCGTCACAAAGCTTGTCGTATGACACTCCTCTCGCTTCAGCAAACTCATGCAGTTCGGCATCCAGATTATCATGCAAAATCTTATCCAGACTCTCCGGAGTATCATACTTCTCGATGTTCAGATCCAGATGCAGAACAGGATATCTGATCCAGTCCTTTTCCAGCTTCTCCATCGCCAGACCTTCAAACAACTCCTTCTTACCTTGAAAGTAAGCTTCCAAGGTAGAGATGAGCAGGCTCTTTCCGAAACGTCGCGGACGGCTCAGGAAGTAGTAACTTCCGGTCTTTACCATCTGGTACACCCAGGCCGTTTTATCAATATAGAAATAACCGTCCTGACGGATTTTCTCGAAATTCTAGATTCCGATGGGATATATTTTATTGCTCATACATTTTTCAATGCTTTATCATGATACTTATATCACTTCACCATTCATTATCATTTTTTGCTGTAGCATTCTGAAAAAAGTCTTTTTCCCGAATGAGCACTGCTTTATAAAGAAATTCGTACACGCCGTTACAGCTTATCAATTTCTTCTGGCGAAAGTCCGGCAATCCGGACAATATCCGCAATGGAAAAACCGTTCTCTTTCAGTTTACGGGCGATCTCCAAACGTCCCTCCAAACGTCCTTCCGCGACAGCCTGTTCACGGATATCATTTTCCACAATACGGCTCACGTTATAACGGTCCACCGCCTTATCAT
>NZ_JAVHZY010000021.1:0-81024 GCF_031119655.1 Phocaeicola sp. GP0067
GTTACGAAACACAAACCATAGAGCTCTCAAAAGTGCTGACTCCGCAAACACTGGGGAAAAACTGTAGGAGAAAAAATAGAAAAACAGTCGCATCAAGCTCGGATCATACTTCCCCACCAAAGTCCGACAAACCCAAAATTCCGAATAAAGAAATGAAACTTAGTTCCTGTTTAACTGTTGTTCCGTATTCTTTTGAAAGTTCTTTTTAAAGAAAATTTAAATATATTTTCATATTGCAAAGCAATTCCTATCTCACATTCCAACTTCCCCAAAATAACACCCGAGCATGTTGCCTGCAACCAAAAACAGTTCTTATAACCTGTCTTCCCCATTTATTTTGTACCTTTGCCACACATTGAAAATCTATAAACCGAAATATTATAAAACTATGGCAAAGGAATTAGAATTAAAGTACGGATGCAATCCCAACCAAAAACCGTCACGCATCTTCATGCAAGAAGGGGAATTGCCTATCGAAGTATTGAACGGACGTCCCGGATACATCAATTTTCTGGACGCTTTCAACAGCTGGCAACTGGTCAAAGAATTGAAAGAAGCTACCGGACTACCCGCAGCAGCCTCCTTCAAGCATGTCAGTCCGGCAGGAGCCGCAGTAGGAATCGAGTTGAATGACACCTTGAAGAAAATTTATTTTGTGAATGACTTGCCACTTACCCCATTGGCTACCGCATATGCCCGTGCTCGTGGCGCTGACCGCATGTCTTCTTACGGAGACTTTATCGCATTGAGCGATACTTGCGACGAAGCTACCGCGCGCCTCATCAACCGTGAAGTTTCAGACGGCGTCATAGCTCCCGATTACACACCGGAAGCGCTGGAAATCCTGAAAAACAAACGCAAGGGAACATACAATGTAATTAAAATAGACCCAGCTTACCGCCCTGCACCTATTGAACACAAAGATGTATTCGGCATTACTTTTGAACAGGGCCGCAACGAAATCAGACTGGACGAAAGCCTGCTGACTCATATTCCAACTAAAAGCCAGCATTTTCCAGACGAAGCAAAACGCGATTTGATTATTGCCCTTATCACCTTAAAATATACACAAAGTAATTCTGTTTGTTATGTAAAAGACGGGCAGGCTATCGGCATCGGTGCCGGCCAGCAAAGCCGCATCCACTGTACACGTCTTGCCGGTAATAAAGCGGATATATGGTATTTGCGCCAACATCCTAAAGTAATGAATCTGCCGTGGGTAGAAAAAATCCGCCGTGCAGATCGTGATAATACAATTGATGTCTATATCAGTGACGATCATGAAGATGTTCTGGCTGACGGCATCTGGCAACAATTCTTCACAAAAAAACCGGAAGTGCTGACTCGCGAAGAAAAGCGCGCGTGGCTGGATACCATGAAGGGGGTATCATTGGGTTCGGATGCTTTCTTCCCATTTGGTGACAATATAGAACGTGCGCATAAGAGCGGAGTGGAATACATAGCACAAGCCGGAGGCTCTGTACGTGATGACCATGTAATTGACACTTGTGACAAATACGGCATCACCATGGCATTCACTGGTGTTCGTTTATTCCATCATTAATTATTCATACTCAGTGCAAATTGCAACACGGATTTACAGATAAAAAGCAAACCATACTTAGCCTGTAAGATCCGTGTTTACAATCCATATAAAAAATCGTCTTAAAATTTATATCCCGCTGTTACAAAACCGGTAATATTCTTCCCTTGAAGTTCTTTTTGAAGTTTGCACAGCCCTAATCGTCCTTCCACTCCTATCACATAATGCCGGTATTCCACCGATAAACCTATCGCCACTCCATAATCGAAACGACGCAGATCAAGTCCATCTTTGCCAAAAGTATTTATTTCAACCACATTTCCAGTATTCCAATCCGGTGTAGACGATGATGACCAGCTATACCCTAAAGCCTTGGTTTTGCCACCAATCCCCCATGCGCCATAGGGACCTGCCGCAACAAGTATATAAGTATTCCGATCCATTGCAAACCGGGCTGCCACCATTACAGGCAACTCCAAATAGGATGCATTTACTTTAGCCTGAGCCGAAATTCCATCTGTTTCAACAATCGTATGATTAGTGCCTTTGGAAACAAACGAAACGCCTGTTTGTAAAGACCAGATCTTATCAAAAGGGCACTCCAAGCCAATGCCTAATTTATACGCCAGTTTTACTTTAGGAGATCCCATATTATCACCTATAATATTTGCCATGCCTATACCGGCCTTTATACTCCAATCCACCTGACTCTGAGCCGGAGTCACCATGCTTACCATCATAAACAGTGCAAAAAGAAGTAGTTTTATCACTCTTACCTTATCTATTAATGCCATATCCCTAAAAAATTGTGTCTTTAATCATAATCTGCAAATATAGCTTTTATTTCATAAACCACGCTTCATCTAAAAAAAATGGCTGCTTCTTTCTAAAAGAGAAACAGCCGTTCTTTATATATTTAAAGGTAAGATTATATCTGTGGTCAGAATTTATAACCAATAGTGGCCAATGCAGAAAGGTTATGAGCACTAACACCACTAGCTACTTTAGTAAAACTTGTGCCAGTTTCAACACCTACAACTATGTTGCCAAATTCAAAAGCAACTCCTAACCCCAAACCGGCATCAAACCTTTTTAAACCATCATCACCGAAAGTATCAGCCTTCTCGGATACACCATCTATTTTAGTTTTTCCGCCAACTCCATAAGCCAAATACGGACCACCTTTGAAAAGAAGATCAAAATTGCTGGCCGTATGTATCCGAGCACCAACCATCAAAGGCAGTTCCAAATAAAGCTGGTTGATCGTCACATCAACCACGTCCCAGGCGTCAGTTACTCCATCACCTTTCACACCTTTAGAAATAAAGTTCAAACCTGTCTGGAAAGACCATATATTAGTATTAGCAAAAGGTACCTCCAAACCTATACCCACTTTATAAGCAAATTTAGCATCTGTACCATCCGTATCATCACCATACCAGTTTGACATACCAATACCCGCATTCACATTCCATTTCAGATTTGATTGTGCAGAGACACCTAGTGTAACCAATGACAATAAAATAAAAAAGGCTAGTTTTTTCATGACTGTTTGTTTTTAGTTAATAATAAATTTCAGTTCCCAATTCCTTTGTACCGTCATTACATTCACAAATATAAGCTTTATTTTGGAAACCAGTCCTAATGTGTAAAGAAAATAAGCGGAATCTTTCATAAAATGAAAAATTCCGCTCACCAAACTATTATATAGTTATATGATTCCTGATTATCAGATACATTTATATATGATTAGAATATATAATGAAAGCCAAAGTTTAACTCATCTGTATCAAAATCTATACCAACATTTTCACTCTCATATCCATGATTCTCTTTTTTGGAATATCCAAGAAAACCATACTTGGCAACCAGACAAAAATGATCAGACAATTTGATGGCAATACCCGGTTTAATACCAATATTCCACGAATTCAAAGCGTCATTCCCCTTCGTTTTTGAAGTAGAAAAGCCAAATCCGCCATCGGCAAATAATCGGACTACATCACTATTCAAAAAGAAATAACGCGCATAAGGAGCAATAGTGAAAGTATTAGTTTTCACATCACCGCTTTTATTATATTCATAACCGACTACTGTACCGACAGACCAATCTTCATTTAGTTCATAACCGACCTCCGGCAGAATCTTGAAAGTAGTATTCTTAACTTCTGTTCCTTCTGTTTCCACTTTATCAGAACCTACTCCAAATGTTCCACCTACATACACCTGCGCATTTGCAGTAATAGCAATCAATGCTACAATAACAGACAATACAATCTTTTTCATCTCTTTTGTCATTTTTAAATTAAACTTTTTACCTATTAATCCACGCCGAAGAGGTTTGCCTTCTTTGTGTTTTACATTGCAAAGGTACAGTTTATTCTATGTTTTACAACATATTTTATATAAAAACGAATAATTCCAAAACAAAGGAGAGGATAATTGTTTAATTATTAATAAAGTACTGAATATTAAATTCAATCTACATTCCTATTTATTCTTATGTCTGTTAGCACGTTTTTTACGAAACTCAGCTTTCATCTTGGCAGCTCCCGACCCATGCAACCCTGTTATATAGCTTTTCTTTTTAGCCTTGGTCTTCACTTTATCTTCTTGCTTACCACTAGGAGATTTACCACCTTTGAATACAATTCCTTCGGTGATTGCTTTTTCTATGTCCATCGTCTATTTTTTAGGTGTTAAATTCTGTTTTACTATCACTCTATTGCCGGCTTTGGTACAAACAATTTCCGTTTTGTGCAAAGTACGGTCTTTCATATCAAAAATCAGATTCGGATTGAAATGTTGTCCATCTATCCGGAATTCCAGATGAAGGTGTTCAGTAGTGGCACGTCCGGTTCTGCCTGTCAATCCTACTGCATCACCGGCCTTCACGATATCTCCGGATTTTACCAAATTCCGGGAATTATGACTATAAATACTTTCCAATCCATTATCATGACGCACAACAACTACATTTCCATAAGCAGCGTATGTTTTTGCCATACGTACTATTCCATCAAACGCACAACGGATAGTATCATTGGCCTTAGTCTTTATATCCGTTCCACTGTGCCCCCGGCGGGCTCCGTATGCAGAAATCACTTTACCACCGGGAAGAGGAAAACAATATTCATTCTCTTTTATACTATCCAGATGAATGGAGAAACTTTTGCGCCCGTTAAAAAGCCCGGGAGTCTTGACTCTGATATGGTTTACTTCCATTGCGGTAAAATTACTCTTGGCCGGCCCCCCAGCCCATGCCGCCACACTTATGAACAATAAAAATAGTAATTGTGTGCTTTTCATTATCTCATTTTAAAAATAAATTAATTCTTCATCCTTGGACGCTGCAAACTCTTTCAAGAGCTCCAACATATAATCTGCCGCTTCCTGCAAACCTTCCTTGCCGCTATATCCATTAATAATAGTCAGCAGATGCGTAGTTCCTGCCTCCAGTTTAGTACGCTCGTTATCACTGGTCGGCGTACCGATTCCGCCCATAGCATCTCTGTAAACAGGCATTCCTTCTATATTCAACTCTCCACGTCCTATCCCTTCATAAGGCTCTCCGGATTTACCGATACCCAACACCAATGTATCTCCTTGTATTTTATCCGCATCAAAGCCACCGATGGAATATCCGTAACGAATAGATACCAAGTTAATAAGATCTACCAAAGTATCTATCTGATACAAGGAAATTCCACGCAGGATTCTACGGCAGAGCGCTTCCCCCGAAGGACGATAACGGCTAGGGTCTTTCCCACATTTCTTATAAGCCTCCCGAGTGGCATGAATCGTAACCATATCCTTAATGGAATCCGTAGTGTACATTTCACGATAGCGTATAGTGAACTCGTCTATCTTTTTCCACAAAGATTCGCTATAAGCAGTGTTCTCTACCGTAGCACGGATGGCTATACCGGCAAACTGCGGACAGGCTTTCTTTATTTCTTCCGATACTTTTATTTCCATATTTATTTTTATACTGCGTTATTCCAACGAGCGTATTCCTCAGACACCTAAAAGAATGCCCGATAATATCCTTCCCGACCGGATTCCTTGCCGGCGGGCCGAAAAGAAATCATCGTTATTATGATACGTACAAATGCCGGATATCTCAATATGTTCAGGCTTCACACCGTATGCCAACAATTGCTGACGGTTGGCTTCCCACAAATCAATATGCCATTTTGCTTCTTTACGGGCAATCTGATTCATATCAAACCCCGCCTCACAAAAAGCTTGATAAACTTCATCCCCTACTTCAAAAGCCTCCAATGAAATACTGGGACCGATGCAAGCAATGAGATCTTTCCCTTGCGAGCCGTATTGGTTACCCATGACTGAAACTGTCTTCTCCACAATCCGGGCCACCGTACCACGCCATCCGGCATGAATGGCAGCCACTACCTTCTTTCGGGTATCATATAATAAAACAGGAACACAATCGGCCGTAGATACACACAAGCAATAACCGGGAATGTCTGTTACCAATGCATCCACTCCTTCCAATTCAGTATTTACCTGAATAGTATCCACAACTTTCACATGGTCACTATGGGTCTGATGCGGAATTACGAGTTCTACCGATTCCCCGGGTAACAAGCTACGCAGCAATTCCCGGTTGCGGTTCACATCTTCTGCCTCGTCCCCGCAATATCCGTTACAATTGAACGAAGCGTAGTTTCCCTTACTACAACCTCCGTGACGGGTGGTAGAAAAACAAGAAATGTTGGGATATGCCTTCATCAGCTCATATCCCAACATTTTATTATCTGATGTCAGCCGTTTCATTTCTTTTCCTCTTCTTCGTCCCAATTCTCATCTTCATATTCATAATCGAAGTCATCATCGGCATCTTCTTCATATTCATATTCAAAGTCCTCATCCTCACCCATGTCTTTCAACTCTTCCTGCAGTTTGGCAACATCTTTGGCGCGATGAACAATTGTTT
Source organism: Phocaeicola sp. GP0067 (assembly GCF_031119655.1). Lineage (NCBI taxonomy): Bacteria > Pseudomonadati > Bacteroidota > Bacteroidia > Bacteroidales > Bacteroidaceae > Phocaeicola > Phocaeicola sp. GP0067. The sequence goes on from NZ_JAVHZY010000021.1 coordinate 6,504, forward strand.
CCGTACGGACACCTTCCAACTTATTGCTGTCCTTATTCAATTCTGTCCATAAAATATCCTTCAGCTGCTGTATCCCCAAGCCAGTTACCGACGAGATAAAGATATGCGGAACATTATCCGGCAATGTCGGCTCCAACATGGCAATCAGTTCTTCATCCAACATGTCACTTTTGGTAATGGCAAGCACACGTTGTTTATCCAACATTTCCGGGTTGAAGGTAGCCAACTCATTCAGCAGGATTTCATATTCCTTACGGATATCATCTGTATCACCCGGTACCATAAAGAGCAACAAAGAGTTGCGTTCTATATGGCGCAGGAAACGAAGTCCCAGTCCTTTTCCCTCACTGGCCCCTTCAATAATTCCGGGAATATCCGCCATGACAAAAGATTTTCCTTCGCGATAGGACACGATACCCAAATTCGGCTCCAGCGTAGTAAACGGATAATTGGCTATTTTAGGACGTGCCGCCGATACGGTAGACAATAAAGTGGATTTCCCTGCATTTGGAAAACCTACCAAACCTACATCAGCCAACAGTTTTAATTCCAAAATAACCATCAGCTCCTGCATGGGTTCTCCCGGTTGTGCAAAACGTGGCGCCTGACGGGTTGCTGTACGGAAGTGCCAGTTTCCCAATCCCCCACGTCCTCCTTTCAACAGAATTATTTCTTGTCCGTGTTCGGTGATATCACAGATATATTCACCTGTTTCAGCATTATAAACCACTGTACCACAAGGTACTTCAATAACTTTGTCTTCACCATCTTTACCAAAGCTTTTGTTCTTCGATCCATTGCCGCCGTGTGTGGCAAACACGTGGCGGTCATACTTCAGGTGAAGCAATGTCCAATAATTACGGTTTCCCCGCAAAATAACATGACCTCCTCTACCGCCATCACCACCGTCAGGGCCACCATTGGGTACATACTTCTCACGACGCATATGCGCAGAGCCTCGCCCGCCCTTACCCGAGCGGCAATATATCTTCACATAATCAACAAAATTCGATTCAGCCATAATTAATAATTTACTAATTTATCAATTTACTAATGTGCCAACGAAACTGTACTCCATGTATCATTATGCAGACTGACACATTGGCGGACTGCTGCATCAGCACATTAGCATATTATTATAATTTTTCAACAGCAGCAACAATGTCGGCAAAAATAGCATCCATCGTACCCAAACCGTGAATGTGCTGATATTTACCTTCGTTCTTGTACCAGTCAATCAGCGGAGCCGTCTGCGAGTGATAAACAACCAAACGTTTCTTTATTGTTTCCTCGTTATCATCCGCACGTCCCGATTCCTGTCCACGCTTAATCAGGCGAGTCATCAATTCTTCTTCGGGTACATCCAAGTCCAACATAACAGATACTTCCTGTCCACGTTCGGCCAGCATTTTCTTCAACGCTTCTGCCTGGGCGATGGTTCTGGGAAATCCATCAAAAATAACCCCTTTGCTTTCCTTAAAGCTATCCAGCGTGCTTGCCAGAATATCAATAATCAATTCATCAGGCAGCAACTGGCCCTGATCGATATATCCTTTGGCTGTCTTTCCCAATTCTGTACCTTTCTTAATCTCAGCACGAAGCACATCCCCTGTTGAAATGTGATTAATACCGAATTTCGCTACAATACGTTCACTCTGAGTACCCTTACCAGAACCCGGAGCTCCAAAAATTACAATGTTCAACATCTTGTTTTACCTTTTATTTTTATATTTAGTTGTACAAATTTCATTCCATTACGGTGTAAATATCCCGATAGTTACGTCCCAAGCCATCATAATCCAAACCATACCCCACAATAAAATCATTAGGAATACGCATGGCCACATAATGTATATCCAGTTCCACCTTCAATTTATCAGGTTTCAGCAGCAAGGTAGCGATACGGATCTCTTTCGGTTTTCTAGCTTGTAATGTTTCCAACAAGTGCTTCATTGTCACCCCGGTATCCACAATATCTTCCACAATCACCACTGTACGACCCTCAATATCATCATTCAAACCTACCAACTCTTTTACCTTTCCTGTAGAAGAAGTTCCTGCATAAGAGGCCAGTTTCACGAAAGAAATTTCACTGGGAATGGTAAGGTTACGCATCAAGTCGGCAGCAAACATGAATGCGCCGTTCAATACACTTAAAAACAAGGGATTAGTTCCTTCTAAATCCCGATTAATCTCACTCGCTACCCGTGCCACTTCTTTTAAGATCCGTTCTTCAGGAATGAAAGGAGTGAAACGTTTATCTTTGATTTGAATGGTATCCATAACCGCTATTTTATTAAATTGCTGCAAAAATAACATTTTTATTCCAAGTATCGAAGTATTCACATAACCTCTTTTTGTAAATAGTGTTATCTTTGTACGTTCAAACAAAAGAGATTGTCATGAAAATTATTTCGAGCACCCAACTAAAAGAGCTGGACAAGTACACGATTGCCAAAGAACCGGTTGCCTCCATTGATTTGATGGAACGGGCAGCCGAAGAACTGACTCGTGCCATTACCCACCGATGGGATACTTCTTTCCATATTGTAGTATTCGCCGGACCGGGAAATAACGGGGGCGATGCGCTTGCCGTAGCCCGTATGTTGTCTAAGCAAAACTATCACGTAGAAGTCTTTCTGTTTAACACCAAAGGAAAACTGTCGGAAGAATGTCAGACCAATCTTGAACGGTTAAAAGAATGCGGCTCGGTGTACTTTACTGAAGTAAGCACACAATTTGATCCTCCAGTCCTGACAGAAAGGCATCTGGTAGTAGACGGATTATTCGGTTCCGGACTCAACAAACCACTGAACGGTGGATTTGCTGCCGTAGTGAAATATATTAATGCATCCAAGGCACAGGTAGTAGCCATTGATGTACCTTCAGGATTAATGTGTGAGGACAACACTTATAATATCCGTCAAAACATGATACGCGCGGATGTCACTCTCAGCATTCAGCTACCTAAGTTATCCTTTCTTTTCCCCGAAAACGAAGACATTGTAGGCGAATGGCAACTATTGGACATCCAACTGAAAAAAGACTTTATTGATACAGCACAAAGTCCCTACTATATCACAGAGGAAGAAGAAATTCGCAGCCTCATCAAACCGCGGAAACGATTTGCCCACAAGGGAGCTTTCGGCCATGCACTGCTCATCGCAGGATCTTATGGCATGGCAGGAGCATCCATTTTATCTGCCCGTGCCTGCCTGCGTTCGGGAGTGGGATTACTGACTGTCCATGTACCTATCCACAACCATGATTTACTTCAGACCACTGTTCCCGAAGCCATTGTACAGACAGACATACACGACCATTATTTTGCCGAGCCCGTGGATACAGACCGTTATCAAGCCATAGCCATCGGTCCGGGGTTGGGACAAGAAGAAGATACAGCGTTGGCCATGATGGAACAAATACAAGGTTGTCCGGTACCTTTAGTGCTGGATGCGGATGCCATTAATATTTTCGGCACTCACCGCAACTGGCTCAGCCGGATGCCGAAGCGCTGTATTCTCACCCCCCATCTAAAGGAACTGGAACGACTGATAGGTAAATGCATGGATACTTACGAACGGCTGACAAAGACGAAAGAACTGGCAGCCTATCTGCAAAGCTATATCATTATAAAGGGATCATGGAGCACAGTTGTCACCCCCGAAGGAAATTGTTATTTCAATCCCACCGGGAATCCAGGTATGGCAACCGCCGGCAGCGGTGATGTGCTGACCGGTATTCTGGCAGCCTTATTGGCACAAGGATATACTCAAGAAGATGCATGCCGCCTGGGCGTCTACGTACATGGTCTGGCAGGAGACATTGCAGCGGAAGAAAAAGGAGAAATAGGAACCACCTCAAGTGATCTTATTGACGCATTACCCGCAGCATGGAAGAAATTAACAGAAACAAAAGGCAGATTTACAAAAGAATAGCTATATTTGCTTACATATATGATAGAATATAGAAATATGAAAAAAGGATTAATCGCAGCAGGGTTACTGGTTTCATTAAGCGGCACCGCACAAGATGTCAGTACATATACTCCCGGAACCATGGGAGAAGGAGTGGTTTATTATTTGCCTAAGACCGAAATAGAATTGCAAGTCACCGCAACCAAAGTTGTCTACACGCCCGGAGAATTCTGCCAATACGCCGACCGCTATCTGCGCCTTACAGGCATATCATCCCAACCGGAAGAACATTGGGAAATAAACAGTATCAAGGTAAATTCCATAGGCATTCCTGACCCGGACAATGCATACGCTGTAAAACTGAAAGACAAAAGTGCGGCCTCACAGGTAGAATTGACTCCTGAAGGAATCATAAAGGCTATCAACACCACCTCTCCTATAGAGAAAGCACCTGTGACAAAAGTTGCCGATACGGCCAAAAAACGTATTGACCCACGCAGTTTTATGACCGAAGAGATTCTGATAGCCGGTTCTACCGCTAAAATGGCTGAGTTGGTGGCGAAAGAAATCTACAATATACGAGAAAGCAAAAACAGCCTGACCCGCGGGCAAGCAGATTATATGCCCAAAGACGGAGCCGCTTTAAAACTCATGCTGGACAATCTGGATGAACAGGAACAAGCCATGATGCAAATGTTTGCCGGCACAACAGACCGCATAGAAAAATCATTTACCATCCGCATAAAACCAGAAGCGGACATGAAAGAAAAAGTAGCTTTCCGTTTCTCAAAGAAACTAGGGATGCTGGATGCCGATAATTTATCCGGTGAACCTTATTATATTTCCATCGTCAACCAAGAAACATTGCCACCGATGGATCCGAAAGGCAAAGAAAAAAAGAAGACGGATGGTGTTATTTACAATATTCCGGGAAAAGCTCAGGTTACCGTATTCACTCCAAACAAACGTTATTTTGACGGAGAACTACCTGTTACACAATTTGGGACAACGGAATGTCTGATAGATAACCTTTTTAATAAAAAAGTAAATACACGAGTGATCTTTAATCCTAATACTGGAGGAATTGTGAAGATTGATAAAGACTAAAGCTCCATCTCACCCCTACATAGCAAAATGAGGGTATCCATAATACACTGGACACCCTCATTTTCACTAAAAGACAATCAATTATTTTTTAATATTTGGTTCCTCCAATCCATACCCCTTTTTCTTATTCTCACCTTTCAGCCACAAAGCAAAGAACAATGCAGCCACACCAAAGCCTGCAAATATCCACATGGGAAGTGTATAATCATAAGTCTGCATTCCATCTACTACCGGTCCTTTGCAATACTCATTCAAGACAAAACCAATCAAAGCAGGTACACCCATCAACCCCCAGTTTTGTACCCAGAAGATCAAAGCGTAAGCTGTACCCAACTGCTTTTCCGGAATAATTTTAGGAACAGAGGGCCACATAGCCGATGGCACCAAAGAAAAGCCAATCCCCAATATAATCATAATGATAGTGGCAAACCACCATACATTCAAGACAGGTAACGCAAACATTGTATGAACAAAAATCAACAGCACAGAACCGATGATCATCAGCGTAGCTCCCTTGCCTATCCGATCGTACACATTACCGAAAAGCGGAGTAAGGAACAAAGTTCCCAATGGTAACAGGCTAGGAATAGTACCCGCCAATTCCGGATCTACATTATATTTCTGCACCATCAGGTCTGTAGCATATTTCAAGAAAGGGAATACGGCAGAATAAAACAACACACACAGCAACGCAATCAGCCAAAATCCTTTATTGGTTACAATCAACCAAATATCTTTCATACGGAAAGGCTCTTCAGGTTCCGCCCCTTCTTCTTCTAAAGAAGCATCCAGTTTCTTATCATAGAAAGTATAAATAAAAAATGCTACCGTACCAATACAAAGCATAGTAAGGCACAGCAACAATGGAGCAGGGATATTAGGATGGAACACACCCTCATCATCAGTAATACCAAAGAAAGTAGCGATAGGAACCGTAACAGCCAAAGCCAGCATAGTGCCTAAACGGGCTGTCGCCATCTCCATACCCATGGCCAGAGCCATTTCTTTTCCTTTAAACCACTTCACAATAATTTTTGAGACCGTGATGCCTGCAATCTCTACACCGACACCAAATATAGCATATCCCAACGCAGCCAGTCCTACCTGGGTTTTCATTCCAAGCAAAGTGCTTCCCTCAGCAAATGTAGTAGAAATAGCATAATATTTTAACCCACAGCCCAACACCATCAAAAGGCATGCTCCCATACCAGTAAAGCGCACTCCCATCTTATCCAAAATGATACCACCGATAATAAGCATAAAGGCAAAGACATTGAACCAACCGTATGCACTGGTAAAAATACCATAATCCAGACTATCCCACAGCAGCTCCTTTTCAAGCATCGGTTTTAAGGGGGACATTACATCGGTCAAAAAATAACCGCATAGCATGGTGAAAGCCACCAACGCCAACACACTCCACCGAAGAACCTTGGAGTCATTGAGCTTTTTTTGAATTTGTTCTTTCATTCTTTTATAAGATTTTTGATTAATAGTTTTTCATGTTCAGCTTACAAAGATACAGTTTTTTAGGTAGAGAAGCCTCTTTCCATAAAAAAGTTCTATCTTTGCGTGACGATTAAATCGTTTTATTGTAGGAAATCGTCATAAAATTACTTTTTATAAACTTAACTTTATTGATCATGAAAAAAAGCAAAACATTTCTTGTTTGCGCCATGTTGAGTGGCAGCGTCTTATTTTCATCATGCATCGGTTCTTTCGGATTATGGAATAGTTTGAAAGACTGGAACCAGGGGGTAAGCAACAAGTTTGTCAACGAACTTATCTTTCTCGCTTTCCATATTGTCCCTGTTTATGAAATTGCTTATCTGGCAGACGCATTGGTTTTAAATTCCATCGAATTCTGGAGCGGTTCCAACCCTACAGCTTCTATCGGTGAAGTAAAAACAGTGCAAGGAGAAAATGGCGAATACTTGGTAAAAACCAACGAAAACGGTTATACCATTACCAAAAAAGGAGAAGACAAATCTGTAGATTTGGTCTATAACAAAGAAAACAATACATGGAATGCCGTAGCCGACGGACAGAGCTTCGAACTTGTGAAAATGAACGAAGACGGAACGGCTGTTTTGAGCCTGCAAAACGGAACCTCCATGACTGTCACTCCTGATGCACAAGGTATTGCTACCGCAAGAATAGCTACAGGAAACTCCTTGTTTTTTGCTGCAAGATAATAAACACAACATCATTTAAACACAAAGAAAAGAAGTTGCCCATGCAAACAACTTCTTTTCTTCCATAAAACAATACTACTATGAAGAAGCAAATCATGCTGGGCGGCCTACTCCTATTATTAGGCTCCTGTACTCCCCAAAACAAAGCGAATGACCCGAATGCAATTGACATTGCCGTAAGTCTGGAACACCTCACAGAATTAAAGACCTCCCAATTGGGAAAACAAATCCGTTATATCCCTTTGGAAACAACAGACTCATCCCTGATTGGCAACTCCTATTCCATCAAGTTATCTAAAGACCATATCTTTGTCTCTACCAACGGACGATGCCTGTCATTCAACAAGCAAACCGGAAAATATCTTGGCAGCATCGGGCACAAAGGAGAAGATCCACAAGGCTACAGCAATGCCAGCTGCTTTATTCACCCCCATACCAACCATCTCTACTTTTATCGCCAACCCGACAAGTTGGTAAAATACGATACAAAAGGTAACTATCTAGGGCAAGTACACCTACCACAAAAGATTTCCCCATCCCTTTACTTTACTTTTTCCGACTCCCTTATTCTTGCTCATTATGGAGAAGGAATAGGACAACCGCAAACAAGTGCGTTACTTTACTTCAACGAACAGGGAGAAGTAAAAGACTCATTGCCGGAATTTGCCAATCCGGGTGATCCTATGGGCATGGACCAGATATCCAGCATCAACGTATTCAAGCAATTACCCGGCAACGCCAACATAGGAGGGTTAATATATATAAATTATCAGGATGGAACAATGACTGTTCTTCCTATAGACCAGCCTTCACTTTGGCTGAGCAACGGCAGCATACGTTTCAGAAAAGCGTTCAATGACACAATCTACGACATTAAAGGACACGAAGCTACTGTCCATACCACTTTCCATACCGGGCAATGGCATTTCCCGGCTGAAAAAATGGGACAAAAAGAGGATACAGACAACTACATCGTTATAACCGGTATTCTGGAAACTCCCAAACATCTCTTCTTTATATCTCTACAGGAATTATACGACAAGAGAAAACCCTTCTACGGTATTTACGACAAAGAAAAACATATTACTTATATGAATGATGCCAATGTGGGGCTGACAGATGACCTGACGCATTTCATGCCTTTCTATCCCATCACTTGTACAGAAGAAGGAGAGTATGCCGCTTTATTGGAGATAGGGAAAATAGACGAATGGATGGATAAAAATCCGGGAATTGTCCAAGAAGGAAAGCTAAGCTTTTTACAGGAAATCAATGAAGAATCCAATCCGGTTTGTGTTATAGTGGAACCTTGACAACCATAAAAGAACGCTGCTTTCCTCACGGAGAGCAGCGTTCTCTTTCTTCAACACGTTGAAGATAACAGTATGCTAAATTAGTCACGACCTCCACCCAATGCCTGATAGAGATTGATTACGCCTTGCATTTCAGTAAAACGGTTAGCAACCTGAGTTAACTCCGCATTAAGCAAAGTCTGCTGAGCCGTCAAAACTTCCAGATAAGTCGTATTCCCATGTTGCATCAGCAAAGAGGTACTTTCCAAAGCTTTATTTAATGAATTTATTTGTTTATCATAATAAACTGATTTATCACGGGCCGTCTGATATTTCACCAAAGCCTCGTTCACTTCACTTCCTGCATTCAACAAAGCCTGTTGAAAACTCAGTTTGGCTTCTTCTTGCTGAGCTTTAGCTATCTTTAGCTGTGCTATGTTCGCACCTTTATTAAACAGTGGCTGGGTCAACGAAGCTACAGCCGTTGCAATGAACTTGCCCGGATTGACAATCATACTTCCTGCTGAATTAGTCCATCCCGCACTTCCACTTAAAACAATAGAAGGATAAAAGGCGGAACGAGCCTGATTTGTGGCATAGAAAGCTGCTTCCAACGAACGCTCCGCACTGCGTACATCGGGACGGTTGGCAAGCATTTGCACAGGGATGCCTACCGGGAAATGTTCCTTCATCATATAAGAACTGTCCCATGTGCCCGTTCTCTCAATAGCATGAGGAGATTCAGCCAACAACAACGACAAACTGTTTTCTACCTGGTTAATTTGTTCTTTCAGATCAAGAACTGAAGTACATATAGTATAATATGTAGCTTCCATTTGTGAAACGGCAGCTTCATTTGCCAATCCGGCTTCCATCAGAGCACGGGTTGCATCTACGGTTTCTTTCCAGGACTTTTCAGTCCGGACAGAAATGGCCAGCTGATTGTCCAGCATCAGCAAGGTATAGTAAGTATTAGCTATACCGGCTATCAGCTGTGTCCGGACAGCCTGTTTATAGTCACGGCTCTGTTCCAGCAATGCTTTCGCCTGGCGTTTCGCATTACGGATGCGGCCGAAAATATCAATTTCCCAACTTGCCGCCACCGGTAAAGTATAAGTTTGTACAGCTTTTCCTTTGTCAAAACTACTTGCTGTCCCCTGAGGTGACAGAGCGAAAGAAGGCAGATAAGCCAATTTGGCTGACAGCATAGCAGCTTCCGCCTCTTTCACACGCCATTGTGCTGACTGCAAATCCGTATTGTTCCGCAAGCCTTGCTCTATCAATTCCTGAAGCCGCGGATCTGTAAAAATCTCCTGCCAGCTCAGATTGCCGATATTATCCACGGTATCAGCAACTGCCACCTCTTCCCCATACAAATTATCGGGCACTTCGGTTGCAGGTTTATATTGGGTATATATGCCGCAGCTACTCAGTGTGAGCGCTGCGACAGTCAGAGTGATGATCTGTTTTTTCATTTTTTCTCTTCGTTTTTGCTTTCGATGTGGTGTTGTCTCTCTTCTTTTGCTTCTACACATTCCTCTTGAATCTGCCAATCGGCCGCCGGCTGAAACTGAATAGGACGTACCTTTTCCTGTAAATATTGGAATACGATAAACAAAGAAGGTACAATAAACAGCAACGCCAGCGTACCGATCACCATTCCACCCACAGTACCTGTTCCCAGCGAACTGTTTCCATTAGCACCTACTCCACTGGCAACCATCAACGGGAACAGACCGAAAATCATAGTCAGTGCCGTCATCAGAATAGGACGCAAGCGGGCTTTGGCGGCAGAAAGTGCAGCGGAAGTCAGGCTCATACCTGCCTTACGACGCTCGGTAGCGTACTCGGTCAGCAAAATGGCAGTCTTAGCAAGCAAACCTATCAACATAATCAAACCGGTCTGCAAATAAATATTGTTCTCCAGTCCCATCATCTTCGCAAACAGGAAGCTACCCATCAGCCCAAACGGAACAGACAACAACACCGCAAACGGAATGAGGAAACTTTCATAAAGTGCACTTAAAATCAGATAAATCATCAAGAAACAGATAGCAAAGATGATAATGGTAGTACCTCCCTGGTCGGTCTCTTCACGGGTAATACCACCAAAGTCGTACCCAAAACCTTTGGGAAGTGCCTGTACGGCAGTTTCCTGAACGGCACGGATGGCATCACCGGTACTATACCCTTCGGCAGGCATTGCATTTACAGCAATAGAATTGAACATATTGAAACGGCTCAGCGATTCTGCCCCATAACTGCGGGTCAATGTCACAAACTGGCTGAGAGGAGCCATCTCGCCATTAGACATACGCACAAAGATATTATTCAACGAGCTTTCATCCACACGATACTTCGGATCTGCCTGAATCATAACCTTATATACTTTAGAGAAACGATTAAAATTTGAAACATACTGCCCACCATAATAGCCGGACAATGTGCTTAGCACAGCATCCGGAGTGATACCGGCACGCTTACATTTGGACGCATCCACTTCTACCGTCCATTGCGGATAACGGATATCAAAAGTAGAGTATGCCATCGCGATCTCGGGACGTTGGTTCAGAGCACCCAGATATTGTTGAGTGGTATTGAAGAAAGTGCCCACATCACCACCTTGTTTATCCTGCATATGGAGTTCCAACGCATTACCCATACCATACCCCGGAATCATACCCGGAGAAATAGCAAATATACTGGCATCCTTGATGTCTGCCGTACGGCCATATACCTGTCCGATTACTGCCTGAACATCATTTTCCTTTCCTTCACGCTCATCCCAAGGTTTCAGTTTCAGAATCAACATACCAAAAGAGTTACCCTGTCCGGCTAGCAGACCATAACCTGCCACACGCTGCACATGCAGCACCTGAGGAATATCCATCATGCGCTTTTCAATACGCATCATTACGTCATTAGTCGTTTTCAATGAACTACCTGCCGCCGTGCTGACATTCACAAATACAACCCCCTGGTCTTCATCAGGCACCAAACTGGTTTTAGTTGTATTCATCAAGAAAGCCAATAGTACTACCGAGGCCGCAAGAAGTGTCCATACCATCCATTTGCGTTTGATAAAGAACAATACCCCTTTCTTATATCGTTCAATCATTGCATCGAAAGCAGCATTGAACGCTTTACGGAAACGTGCTGCAAAATTGTTTTTTTCCGTTCCATCCTCATTGATATACGGTTTCAAGAACAAAGCACACAGCGCCGGACTCAAAGTCAGTGCATTGACGGCAGAGATACCTACGGCAACCGCCATAGTCAAACCAAACTGAGTATAGAAAGTACCCGAAGTTCCACTCATAAACGAAACCGGAATAAACACAGCCATAAATACCAACGAAGAAGAGATGACCGCATTGCTAATCCCCTTCATCGCATCAATACTAGCCATATAAGAAGAACGATATCCCACATCAAAACGCGCCTGCACCGCCTCGACGACAACAATGGCATCATCCACCACCGTACCGATCACCAACACCAAAGCAAACAGGGTAATCAGGTTGATACTGAATCCTGCTATGGACATAAAAGCAAATGTACCAATCAAGGACACGATGATCCCCACCAACGGAATAATAGTAGAACGGATATCCTGCAAAAATACATATACAATTAAGATTACCAAAAAAATGGCCTCGAACAAGGTTTTTATCACCTCATGGATAGATGCATACAAAAAGTCATTGGAGCTCATAACCTGAACCATCTCCACCCCTTTGGGCAGATCCTTCCTTGCTTCTTCCAAAAAGGCATCAATATTATTGTTTACTTCTGTCGCATTCGATCCTGCCGTCTGAAAAATCATACAGGAAATACCAGGATGACCATTCATAGCCCCATGATAGGCATAGCTTTCCTCGCCCATCTCTATATCGGCAATTTCTTTCAGCTTCAACACTTCGCCATTATCCGAAGACCGGATCACAATTTCCCCAAACTCTTCCGGAGTAATCAGACGCCCTTTATACTTCATTGTATATTGATAAGTTTCATCAGAGTTTTCTCCGAATGAACCGGTAGCCGATTCAATATTCTGTTCAGCCAACACTTGGGTCACATCCGATGGAATCAATTTATACTGGGCCATCACGTCAGGCTTCATCCAGATACGCATACTATAGTCACCCCCCATAATCATCATATCACCCACACCCTGGATACGAAGAATAGCAGGTTTCAAGTTAATACTGATATAGTTGGACAAGAATTTCTCATCATACGAATCATCCGGACTATATAGTGAGAACATCTGCAAAATACTGGTCTGCCGCTTTGAGGTAGTCACACCCACCTGCGTTACTTCTGCCGGTAACTGTCCGGTTGCCTTCGATACACGGTTCTGCACATTGACCGCTGCCATATCGGGGTCTGTCCCTTGTTTAAAATACACAGTGATATCCACAACTCCGGCATTTGAAGCGGTAGAAGTCATATAAGTCATATTTTCCACACCGTTAATCGCTTCCTCCAACGGAGCGATAACACTCTTCTGAAGAGTTTCCGCACTGGCACCAAAATAAGAGGTACTTACCTGAATGGTAGGCGGAGCAATATCAGGATATTGTTCGACGGGCAAAGTGAACAGCCCGATGATACCCACTACCACTATCGAAATAGAAATAACAGCCGACAGGATGGGGCGTTCTATAAAGGTTCTTAAATTCATAGTCTTTCTTAATTCTGTTTTACTTTAATGGGAGTACCTTCACGCAGCAAACCTACGCCTTCCGCTACAATGACATCCCCCTCTTTCAATCCATCGTTCACGATATATTCCTGTCCTCCATTTACACGGGTCACACTGACAGGAGCTGATTGTGTCTTGCCGTCCACGACTTTATATACGTATGTAATATCCTGAATTTCAAAAGTGGTAGCCTGAGGAATAACCAAACTTCCTTTCATCGTAACCGGAAGAATCACATTTCCCGATGTTCCGCTATACAGCAACCCATTCTTATTCGGGAATACGGCACGCAGACTTGCGGTACCCGTATTACGGTCTACCACCCCACTGATGGTTTCAATGCGTCCCTTTTCGCCATACATAGACTTGTCATTCAATTGCAGTTCCACTTCCGGCATATTTTTCAACGCTTCTGCTTTGGAACCATATTGACGGGTCAGAGCCAACAATTGATTTTCAGTCATCGAAAAGTAGACATACATATCCGAATTATCAGAAACCGTAGTCAACGGTTGTGGCAAACTGGCACTAACCAATGTACCTACCCGATAAGGCAATGTACCAATCACCCCATCCGAAGGACTTTTCACTTCTGTATACGAAAGGTCATTGCGGGCACTCACCTCCTGCGCTTTCGCCTGGGCCAACTGGGCCTTGGCAGTAAGCCATGAGTTTTCTGCCGTCCTCAAATCAAATTCAGAAACTACTTTCTTTGCAAACAATTCTTTCTTGCTATCGTATGTCAACTGTGCTGTTGCCAGTCCGGCTTTCGCCGATTCCACATTGGCGACAGCTGTTTCCAATGCCGCCTTATAAGGCACTTGGTCAATAATAAATAAGACTTGCCCTTTACGCACTGCCTGTCCTTCCTCCACACAAAGCCGGGTAAGGAAACCGGAAACTTGCGGATAAATATCAATATCCTGGCGGCCACGGATCGTAGCCGAATAAGTAGTAGACAAAACTTTGTCCGACGGTGATACCTTTAATACCGCATACTCCGCCTCCATTTGTGCAACAGGCGCCTGTTTACACGACGCTGTCAAAGCAGCACAACCAACCAATACCATTAGTCGCATCCATTTTTTGTTCAATGTCATCATATTCCAATCTTTTTAAATTCGGGGCAAAGGTAGTTGGAATTTCTCATCCCCAAGCGTTCAATTCGTAGCGACAAATGTTCAAAACAGGAACAAACAACTCATTATATCAAAAAAAACATTTAAATTCGCGTCAAAATAAGAACAAGAATGGAAATTTTACACACCACTAATGAAGAGCCCTTTGTATCGGGGACCGGCCACTTTGCCGGCTGGGCGAACCGTTTGATGAAGCTAGAAGACACGGCTATCCTTTTCTGCCGGGAGGGACATGCGCATATCATGATTGATTTGCAGGAGTATGAGCTGGCGCCTAATACGCAAGTAGTTTTGCTGCCGGACACAATTGTCAATTTCACCAATATCAGCCCCGATTTCACCATCTCATATATCGCTTTCTCGCGCATATTGTTTCAAGAAGTGACGGCGCGCCTTGACCTTTCCTTCTTCCGTTTCCTCAAGGAGAACCCTTGCGTAACCCTTCCTGAGGAGCGCACGCGGAGCATCAACGGGCTTGCTTCGGGCATTGAAGACCTTTATCACGACCGGGACAACTGTTTCCGCCAGCAAATCCTGAAGAATTATATCCAGAGTTTCCTGTTGGATATCTACGACAAGACTCATCGCCTGTTTCTCATGAAACGTCCCGAAGGTATCAGCCGGCAGGAAGAGCTGTTCAAGCGGTTTATCCAGTTGGTACACAAGCATTGCACCACCCAGCGTGAAGTCTCTTTTTATGCCAACAAGTTGTTTATCACTCCCAGATACTTATCTACTGTGATACAGAATGTGACAAACACCACCGCCAAAAGCATCATAGACAAGCATGTCATTCTGGAAATCAAAGTGTTATTGAAATCAACGAACTTAAGCGTGCAGGAAATATCCAATCAGCTTTGCTTTCCGGACCAGTCCTTCTTTGGGCGTTATTTCAAGAAGCATACGGGGCTGTCGCCTTTGCAGTATAGAAACCAGAATTGACTACTGCATAGTAGTGGGTGCATTACTATGCAGTAGTTGGGCAACTACTATGCGGTAAATGCTTCATTACCCTATAGTAGTTGAGAACCCTTCAGCGTTTATGACGGATAAAGTAAAAGGCTGCCTTCACCTCCGAAAGCAGCCTTTACCTTATTATATAGGATGAATTAATTATTCAGCCAATTTATTGTCTGAACCCAGCACGTTAATAATTTTGTGCTTGTACAGTTTTTCCATATTGTCACGAGCCGGACCTAAGTACTTACGCGGGTCGAATTCTGCCGGTTTTTCAGCAAAAGTCTGACGGATAGCAGCAGTCATAGCCAAACGAGAGTCTGAGTCAATGTTGATTTTGCAAACAGCAGACTTGGCAGCCTTGCGCAATTCTTCTTCAGGGATACCGATAGCAGCCTTCAATGCACCACCATACTTGTTGATTGTTTCAACTTCTTCCTGAGGAACTGATGAAGAACCATGAAGAACGATGGGGAATCCCGGAAGTTTTTCCATTACAGCATCCAATACTTCGAATGCCAAAGGAGGAGGAACCATACGACCTGTAGCAGGATCAATGTGGCACTGTTCCGGAGTAAATTTGTATGCACCGTGAGAAGTACCGATAGAGATAGCCAATGAGTCGCAACCTGTACGAGTAGCAAAATCAATTACTTCTTCAGGGTCAGTATAAGTATGATGATCAGAAGAAACTTCATCTTCCACACCGGCCAATACACCCAATTCACCTTCTACAGTTACATCAAACTGATGAGCGTAGTCAACCACCTTCTTAGTCAAAGCAACGTTTTCTTCGTAAGGCAGGTGAGAACCGTCGATCATTACAGAAGAGAAACCTGAGTCGATACAGCTCTTGCAAGTTTCGAAAGTATCTCCGTGGTCAAGGTGAAGAACGATTTCAGGTTTTGCACAACCTAATTCTTTTGCATATTCTACAGCACCCTGAGCCATGTAACGCAACAAAGTAGCGTTAGCATACTGACGAGCACCTTTTGAAACCTGCAAAATAACCGGAGATTTTGTTTCTACTGCAGCTTTGATGATAGCCTGCATCTGTTCCATATTGTTGAAGTTGAATGCAGGAATTGCATATCCACCTTTGATAGCCTTAGCAAACATATCTCTAGTGTTTACCAGACCTAAATCTTTGTAATTAACCATTGTTCTAATATTTATAATTGTTAGTGAATTAAATTCCACTGCAAAAGTAATCATAAATGCGCTAACTATGGCAAGTTCACACCAAAAATATCTCATAAAAAATGATTTTATTAACTATTTTCTTCACTAAAACATACAAACTGATTATATTGTAATGTCTACCTTACAATACTATAAAAGAAGAAAATAAGGCTTTTAGAAGAAAAAACAGCCCGAAGTTTTTTCTATTTCAAAGAAAAGCAGTATCTTTGCGGTCCAAAATGGACCATTACACCCAATATTGTTTACCAGACAAGTAAAAAAAATAATAACAATAAAATAATATACAGAAATGAAAAAAGGTATTCATCCTGAAAACTATCGTCCCGTAGTATTCAAAGACATGTCAAACGGTGATGTATTTTTGTCACGTTCAACTTGTAGCACAAAAGAAACCATCGAATTCGAAGGTGAAACTTATCCGTTGGTAAAACTGGAAATTTCTAATACATCACACCCGTTCTACACTGGTAAATCCAAGTTAGTAGATACAGCTGGTCGTGTAGACAAGTTCATGAGCCGCTACGGCAACCGTATGAAAAAGTAATTTGTAACTTATACATAAGTTCCAAAATAAAAGGCTGCAACCCGATAAGTTTGCAGCCTTTTATTTTATCATACGTATCCACCTTTATTTCAAAGATACATCATTATACTTTCCCCCCTTCCATTCATACACTACAGGTTCTTTCCTGATGTATACAACCAATTTTTCCCGTTCCGTCTTTGCCAGATAATCCGGAGTAGTATAAGTAAAAGAAATAATAGGTTTGTCTTCTGATAAAGTGGCTTTCACCAACTCCATATCCGCCTTCTCTCTAATCGCGGCATAAGCCTCATCGGTCAGCGTATCCACCGGCAGATAAAAAGCCCCGACGGAGGGAAGCTGAATAAAATCCTCCTTCGCCAGTTGCTGCCAGTCCGTATTATAAAAACGAACTTCACTATCACAAGCCGGACCGCAAACAGTATTCACTACACAAATCACCTTTACAGAATCATTCAAGGGTAACAGTTTCATTTCCATAGAGCTACTTCCGGTGGTTTGCAGAAACAAATAATCATCCGTCAGTCTTTTCAGTTCAGATACTTTGCCAAAACGATTTTTCACTTCCGCTTTCATATTGCTTGCCAGAAAATCCACACAATCCTCACGATTTACCTTTGTCAATAAAGGAGCCACCGAATCGGGCATGGCAATAAAAAGAGTTTTCATATCCTGAGCGTACAATGAAAGCCCACATAACAGCATACCTATTACAAACAATGTCTTTTTCATCACATTTTCAAATTAAAATCCTCCAAAGATACATATTTTGTCAGCTTATTCCCAACCGCATTATATTTTTTTCTATTTTTGTCGGACTGATAACCAACTAAACAGGAAATGCTATGTATTTACACAAAGAGTTAGAGACCCTGACACGACCCGAAATTGAGAAACTACAATTGGAACGACTGCAAAAGACTGTCCGCCATTGCATGAATTCCCCTTTCTATAAACAACGGTTTGCCGAAAATCATCTGAGTCCGGAAGATATCCGTTCATTGGATGATTTACAGAAAATCCCGTTTACCACCAAACAAGATCTACGTGACACTTATCCTTTCGGACTGGCGTCCGTACCTTTGGAAAAAACAGTCCGCCTTCACTCATCCAGTGGAACAACCGGAAATCCCACTGTCATTCTGCATACCCAAAAAGACCTTGACGAATGGGCTAATGCAGTGGCCCGCTGTCTTTATATGGTAGGATTACGTCCGGGAGATATTTTCCAGAACTCTTCCGGCTATGGAATGTTCACCGGCGGGCTGGGCTTTCAATATGGTGCTGAAAGGCTGGGAATGCTGACTGTACCTGCCGCTGCCGGAAACACCAAACGCCAGTTGAAATTCATCTCCGATTTCGGAACCACCGCCTTGCACGCCATTCCCAGTTACGCAGCCCGTATGTACGAGGTAATGCAGGAAATGGGGATTGATCCGCGTCGTGACACCAAATTGAGAACATTGATCATAGGAGCGGAACCTCATTCCGAAGAACAACGCCGCCGCATCGAAGATATGCTGGGTGTAAAAGCCTACAACTCTTTCGGTATGTCCGAAATGTGCGGTCCCGGTGTGGCTTTTGAATGCCAGGAACAAAACGGATTGCATATATGGGAAGACTATTATATCGTAGAAATCATCGACCCCGACACATTGGAACCTGTGCCCGAGGGTGAAGTGGGCGAACTGGTACTGACCACCATCAACCGCGAGGCGATGCCGTTATTGAGATACCGTACCCGTGATCTGACCCGCATTCTGCCGGGGGAATGCCCCTGCGGCCGCCATCACAAACGTCTGGACAGAATGAAAGGGCGCAGCGACGATATGATTATCCTGAAAGGGGTCAATATCTTCCCCATTCAGATTGAAACGATTTTATTGCAATTCAAAGAATTGGGCAGTGACTATCTGATCACACTCGAAACCGCCGAATCTAATGACGAAATGACTGTAGAAGTGGAATTGAGCCAACTGTTCACCGATGACTATGGACGCCTGCAAGCATTGACCCGGGAAATTACCCGCCAACTGAAAGATGAGATATTGGTTACCCCACGTGTGAAACTGGTACCCAAAGGAGCACTGCCTAAATCGGAAGGTAAAGCAGTCCGTGTGAAAGACTTACGTAAAACCTTTTAAAAAATAAGTTTATGACTATACAACAATTATCCGTCTTCATCGAAAACAAATCGGGGACACTACAGAAAGTATTGAACTTATTGAAAGAAGCAGGCATACAGCTGATTGCCTCTACCATTGCCGATACAGTAGAGTATGGCATTTACCGTATCATCTGCTCGGAACCCAAACGCGCATACGAGACGCTGAAAGAGGCAGGAATCTCCGTGGCACTCTCCGATGTGTTCGCCATCACACTAGACAATCAGCCGGGGCGGGCGGCAGACGCCATCACCATTTTCAGTGAAGCCCAAATAGGCATTACTTATCTGTATTCCTTCCTGTTAGGAAATAAAGGCATCTTGATTTTCCGGACAGACAATCCGGACAGAGCAAGGGAAGTGATTATTCTTAATAATCTCTCTTTTGTAGCCGAAAAAGATTTATCAACACTGATTTAAAGTATTCCTTGTAGGGGCGGAGCTGCGTGTCCGCCCCCACAATTATCCTCTGCGTTTCAAGAAATCCGTAGGACTTTCTCCGAAATATTCCTTGTAACACTTGGTAAAATAAGAAGGAGATGTAAAACCTACCTCATACGTTATCTCGGATATGGTTTTCTCAGAAGAAGCCAACAAAGAAGCAGCTTTCTTTAATCTGGCAATACGCACCAGTTCATTGGGAGAATAATTGGTAAGTGACTTAATCTTACGATAAAGCTGCACCCTGCTTAATCCCATCTTACTGCCTAATTCTTCCACACTTAACTCAGAATCTGTCAAATTTGCTTCTATCAGCTCTCTGAAGCGCTCCACAAATCCTTTATCCACCTCGCTTACAGACTCTTTAGACAAAGTAATCTTATCTCCGAAAAACTGTTTCAACCGCTTATGGTTATCAATCAGATTCCGAAGACGCACCAATAACAATTTGGAATTAAAAGGTTTGGAAATATAAGAATCCGCTCCACATTCAAACCCCTGTATCCGCTGTTCATCCAAAGAACAGGCAGTAAGCAACATCACCGGAATATGAGAAGTCTGTAATTCCATTTTCAGCTTCCTGCAACATTCCAATCCGTCCATCACCGGCATCATCACATCACAGATAATGGCATCAGGCACATATTTCATAGCTTTCTTTAATCCGGCATGTCCGTCGGCAGCCTCTATCACCGTATATTCCTCTTTCAATAATGATTTCACATAGCCACGTACATCCGCATTATCGTCAATTATCAAGATGCATTCCTTATTCTCATCCGGAAGCCGTTCTTCTGTTTCCGTCTCCTCCAATTCCTCCACCACCGTCGGCTGTGTAGTGTGCGGTTCCTGTATCCGATCTACAGACTGCCCCTCCACTATCTCCATAGGAATATCCACCGTAAACACTGTTCCTTTTCCTTCCACACTGTCCACCGTTATCACCCCGCCGTGCAACTCGACAAAAGCCTTTGCCAAAGCAAGACCAATACCTGAGCCCGCATGGTTCACATCCATCTGATAAAAGCGGTCGAAAATATGCCGGATGTGCCGGACAGAGATTCCCGAACCGGTATCAGCAACTACCAGACGGACATATCTTCTATTTTCCTCCTTTATTAAAGTAGAAAGTGTGACAGTGATAGTTCCATTCTCCGGGGTAAACTTAAACGCATTGGACAATAAATTAAAATAGACACGTTCCATCTTTTCGGCATCCAACGCCATCAGACAGTCTGTCCGGTCATCGTCCACGTCCAGAACAAAATGGATATGCTTTCTCAAAGCCAATGTTTGAAATGCATGGCTCCATTCCTGTAATTGCGCACGCAGGTCCATATTGGTTCTCACCAACTCCAGTTTACCATTTTCATACTTACGGAAATCAAGAATCTGGTTGACCAGCCTCAACAGAATATTCACATTCTTATGTACCACTTTCAATAAGGATCGTTGCTTAGAGGTCAAGTCTTTATCCTCTAAAAGCTGTTCCACCGGATCGGCAACCAAAGTAAGCGGAGTACGGAAATCATGAGAAACATTCGTAAAGAAGACCAGCTTGGCATGAGTCGCCTCTTCCAACTGCTTGGAGAGGCTGATCAGTTGGTCGCGTTGTTCCTCCAATTGTTTCTTTTGACGGGATAACTCCATGTTCATCCGGTTCTTTGTCCAATACGCACGGACGATGATCGCCAATAAGGCAGCAAACAGTAACAGGATAATCAGACATGCATACAGAAACATGGTCTGGGCAGAGTATCTTGACCAATATTCGTCCACCTGATTATTCAGCCGTTCTATCTTTCCGTCCTGTTCGGCAATGTGGTCTGTCTGCAACTGCATGACACGGGCATTCGTTTTATCAACAAGGGCTGTTGATAACTTAGTATCCCGTTCATACGGACGCTTCTCCAAAATATCCATCGCCACCTGCATCACTTTATCTCCTCCGGTAGGGTAAATAAAAGTGGCATCCAACACCCCTTCCAGTACCTGCTCCACTCCATACCCCTTGCCAGGCAACGCATCAATACCGACAAACAACATTTCCTTTTCCAACTGTCGCTGTCTGGCCGACAAATAAGCCCCGACAGCCATGCGGTCATTTTGGGCAAAAACCAGATTTATACCCTTATTGTCTTGAAGTATGGAATCCATTTTCTCCCCAGCCACACTTTGCAGCCAGGCTCCGTCCACGCTGGCGGCAATTTCTATTCCAGGCTCTGCCTTCAAGGCATCCGCCAATCCTCTATGACGCTCCATAGCCGGAGTGGAACCTTCCAGTCCCGTTATCTCCAAAATCTTCCCTTTTCCACCCAAACGGTTCACAATATATTGTCCCACATCTTTGCCAATCTCACAATTATCAGCGCCCACAAAAGCCGTATAACGGTCCGACAAAATCTTACGGTCAATTACCACAACAGGTATTCCCAGCCCGTATGCCTTCTCCACAACAGGAGTGACAGCCGCCGCCTCATTCGGAGCGACAATCAATAAATCAACTTTCCTGTCAATAAAATAGTTGATATCTTCTATCTGATTCCGGTTATTATCTTTCGCGGTACGGATCTCCACCTCCACCCCATCATAAAACAAGGCTTCACGTACAATTTCATGATTCATTTTATGCCGCCATTCGTCATCACTACATTGTGAAACACCAATGTAATAGCGCGTATGTTTCTGACTGCACGATGTCAGAATTCCCATAAGGCATAAAATCAAAAACAAAAGATGTTTTTTCATGTTCCTCAAGGTATTTATAGATAACAAAGATAAAAGGTAACCGCTAATAAAACAAACATCTGCAAGAGAAAGTAAAAAAAAGAACATCGCGAAGAACCTGATTACATCTACTTTGTATTTACAGGTTCTTCGCGATACAGCCTCAGAGAATATGATTTCCAATCCAATTTGAATGAGTATCCGCAATCATTAAAATTTAAATCAACTCATTCTTTAAACGAGCCGGCAACTCAGGCATAGCCCCGTTTTGCGTACATACGTATGCAGAAACCTCAACAGCCAGTTTATGCGCCTCGGCAACCGGCTTTCCCTTCAAAATAGCAGCTACAAAAGTCGCCGTGAACGAATCGCCCGCACCTACCGTATCGGCCACCTCCACCTTCGGAGTCTCTACAAATGAAATCTCACCCGGAGTAAAGACATAACTGCCATTGACACCACACGTTAAAATCAACATCTTCAGATTATATTTCGCCAACAGAATCCAGCATTTATCCTGCAAGTCTATGCCGGGATAACCGAACATACGGCTCACAGTGACCAACTCCTCGTCATTAATCTTTAAAATATTACATTTTTTCATCGAGTTGCAAAGAATCTCCTTCGTATAGAAACCTTGGCGCAAATTCACATCGAAAATTTTACATTGTCCTTCTCCTTCGGGCATCACATCCAGAAAACGATTGATTGTTTCCCTTGAAACCACACTACGCTGTGCCAACGAGCCGAAGCATACGGAACGGGTATTCTTTGCCAACTCTTCCAAAGCAGGTGTAAAAGGTATATTATCCCAAGCCACCCCTTCTTTTATATCATACATAGGTACCCCATTAGGGTCCAGTTCCACCTGTACGGTTCCTGTGGGATAAGGCACTTTCTCTATCTGATACTTCAAGTTCTTGCCATCAAAATTCTCAAGTATCTCATTACCCAGCTTGTCATCGCCAATCGCACTGACCACCCGGCTGTCAAAACCGAATTGTGACACATGATAAGCGAAGTTTGCCGGAGCACCACCAATTTTCTTTCCTTCGGGCAGCACATCCCATAGTGCCTCACCCATTCCTACGATGATTTGATTCATGATATTATTTACTGTTTACAATTAAAATCATTTCTTTATTTTCAAGGTATACATCAACAAATAGATAACTCCGACAGTCATCACCGCCACAGCGCCACTCTGCCCCATGGCATCACTGGCAACTCCCATGGCCAACGGAAATACCGTACCGCCGAACAGCCCCATAATCATCAATCCGGAAACTTCATTTTTCTTTTCGGGCATGGCAAACAATGCCTGCGAGAATATAATAGAGAACACATTGGAGTTACCGAAACCAATCATGGCAATGCAAATATAAATAATTGTTTCCGAATGGAATATAAATAATCCCACCATTGCCAGCAACATGAACACGACACTGAGAGCAAAGAAAGACTTTGCAGAAGCCTTTTGCAAGATAAAGGCTCCGAGGAAGCAACCCACCGTACGGAAAATAAAATAAAGACTTGTTGCAAAACCGGCCTCAGCCAATGTCATATCCAAACGCTCCATCAAGATTTTAGGAGCCGTTGTATTCGTACCGACATCAATACCGACATGGCACATGATCCCAATGAAAGACAAGAGAATAAACGGTTTTCCCAACAAGGAAAAGCACGCTTTGAAGCCGGACGCTTTATCGGGTTTCTCTTCCTCAATAGGAGTCAGCCCCAACAACACGATGGCAAAAACGGCTATCACCATATAAACAGGAAATAATACCCGCCAGCCAAGCCCGAAAGTAGGAATAGCCTGCATCGCTCCCCACATGGCAATGTAAGGGGCAAGAAAGGAAGCAATAGCTTTTACAAACTGACCGAAAGTCAATGTACTTGCCAACTTTTCCCCCGCAATAATATTACTCAGCAACGGATTCAAAGAGGTTTGCATCAATGCATTACCGATACCCAGTAAAGAGAAAGAAATCAACATAAGCGTATAGCCGTCGCCGAATATAGGGAGCAGCAAAGAGGCAAAAGTGACAATCAGACTCAGAAGAACTGTCTTCTTACGCCCTATCTTATTCATCAGAATACCTGTAGGTACGGAGAAAATCAGGAACCAGAAGAAGACCAAGGAAGGAAATATATTGGCTTGAGAGTCTGTCAGATCCAGATCCGCTTTTACATAATTCGATGCAATCCCCACCAGGTCTACAAATCCCATGGCGAAGAAACACAGCATCACCGGAATTAATTTGGCATACAGATTTTTATTGCTATTCATGGCTTTATACTTAGTTTACAAACCTAACTTATATATTGTGAAATTTGAAATCTTCATCTCTCCTCCTTTACTATAAAAACGCAAAGAGTTATAAGGTTCATTCGGGAATACCAGATTAGTCATGGCAACGCGGCCACCGTCAACAAACAACTCCACACTTCCATTATCCACAAAAACTTGAATTTTATGTGCCTTCGCGGTGTTTATCGGAGCCCAAGTCCCCAAAGCAAAATCATTTTTATAATTCACCGTAACCTCTTTATAACGAGCATAACTTTCTTCAGTATCCAAATCATGCGGTTTTACCTTCTTGCCAAAATCTACAATACCACTTTCCGCACGGTCCATTACCACACGTCCCTCCGAAGCGTCCAAATAAATCTTCACCTTCTCACCCAAACTGTTCAGCAATTCAAAACCAGCCTCTTTACCAGCCGACACCAGTTGCAATTCCAGTTCAAAAGCGCCGTCGTTATTTTCAAAAAGTGTTTCTAAACGCTTCTCGCCATTTACTGTAAAATCATCCAGCTTTTTAGAATCTTTCCGCAAGTGCTCCGTTTCCTTTACCGGTGCGGCACTCAGATAAAGCTGTTTGTCTTCTCCCGTATACAGACTCAGCTCACGCGGCAAAGCATTGGCACTGCGGAACTGTTGTATAGGAGTATAGTTAGCATACTGCCAGTTGCTCATCCAAGGTACGGCAATGACACGGTCGCCGGTATTCGAGAAACAAACAGTGGCATAATGGTCTTTTCCCCAGTCGAGCCATTTCACCACCTCGGGTTTCGTATCACATACAAACTGATGCCCGTCAAAGTCTCCTGTAAAATACATCGTACCGCTGCCTCCATAGACAAATCCCGGATTGATATTGACAATCATCACCCATTTCATCCTGGTCCGGTCACCATCTACAGGCAGTTGGATGAAATCCGGACATTCGAACTGATTGGGCTGAGGACCAAATCCTTCTCCAAACTCACTCATGTATTCCCATTGCTTCAAGTTGGCAGATGAATAAAAACGCATATTCTTGTCCGCACTGACAATCATAATCCATTTCTGTTCGGGTTCATACCAAAAGACCTTCGGGTCACGGAAATTCTGTAGTCCGTCAAACGGAGTAAGAACCGGATTCTGTTCATACTTCGTATAAGTACGCCCGTTGTCCGTACTGTATGCCATACTTTGCACCTGGCTCTGCCCACCGGGTATATTACGGTGCGAAGTATAAAAAGCGACAATTGTATTTTCACCGTAGCCTGCGCTGTTATGTTTATCCACAATGGCACTTCCCGAAAAGATATGCCCCAATGTATCACGGGCAATCGCCGGGTCAAGATGCTCCCAATGAACCAAATCCTTGCTCACGGAATGTCCCCAGTGCATATTTCCCCATACGGAGCCGTATGGATTATATTGAAAATAAAGGTGATATTCACCGTCTTTATAAACCAGTCCGTTGGCATCATTCATCCAGCCATAAAGCGGAGTGTGATGATAAACCGGACGGAACTTATCCCTGTTTGCCGTATCAAATGTATCCGAAACCCGGATGCTGTCCCAACACAGCGCATCTGCCGCCACCTTCTTTATAATGACAGTAGCTTCCTCACTTCCCTGAGGCAAGGCAAACGGAACATAATATTCAACGCTGTCTGTAGCCAGACGCACATCCATATCGGTATCTGCGGGGCTCCCAGTATCCAGCCTTACCAGTCCTTCCTTGCTGCTCTCCTGAATCGGAAGCAACAAATATTTAGCGGGACGGACAATATGTACGATTGTCACCGTATCTCCCTGATGTTCGAAAACCAGGTCATTTTTTTGTGACTGACAAGAAACAGCGCCTCCTGTAAAGGCTAAACCTAATGCAAGGTTAACAAGATTTGTTTTCATGAAGTATAGGATATTAAAAGTTTTGTTTGATTGTTTTTCGTTATCGGCAAAGTTAACGGAAACCTGCCTTACCGGCTGAAACATTTGTTTCATTCTTATGTATAAATGTTACTTTTCCACCATAAAGAAGAATTAAATCCCTCTTGAATCAGAATGTTATTTTCGCCGCAAATTCTACGGTGAACGGACGGATATAGCTGCCTGCCATCCATGCGCCGTTATATGCCGCCGCATTCTCCTTATCTACCAGCTCGGCTCCCGAAATACTTCCTTTCGCCCCGGTCTGGTTCAAGAAGTTTATCACAGTTCCGCTTAAGGACAGATGTTTGTTCACATTCCAGTTTATTCCACCGAATGTTTCCCAACGGCCGTTGAAATAATAAGCATTTTTAATATTTGCATACGTCTTGCTGAAGTAACGGAAACTGGCCCATACCTTCAAGTCTTTGGTAATGTTGTAACTAGGGTCCAGCTCAATCAGCACCTTCGGAATTTCGGTAACGATATTGCCGGTGGCATTGATACCCGATGTTGTCCCGTCACTAAAGGTCACTCCCGTTTCATACTTCTTATACTTCGGGCTTTGGTAAGTGAACAGGAAGTGGAAATCAAATCCTTTGAAAGGTTTCACCACCGCATCCGTCGTCCACCCTATTGTTTCAATATCATAACTCAATGCAGCCGCCTTAATATCCTTATCATTATTCGGATTAATCAGATTCAAGGTAGAGTTGTTGTTAGTCTTGGCAATGTAACTGAACAGTGAGGTCAGACTAATCCAGTCATTATTGAAATAAATACCCGCACGCCCCAACGGAATCGTAATCTTATCTACATTCGGCATCTCGGCAGGAGCAAAGTTCGACATATTCGGCCGCTGGGTATTGTAGGTGAAATCGGCGGTAAAGCCAAACTGCTTTGTCATTTTATAAGTGGCGGCAGCCGTGAAAGCCATGTTCAGCCAGTTGTAACTGAAATAACGGGGAGCTATCTTCGTACCATCGGCTGCAACTGCCCCGATATGATAACCGGCAAAGCGGCCTACCGGATTGCCTTCGGCATTATATACCGCCAGGTTCTTTCCTGCCAGACGCTGGTACTCGAAGCGTGCGCCATAATACACATTCCATTTATCGGTGATGTCCCAGTCGTGAGTAGCATAAAGAGCCAGTTTGTTTTCATGTCCTTTGTAATATTCGGAAGCATTCTGGTTCAGATTATAATAAGGAGTGTTTCCGTAATGATGAATATCCTTCGTATCGGCGCTGTACAACATTTGGGGATATTCTTCCACCGTATGGTCATACATGGTAGTGTTCGAAGCATAGTCCACATCATAATACCATTCGTTCACCCCCACACGCCAAGTCATATCATCATACTTCCGCGACAACTCGGTGGTAAAGAAGAACTCATCTATATTCCCCCGGTTGAAACAGGACATGCGGCTCTGTACATATCCCTCATAAGGATTCAATGTTCCATCCAGTCCTTTGGTGCTATAGCCGTCGGCTCCTACTTTCTGCTCCATAGACATCGGAGTCTGGTACAGATAGGAACCCAAAGCATGGTCATACTTCATATTGATTTTCCACTCCAACCCGTTATCCCACCGGTAACGGTTCAGAACCGTCAACTGATTTCCTTTACTGGCCGTAGCATCATACAGACTGATCTTTTTCATCTCGCCGGTACGCATGTCCATATAAACCATATCCGATACATTGGGCAGATAAGAAGAAGTCCCCAGTCCGAAACCGGGAATTTCCTTCACACTCCCATCGCCTACATAAATAAATGGTGCACCGGTGGTAGCATTGGACAACCAATGGCTGTTGCTGTAATGGTAGATGGCAGAGAGCTGTCCACGTCCTTCATTGTAGAACTTGGTCAAGGCAAACTTATAGATCTGAGTCCGGTCCTGATATTGCGCAAAACGCAGTTTGAACGAACCCGGATCAAAATTCTGATAGATGCTGCCGCTGTAAAACCAATCTTTTCCGATGCTTCCATTCAGATTGAAGTCAAATTGCTGTTTACCGAAATGATTGGTGCCGTAGTTCAGCACACCATTCATTTTCTTCTCTTTATCCAAGCCGAGTTCCGTAAACGAATTGACAGCATAACCTATATTACCGGTAGTAATCGCTGTTTCGGAAATCTTCAGCAATCCGGTATGTCCCAAGCTGCTGTCTCCGCGCCAATGCGTGTTTACATTATGAGGATTCGAATTATATACCACAGGCAGACCATTTTCGAGTACATTCACATCACCACCGGGCAGACCGATAGAGATTTCACGAGGACCATTGGCACTAGCCGCATTCAACATGACATTGCGATTGCCTTCCTCTTTCGAATCAGAGGACACTTTGGTAGAATCTTGTTGTGCATAACCATTCAAGCAAGCGGCGGCAAGTAAAATAATGACCGCGCCCATCCGGTTCTTTTGCTGATTTTTGTTCATAGCATTAAATGTTTTTAGAAGTTTTTCTGAGGCAAAGGTAGGGGACAGCCGGCAACCTCTATAAAACATTTGTTACAGCTGCCGGCATTTTTGTTTCATTGCAACAAAAGTGACGGATTATGTAACATTTCTCGTGAACCATACGCCTTTTCACCTCTAAAAACAAATTCATGCCAATTTTCCTTCAGCCTTCAGTTTGGGCTGTTTTTCCCCATTCCATCGAAGAAAACACCTGAAGGATAATCCTTCAGCCTACTGTCAGCCCGCCTCCTCTTTTTCTATCCGAAGTATGCCGGTAATCAGCATAAAACACTTACCTTTACAGCACACCAACTGAAAAGAAAGACACCACAATGAAAGGAAAACCCCTCAAACCTTCAAGGGAAACATCTAATTTGCCCGTACAAGCTCTTTTCTCCTATGAATTAATAGGTTTTTCCAGTATGATTAAGTACTTTTGTCCTGAATACTAAGACAGACTCCGATGGCAGACTGTACAATCCACTATAGCAGACCGTACAGTCCACTACAGTAAACCGTACGGTCCATTGCCTGCGTCTATAGAAGTTAATAGAAAGAATCCCCTTAGCGTTCAGCAAGAAACGACTTAATCTCCCTATTAAAAAGCATTAAACATGGCAGCAAAGTATGATTTCAAAACCTCCCCCGACATACAGGGAGAGAAGGAACAGCCCACCCTGTATCCGCAAATTGTAGTATCGGGCACAAAAAACCTGAAAGACCTGGCTAAAGACATCGCCCGGCGTTCTACCGTCCACGAAGGGACCGTCGTCGGTCTGTTATGTGACCTGGAAAGCATTATCGCCAATTACCTGGCAGACGGTTATAACGTAAAACTGGGAGAACTGGGCACATTCTCGGCCACACTGACTTGCCGCAAGGTAACGGACAAAAGCGAGATACGCGCCGCATCGGTACATTTTGACAACATAAAGTTCAAACCCACCCGGAAATTCCGTAAGGAGGTACGAAGCAAAGGAAAGCTGGAACGGGCGGAATATGGTTTCCGGACCTCCTCCACCCGATATTCAGCAGAAGAACGCTTTGTACGGCTGACAAATTATCTGAAAGAGCACTCCATTATCACTTGCAAGGAATATTGTGCCTTGACAGGGTTGCTGAAAACAAAAGCCGGCAGCGAACTACGCCAATGGAGCAGCGAAAAGAAAATAGAAAGAAACGGACGCGCCCCGCACGTGATATACAGGGCGATGCCGGAAGGCTGAAAAGGTATCCTTTCACCTGCTTCCCCCCTCTCCCGGAACCTTTATTCTTTCCGGGTGCGGCTGGTGGCTATGAGATACGCCCCCAGCAGAATCAGCGGCACACTGAGCCACTGCCCTATGTTAAAAGTCATATCCGCCTCTTCGGCAACCTGCGGATTCTTCATAAACTCCAGAGCAAAGCGAGTGCCAAAGAATATAAGCAAGCTTACTCCGGTTATTAATCCCACCCTCTTTTGTAAATGGTATGTATGGTACATCACCCAGGCAGTTACACCGGCAACCAGGCAATACAGCATTTCATAAATCTGAGTAGGATGGCAAGGCAAACCTTCATACAGCTGATGCCACTCCCGGGAACGGACAAATTCAAATCCCCAAGGCAACGTGGTGGGATATCCGAATATCTCGGAATTCATTAAATTACCAAAACGGATACAGAAGCAGACAATCGCCACAGCAGGTATCATGCGGTCAAACAACCACCACACACTTTTCCGGGTTACTTTTTTCGAGTACCACATCAGAGCCAGAATGATGGCGAACACCCCTCCGTGACTTGCCAGCCCGCCTTTCCAAATCTTGAATATTTCAACAGGATGGGCGCCATAATAGTCCCATTCATAAAACAGACAGTGCCCCAGACGGGCGCCAATGACCGTACTGACTATGCAATAGACAAAAAGCTTGTCCACCCACTCTTCCGGATACTTCTCTTTTTTGAATAAACGGCTTACCATTTCATAAGCCAATATGAAACCAAGGCCCCACATCAGCCCATACCAACGCACTTCCCAACTACCTACTTTAAATAAGATAGGATCCACATCCCATACAATACTTGCTATCATTGTTCTATTTCTTTGTTTATGAACACAAAGGAAATAAAAAAATCTCTTCTCCGGAATAAAACAGAGAAGAGATTTTCAGAATATCGTTCTTTTTGAGGAAACCTCTTTATACCAAATGGGCAATCAGTTCCTCACGGTCGCCGCACAGCAGATCAATTACAGGAACTTCGATCATGGTATAACATCCGGGCTGCTGTTTCATGGAGGCGCGTGCCACGCAAACCAGCACCTGCGCGGTAAGAGCCGGATTATTAATCTTCATGTCAAACTCGAACAACTGATTGTGAGTCTTGCCCGATACCCCTTTGCGAACCAGGTTAACGCCATGACCCACGTCGTTCAAATCGTCCACACATGGAACTTGTTTTACATGTGTCTCGTCATTTACAAAATAAGGATCCGACTTGATGGCGGCTTCCACAGTCTTGAAGTCCGCACCTTCCTCCAGTTCCACATACACCATACGGCGATGGATACCGGTTCCCACAGGAATAGTCATGGACAAAGCATCCTTCACTCCATCAATGGCACGGACTGCTACGGAATGCCCCATGCTGCGTCCCGGACCGAAATTGGTATAAGTAATGCCCTTCGGAGCGATGGCTTCCAGCAGTGTACGGACTACAGAATCGCTTCCCGGATCCCATCCGGCAGAAATAATAGCGACAGCCTTACCGGCCTTTGCCGACTCATCCAATGAACGGCGGAGAGAAGTGATTTGCGTATGAATGTCGAAACTATCTACCGTATTGATACCCATTGCCAGAATCTCTTTCGCATATTCTTCCACGCTACGGGTCGGAGTAGCCAGCACAGCCACATCCACATCTTTCAATTCCTTTATATCTTTCACCACAGCGTATGCTTCCAACTCGGCAGGCTTGTTTTCCGCACCGCTACGACGGACGATACCTGCAATCTCAAAATCGGGAGCAGCTTCCAAAGCCTCCACTACATACTGACCAATGTTACCGTATCCAACCACGGCCGCTCTTATTTTTTTCATCTTTTATTGGGTTTAGTTTACTATTATCTGTTAATTCGCTGCAAAAATAAACATTTTGCCTCGTTTTTTTGTTCACTACGACCTAATAATTTAAAAATATTCTTGCCGAACTTATAATTTAAAAGATAGATGTCCTATTTTTGCAAAGAACTGTAAATTTTCAAATGAAACAACCATGATAGAATATATTAAAGGAGACATTGCGGAGATTACTCCGGCAACGGTGGTTTTAGATTGTAACGGGATGGGGTATGGCATCAATATCTCATTGAATACGTATTCGGCCATTCAGAATCAGAGCAATACGAAATTATATATTTATGAAGCGATCCGGGAAGATGCCTACGTACTCTACGGATTCTCGACCAAACAGGAACGGGAGTTGTTTTTGTTACTGATTTCCGTATCGGGCATCGGCGGCAACACGGCACGTATGATTCTGTCGGCCTTATCCCCTTCCGAGCTGTGCGGAGTAATCAGTTCCGGTAATGACAAGTTATTGAAAACAGTAAAAGGCATCGGCCTGAAAACTGCCCAACGCATCATAGTGGACTTAAAGGACAAGATCGCCACTTCGGGCGTGGAAACGGTGAACAGTGAAATGTTTGCCAATCCGGGCAATACGGAAATTCATGACGAGGCTGTCGCCGCACTCACCATGCTGGGATTCGCACAAGCCGCATCACAAAAGGTAGTGGCTGCCATACTGAAAGAGGAGCCTGCCGCCCCGGTAGAGAAAGTGATCAAGCTGGCCCTGAAGCGATTGTAAGGGCTGTACATGAAACAAGGAACACGGACAATGCGGACTTTGGGGAGATTCTCTTCAAGATCCGCATTGTTTGTGTTCCCATCCACATCACTTCTCTTCCTCCTGTTCCTGCATTTTGCGGGTTACAAACTCTATTTTCAAGTTCGCTTCTTTCTTATCTTTACGGATTTGTTCCATGCCGGACAGGATGCGCGCCAACTCCGTCAATTCTGCAATTGCCTTACGGTCATTGGGTTGCATAGCTGTTTTATAAGTACGGTCTCCGATAAACTGAAGTTGGATATTCTTATCTTTGTTCGCTACAATAAAAGCGATAACGCCGCCGTCTTCCCCCATCTTGTAATCGGCCTTCTCGATTGCACGGCCCAAGTCAGTGGTTTCATAGCTGTCTTTCGAGGCGGGAGTTTCGGCAAAGGTACCCCCCACACTCACCTTCACCGCCGTGTGATGCAACGTGCCGCCAGCACAATAAATAGAGGTAAGGGACATTTCCCCCTGCTCGTTCACCTGTCCGCGCAAGAATGAACGGCCTATATTCTTTTCTACCGTCTGGGTGGGATAAAAATAGTTACCCACCTCCTGATATGCAGTATCTTTCTCAAGAACAAAATTACCCTTGACGGAATCCAGCTGAGCTTGTTTCACCACCATCATGCTATCCAGGTAAATCAGACTTTTCCGCTGTTCTTTCAAATCCACCTGCTGCATCAGCTTGACTCCCTGTTTTCTGGCTTCAAACGCTTTCGGATAAAGGATGCGGATACTGTCTATCTGCAATTTGGCCTCATTAAAGTTCTCTTTTTCCAAAGCCGCTTCGGCCTTACGCAAATTTTCTTGCGCTTTCTTCTCGCCGCCATCATCACAACCGGCCAGCAACAAGGCAAATAATGCTACTAATCCTATCTTTTTCATGTACTTGATCGTTTTATATGCAGGCAAAAATACAATTTAATTGCGTGATTTCTCCTTATCCTGCGCAAAAAATCGTAAATTTGCCCCTCTTTAAGATGAATATGGAACTAAAAGAACATTTTAATAATAAGATATTCAAGTTAATCTCCGAAACGGCAGACGAACTGGGATTGGAATGTTACGTTGTAGGAGGTTATGTACGAGATATATTTTTGGCACGTCCCTCGAAAGATATAGACGTTGTAGTAGTAGGAAGCGGAATTGAAATGGCACAGACCTTCGGCAAGAAGCTGGGACGCGGAGCACACGTTTCTGTTTTTAAGAATTTCGGCACGGCACAAGTTAAATACCATGACACGGAAGTGGAATTTGTCGGTGCCCGTAAAGAGTCGTACAGCCATGACAGCCGTAAGCCCGTAGTAGAGGACGGCACCCTGGAGGATGACCAAAACCGGCGCGATTTCACGATCAATGCCATGGCAGTGTGCCTGAACAAAGCACGTTTCGGTGAACTGGTAGATCCTTTTAACGGGCTGGACGATTTGAAAGAGAGAACTATCCGTACACCGCTGGACCCGGACATCACTTTCAGTGACGATCCGCTCCGCATGATGCGTTGTGTCCGGTTTGCCACACAACTGAACTTCTATATTGACGACACCACTTTCGAAGCACTGTCACGCAACAAGGAACGCATTCATATTATCTCCAAAGAGCGCATCGCCGACGAGTTGAACAAGATCCTGCTCGCCCCCATACCGTCCAAAGGCTTTATAGAACTAGACCGCTGCGGACTGCTGCCTTTGATTTTCCCCGAACTGGTGGCGCTGCAAGGAGTGGAAACCCGGAACGGGCGTGCCCATAAAGACAACTTCTATCATACCCTGGAAGTTGTGGACAATATTTCCAAACATACCGACAACCTATGGCTGCGTTGGGCTACGCTGTTGCATGATATAGGCAAGCCACGTACCAAACGCTGGGAGCCACGTATAGGATGGACTTTCCATAATCATAACTTTATCGGTGAGAAAATGGTTCCGGATCTCTTCCGCAAGATGAAACTGCCCATGAATGAGAAGATGAAATATGTCCAAAAGTTGGTCAGCCTGCACATGCGCCCCATTGTTATCGCAGATGATGTAGTAACCGATTCCGCCGTGCGACGTCTGCTTTTTGAAGCCGGAGATGATATTGACGACTTGATGCTGCTGTGCGAAGCGGACATCACTTCAAAAAATGAAGCACGAAAACAAAAATTCCTGGATAACTTCAAACTGGTACGCCAGAAGCTGAAAGACCTGGAAGAAAAAGACCGGATACGCAATTTCCAACCTCCGGTAGACGGAGAAGAAATTATGCGGATATTCGACCTGCAGCCCTGCCGTGAAATAGGCAGTCTGAAAAGTTCTATCAAGGATGCCATACTGGATGGAATCATCCCTAATGAACATGATGCCGCTTTAGAACACATGTTGAAGAAAGCAAAAAGCATGGGATTAACTCCCAAAAACTTATAAGAAATTGACCATACACTATACCAAAGGAGAAGAGTGGGCCAATACCCTGTCACATGGCGTTGGTATCCTAATAGGTATCGCCGGCGGCGGTTATCTGTTGCTTACTGCCATGAAAAGTGGCAATCCGTGGGCAACAGGCGGCATGTGGCTCTACCTATTCGGTATGCTGTCTTCCTATATCAGCTCCACCTGGTATCATGCCAGCAAACCATCTCCTCACCGCGAAGTGTTGCGCAAATTCGATCATGCTTCGATTTATCTGCATATCGCAGGCAGCTATTCCCCCATCATGCTGATAGCCTTGCGGGAAGCAGATTATTGGGGATGGGGAATTTTTAGTTTCGTATGGCTATGCGCCCTCGCCGGGATCATTCTATGTTTTTGTAACCTGAAAGAACATAGCAACCTAGAAACAATTTGCTATATAGCCATGGGATGCAGCATTTTTGTAGGTTTCAAGCCGCTCTGCCAACATGTGCCTCCCGCTTTTATTTATTGGTTAATCGGCGAAGGAGTGTCTTACATCACCGGAGCTGTCTTTTATTCCTTCCCCAAATTGCCCTATATGCACTCTGTTTTCCATCTGTTCGTATTAGGAGGAACGGTCTGTCACATGATGGCATTGTGGTACATTTTATAACCTTCCCATCTTCAATAAGTTATCCGTTTTGGGAAACTTTTATTCATTTTTTAAACAGAAAGTTTCCCAAAATGTTATACCTTTGCAGCTGTCCGACAAGGTGAAGTTAACCACTTCCAAGAGGGAATGCCGTGAAAATCAGCAACAGTACCCGCTGCTGTAATTCTCGTAGAGCTGAAACAATATGCCACTACAAAACCATTTGCGGGAAGGCGTTTTAAGGGAGAGATAAGTCAGAAAACCTGCCTGGAAGGACAGCCAAGTTTTTTAAATTAACAATTAATTTTTCAAACAATGAATTACGCTGAGATTTGTATTATTAAGCGTGATGGAAAGCGGGAAGACTTTTCCATCAGTAAAATTAAAAATGCAATCGGCAAGGCATTCCATGCCTCCGGAATTGACAATGAAGACAAACTGATTGCTGAAATTACCATGCGGGTTATCAGCAATTTCGTATCTCCAACCATCAGTGTGGAAGAGATTCAGGACCTGGTAGAAAAGGAACTGATGAAAGTACGTCCCGAAGTGGCCAAGAAATATATTATTTATCGCGAATGGCGGAATACGGAACGCGACCGTAAAACGCAAATGAAGCACATCATGGACGGCATTGTAGCCATCGACAAAAATGATGTCAACCTGAGTAATGCCAACATGTCCAGCCATACTCCCGCCGGACAGATGATGACTTTTGCCTCGGAAGTTACTAAAGACTATACCTATAAATACCTGTTGCCTAAAAAATATGCCGAAGCACATCAGTTGGGCGACATACATATACATGATTTGGATTACTATCCCACCAAGACTACCACTTGTATCCAATATGACCTGGATGACTTGTTCGAACGCGGCTTCCGCACTAAAAACGGAAGTATCCGTACTCCACAGTCCATTCAAAGTTATGCCACTCTGGCCACCATCATATTCCAGACAAACCAGAACGAGCAACACGGCGGACAAGCTATTCCCGCCTTCGACTTCTTTATGGCGGAAGGGGTACGGAAGACATTTCGCAAACATCTGAAAACTTTAACCGAGTTTTATATAGAAGTAGAGGGAAAAGAACCCGGAACAGAGGCTCTCAAGAAAATTGAAGAGAAAGCATACGCCATGACGCGCAAAGATACACATCAGGCCATGGAAGGATTCATCCACAACCTGAACACCATGCATTCGCGAGGGGGAAATCAAGTCGTGTTCAGTTCCATCAATTATGGAACAGACACTTCTCCCGAAGGCCGCATGGTCATAGAGGAACTGCTGAAAGCTACCATCGAAGGCCTGGGTACCCGTGGCGAAGTACCGGTCTTCCCCATACAGATATTCAAGGTTAAAGACGGAGTATCTTATTCCGAAGAGGACTATAAGAAAGCCATGGAAAACTTCGAAGCGGCACTGGAAGGCAAAATGGAATTCCAAGCTCCCAATTTCGACTTGTTTCTGAAAGCCTGCCGTACCACCGCAAAAGCCTTGTTCCCTAATTTTATGTTTTTGGATACTCCTTATAACAAAAATGAGAAATGGGATATCAAGGACCCTAAACGTTACCGCTATGAACTGGCAACTATGGGATGCCGTACCCGCGTATACGAAAATATAGCAGGTGAAAAAAGTTCATTAGGACGTGGCAACCTGTCATTCACCACCATGAATATGCCCCGGCTGGCCATCGAAGCACGCATCAAGGCAGAAAGTCTGGAAGAGTCAGGCAAGAAAGAGGCCATAGAAAGAAAAGCAAAAGAAATATTCATGGAAAGTGTACATGCTTTGTCCGAACTGATTGCCGAACAATTGTATGCACGCTACCAGTATCAACGTACAGCCCTGGCACGCCAGTTCCCGTTCATGATGGGGAATGATGTGTGGAAAGGCGGAGGAAAACTTTCGCCCAACGACCAGGTGGGGGATGTATTGCGTCAAGGCACATTAGGGATAGGCTTTATCGGCGGACACAATGCCATGATGGCTCTTTATGGAGAAGGTCACGCACATAGCCAGAAAGCATGGGATACATTATTCGAAGCCGTTACGGAAATGAATAAAGTGGCAGACGAATACAAACAGAAATATCAGTTGAATTTCTCCGTACTTGCCACTCCTGCCGAAGGACTTTCCGGACGCTTCACCCGTATGGACCGCCGCAAATACGGCATCATTCCCGGCGTGACGGACAATGACTATTATGTAAACTCTTTCCACGTAGATGTAAAAGAGCCCATCACCATCACCGAGAAGATAAAACGGGAAGCTCCTTTCCACGCCATTACCCGCGGAGGGCATATCACTTACGTGGAACTGGACGGAGAAGCTCAGAAAAATGTAAAAGCCATAGCCAAGATTGTAAAAGTAATGCATGACGAAGGCATTGGATACGGTTCCATCAACCATCCTGTTGATACTTGTCAGGCTTGCGGTTACAAAGGAGTCATTTACGACAAGTGCCCTGTTTGCCAGAGCGAGAATATAATGCGAATGCGTCGCATTACCGGGTATTTGACAGGCGACCTCAGCACTTGGAATTCAGCCAAGCGTGCTGAAGAACGTGACCGGGTAAAGCATGGATAATCAGCATGAACTTGTTATTTACCTATCCTGAAACAATAGTCGACGGTGAAGGCATCCGCTATTCCATCTATCTGGCCGGATGCCGTCACCATTGTCGCGGTTGCCAGAATCCCGAATCCTGGAATCCATCGGCAGGCACTCCGCTCACACCGGAAAAAATAGAAAAAATGATCTGCGAAATAAATGCCAATCCATTATTGGACGGAATCACCTTTTCCGGTGGAGATCCACTTTATCATCCCCAAGAATTCCTGGCTCTGGTCAAACAGATCAAAGAAGCTACCGGACAAAACATCTGGTGTTATACTGGATATACATTTGAACAGATACAAAACGATGAAATGTTAAAACCGATACTGGATTATGTGGATGTTATAGTAGACGGACGATTTGAGCCGGATTTGTACTCTCCTTACTTGGAATTTCGGGGCAGCAGTAATCAACGCATCATCCGTGTGCGATAACGCTAAAAGAAATAAAAAAGGGGTGTTTTCTTGATATATATCATGAATTCACCCTTTTTTATGTTTTTCAGCATATATTTACTTGCTAATTTCAAGAAAAGCCGTACCTTTGCAATGTGGTTGTGAAACCAAATATTAAGTTAATAAAGAAAAGAACAAAATTAGGTATTAAGTATTAAGGTAAAGATTTTAATTTAAGGTATTAGATTTAGGTAAAGAAAGATTGATTTAGAAAGGTATTAGTAGTAAGATTTAAGGTAATTAGAAAAAGAAAGTTTTCAGGAGATTAGTTTTATAGGTATTAAAAGAGTTGTTTTTTTAGGTACAAGAGAGAGAGGATAACACAACTGAGACGAGAAAGATGAAAAGAACCCCATAATGGAGGGGGGTTCTTCAGGATGTGAGCGGGTTTGATAAAAACTTTCGCTCTTTTTTTATGTCTTTTTTTCACCACGGGAGAGAAACAATATAAAAAACGCAGATTTCCGCAAAGACGATTGATTCAATCTTTGCGGAAATCCGTGCCTATCGGCATTGTTATAAAAATGCCGTGTCCTTTTCTGTCATGCAGACCTAGAACAAGAATCGCATGATATCATTAAAGTTCGCCCAAATGAGCAAGGCAAACAGTAAAAACATACCTACCATCTGTGCATATTCCATAAACTTGTCACTCGGCTTACGGCGGGCAATGATTTCATAAAGCAGGAATAATACATGTCCGCCATCCAATGCCGGAATAGGCAGAATATTCATAAACGCAAGAATGATTGACAGAAAAGCAGTCATTTCCCAAAAACGATGCCAATCCCATACTTTCGGAAAAATACTTCCTATCGTTCCAAAACCACCTACGCTCTTGGCTCCTTCCTTAGTGAACACATATTTCATATCGTTCACATATCCCTTCAACGTATTTACCCCCAATTGCACCCCGGCAGGAAAAGATTCAAAGAAACCAAATTCACGGGTTGTTTCTTTATAATCAGCCAATGAAGAGAATGTTGCACCCACTCTAAACAAAGAGTCTGTACGCACCGTCACGGTGTCACGCAGTCCGTTACGCGAATATACCATTTGTAGAGAAGCATCTTTATCTCCTGTAGCTTCCGCATCAGCCTGCATATTATCCAGTTTTTCCACCAATGCATTCCATGAGTTCAACCTCTCGCCATTGACCGCGACCAGACTATCTCCCTTCTGTATACCGGCCTTATCCAAGCCACCGCCCGGTATCACCGAGTCAACGACATTAGGAACTAACGCCGTAACAAACATCGGATCATCCTTTGCTATATCCAACAAGCTGATCTCAGGCATATATACTTCGGCTTCCTTTCCGTCGCGCAATACAGTCACTGTACGTGCCTCAGCAATATCACGAAGCATATCCACCCCGAAACGCTCCAATGGTTTTTCATCTGCACGAAGAAGAATATCACCGTCACGGAAACCTATTTCCCGGGCACGCTCATTAAATTTCATACCATGAGTCATGTCTTGCAGCGATACAAAAGAATCTCCCCAATGGAATAAAATCATGGAATAGATGAAGATAGCCAGCAAGAAATTCATCAAGACACCACCCACCATGATAAGCAGACGCTGCCAAGCCGGTTTTGAACGAAATTCCCATGGCTTAGCAGGCTGTTTCATCTGCTCGGTATCCATAGACTCGTCTATCATACCCGAAATTTTCACATATCCCCCCAAAGGCACCCAGCCAATACCATATTCCGTATCACTGTTCTTCGGTTTGAATTTGAACAAAGAAAACCACGGATCAAAAAATATGTAGAACTTCTCTACTCTTACTTTAAAAAGACGTGAAAAAAGAAAATGTCCTCCCTCATGAATAATGACCAATAATGAAAGGCTCATTATCAATTGAAGAGCACGAATCAAAAATGTTTCCATCTAACTATTTACTATTTTATAATTTATAATTAACATAATTCTCTGCCAACTACCATTTAAGATGACAAAAGGGACAACGCTACCCGACGCGCCTCAGCATCAGTATCCACATAGTCTTCATAAGTCGGTTCCTTGATATAAGCAACTTTACCCATAGTCTGTTCTATGACATCACTCATACCCAGGAAAGATATTTTGTCTTTCAGGAAAGCATCCACCACCACTTCATTAGCTGCATTCACTATACAGGGCATATTTCCGGCCCGATACAAAGCCTCGTATGCCAATGCCAAATTACGAAAACGTTTGGTATCAGGCTGTTCAAAAGTCAGGTCTGTTATACGGGCAAAATCCAACCGCTCGAAAGAAGATTTCACGCGCTCCGGATACGAAAAAGCATATTGAATAGGCAAACGCATATCGGGCATGCCCAACTGTGCTTTCACGGCCCCATCCTCAAACTGCACCATAGAATGAATGACAGATTGTGGATGAACTACCACTTCAATTTGCTCCGGACGCATTCCGAATAACCATTTAGCCTCAATCACTTCAAACCCTTTGTTCATCATGGAAGCCGAATCAATGGTTATCTTCGCTCCCATCTCCCAATTGGGATGCTTCAAAGCTTGTGCTTTGGTCACTGTTTGCAACTGCTCCATGGTATAAGTACGGAACGGCCCTCCTGAAGCTGTCAAGATCACTTTCTCCAACCGGTTATTTATTTCCAGACACTGGAAGATAGCCGAATGCTCCGAATCCACGGGAAGTACAGGTGTATGGTACTGATTTGCCAGTGCATTAATCAACTCCCCGGCTACAACCAGTGTTTCTTTATTAGCCAAAGCAATAGCTTTACCTGCCTTTATCGCATTTATAGTAGGACGCAATCCGGCATAACCTACCATAGAAGCCAGTACAATGTCAATAGGTTGTGATTCCACAATTTGAGAGAGCGCATCCGCTCCTGCATATACTTTGACAGGCAGATCACTCAGCGCCTCTTTCAATTGAAGGTATTTTTCCTCATTGGCTATCACTACCGCCTCGGGCATGAACTTACGGGCTTGTTCTACCAATAAATCGACCCTGTTATTGGCTGTCAACGCATAGACCTCATATAAATCTGGATGTTCCTCTATTACCTGTAAAGCTTGTGTACCGATAGAGCCGGTAGAACCTAATATCGCTATTTGTTTTTTCATAATGTTGTTAAAATACAATGTATTTTGAGGGATCAATCGCACGTCCCTTATGCCATAATTCGAAATGCAGATGCGGTCCGGTAGTTTTTTCACCGGTATTTCCTACCAATGCAATAGCTTCACCACCTTTCACCGGATCTCCTTCTTTCTTTAATAACGAACCACAATGTTTATACACCGACACAAAATCCTGTCCATGCTGTATCTGAATAACATAACCGGTTTCTGCCGTATAAGTAGACAAAATCACTGTCCCATCCAATGTTGCCAACACACTTTCATTTGGATTAGCGGCAATGTCCACACCGTAATGCCTGTTCTCCAAGTCAAAATTAGATGACATCATGCCCCGTGTAGGACGGTAGAATATCAATCCGGAAGCGGCATTATTATCATCAACAGCCGTCAGATTATATCGTTCCGATTCTTCATATTGCTTGCGAAACTCTTCTTCCTGCCTGGTACGTTCCATCAAAGAATCAGAACGAAGAATGGTCAGAGAGTCGATAGATTGGACTGTATCAGCTTTTACTTTCCCGCTAAATATATCCTGAATGTTCATGATATACATATTCTGCCTCGTCACCACTTGTTGTAACGAATCGACCCGCAAGGCATTGGTCACCACCTGCGCACGTACCTCACTGTTCATATATCCCGGCAAATAGTTACGTAAAGGAGTAAAAACAATGATAGTTGCCGAAATCAGGAAAATTACCGTTACGGCAGACAGCAATACAGACACACCATTGAGTTTGGAAACGTGCAGTCCCACAATCTCCTCCAACGTATTTTCATTGGTAATGGTCAGTTTATACTTAAACTTGAAATTATGCCAAAATGCTTTCCTTCCTTTTTTCTTCATTGTGCGCACCTTCTATATTTATATCAAGCCATCAGGTACTTCGACCGTCAGCAAACGCTTTTTCTTATCCAATTTGATGATAAATTCCTCGTGGGCAGGCAGCAAAAGTTCCTCGCCATCCTTCTCAATGGCAAAAAGGACATTCATCGTACTGTCATCCACCGCCACAATCTCGCCCAACTCACCATGATTCACATCTTCCACCTTAAAGCCAATAAAATAGTTCCAGGTAGGTATATCATCCGAATCTTCCTCCTCACCGACATATTTCTTCGGGAAATAGACCTCTACATTCGTAAACATACGGGCCTTTTCCGAGGTATCCACCCCTTCCAGTTTGACTAAAGCAGTGGTATCTGAACGAAAACGATACTCTTCAATAAAGAAAGGCACGAATATACCGTCTAACAAACAGACCAGATACTCACATTCCACACGGTCAAAAATATCATCCGTAAAAGTGAATGAGATTTCTCCTTTTACTCCATGCGGTTTGTTGAATATACCAATCTTGAAAACTTCATCTTTCTTAATCATGATTGATTTCTCTAAATTCTAGTAATACGTGCGCCAAGCGCATTCAAACGCTGGTCTATATTCTGATATCCCCGGTCTATCTGCTCTATATTGTGTATGCGGCTTATACCGTCGGCACTCATTGCCGCTATCAGCAAAGCAATACCGGCACGGATATCGGGTGAAATCATATTTCCGGCGCGAAGCTGGAAATTACGGTCATGCCCTATCACAACGGCACGATGAGGGTCACATAATATAATCTGTGCTCCCATATCTATGAGCTTGTCCACAAAGAACAGGCGGCTTTCAAACATCTTCTGATGAATCAGTACACTGCCTTTCGCCTGTGTAGCCACCACCAGTACCACACTGAGCAAGTCGGGAGTCAGCCCCGGCCAGGGAGCATCTGCTATGGTCATAATAGAG
Source organism: Phocaeicola sp. GP0067 (assembly GCF_031119655.1). NCBI lineage: Bacteria > Pseudomonadati > Bacteroidota > Bacteroidia > Bacteroidales > Bacteroidaceae > Phocaeicola > Phocaeicola sp. GP0067. The sequence goes on from NZ_JAVHZY010000021.1 coordinate 50,466, forward strand.
CCATCAATAAACGATTCTATCTGATAATGTTCCTGCTCGGGGATAAACAGATCATCTCCCCGCTGTTCCACTCTGATACCTAAACGACGGAAACTTTCTGGAATAATGCCCAAATTTTCATGCGATACATTCTTAATGGTAAGCTCACTTCCTGTCATAGCTGCCATTCCGATAAAACTACCTACTTCAATCATATCAGGCAACACCCGATGCGTACAGCCATGCAGACTTTCCACTCCTTCAATAGTCAGCAAATTAGATGCAATACCGGAAATCTTCGCCCCCATGCGGTTCAACATACGACAAAGTTGTTGCAGATAAGGTTCACAAGCTGCGTTGTAAATGGTCGTTTTGCCCTTCGCCAGGACAGAAGCCATCACAATATTAGCCGTACCGGTAACCGAAGCTTCATCCAGCAACATATAAGTACCTTCCAAATGCTCTGCGCAAATACTGAAAACACTTCGTTCCTCATCATAATTAAAACAGGCTCCCAGTTTCTGAATACCGATAAAGTGAGTGTCCAAACGCCGGCGGCCAATCTTGTCACCGCCCGGTTTTGAAATCAAAGCCTTTCCAAAACGGGCAACCAACGGACCAACCAACATGACTGATCCACGCAGACTGGAACATTTCTTTAAGAATTCATCACTCTCCAAGTAGTTCAAATCCACAGTGTCAGCCTTAAATGTATACGAATCAATCCCTGTTTTTGATACCTTGACACCCATATCACGTAACAACTGAATCAGATTGTTCACATCCAGAATGTCCGGAATATTAGTTACGGTCACTTCTTCCGAAGTCAGCAGAGTGGCACAAAGAATCTGTAACACTTCATTTTTAGCACCTTGCGGGTGTATTTCGCCGTGCAATTTATGTCCTCCTTCAATTACAAACGAAGCCATGGTATCATTTTTTAGGAATTAATATTTCTTTCTTTGGTTGTTGTTTTGTTGCGGTCTGCGCTGATTGTTGTTCTGTTGCGGCCTGCGTGGAACATAAACACGTTGCTGTTCATTCAAATGCAGGTCTTCAGGGGTCAGATTAATCATTCCCTTAGAGTAATCGCGAAGATCATCCAAGATTTTCTGATCCTCCACCCCGTCTTTGTTCCAGTTCAGGAAACATTTCTTCATGTGGTTTGCAATCAGGCTGATCAGCTGCTTCTTCTCCTCACCTTCCGGATAGTCCACTGCCTTTTTAATCATGCTCTCCAAAATACGTCCATAATGACGGTAACGGATTCCATTATGCGGATAAGGCAACATATCGGGTTTCACCTCCAGGCTTTCTTTCTTCACAATTTCATACGGATAATCGATATCCAGCTTGAAATCGGCCATAATAGCCAAATGATCCCATAATTTATGTTTGAAATCGGGCACATCCCGCAAATGCGGAAACATACCGCCCATAATGTTGATAATCGTGTTCGCACAACGTTGGCGCTCAGCTCTGTCCTCGATGGTCAAGGCGTGGTCTACCATGTTCTGCACACTTCTGCCATATTCAGGAAGGGGTAAAGTTCGTTGTTGAGTATTATACTCCATATATATTTAAAATTTATGATTTATGCACTGATTTGTTCATCGGCTGTTACAAAAGCTTTTTGGGTTTGGAAGCTACAAACTCTTTCAAATAGAAAGGCTCAAAATAAGCCACATCCTTAAAGTTCTGCCTTACCATTTCCTTTTCTGCCAATGGGAACATCCATTTACCTAACGGACGGATGTCATCAATAAAATGAGCATTGGGATGAGTAATCTGCCCACGGCATTTGGCTGCACCGTTACCAAAAAAATAGACCGGATGTTCATTCAGGAACTCCAAATAGGAATGCTCATCAACAATATCGGCGGCAATTTCCCTTTTCACGCCCAATGCGCGGTCATAAACAGCTGCATAGACTTCCATGCGACGTGCGTCTATCATAGGACAGAGCAAGGCATCCTCAGGCAAATCATGATGTAACAACACCGGCACACACAACACCTCCAATGTCGGCAGACCGATAAGTGGCAAATTACGTCCATAGCAAATACCCTTCGCCATAGAAACACCAATACGCAGCCCTGTGTACGAGCCGGGCCCGCAACTCACAGCCACTGCATCCAACGGCATACCATGACTGTCGACAAAAGATAAAGCCTCATCTACAAATACGCCCAGCTGCACGGCGTGTGAAGGTCCTTTCAAATCCTCTTTGGAGAACACCGCCAATCCATCCTCACTGACGGCAACAGAGCAGGCCTCTGTTGAAGTTTCAATATGCAAAATACACGACATAATGCTCTACTTATATAATATAATCTGCAAATATACACTTTTATTTATACTTCATTTCCATAAAAAGATTACTTTTGCAAAAAAACATATTAGTTATGATACAGTCAATGACCGGATACGGTAAAGCAACCGCTATATTCGGAGAAAAAAAAATTAACGTAGAGATCAAGTCTTTAAATAGTAAAGCAATGGACTTGTCTACACGGATCGCTCCTTTATACCGTGAAAAAGAAATGGAAATCCGCAATATGATTTCCAAATCATTGGAACGCGGTAAAGTTGATTTCAGCCTGTGGATAGAGAAAGACGTTTCGGATACAGCCACTCCCATTAACGCCGCCCTTGTAGAAAACTACTACAATCAGATAAAATCTATTTCCGAAATGACCCATATACCAATGCCCGAAGATTGGTTTGCAACCCTTCTACGAATGCCTGATGTACTGACCAAAGCCGATGTACAAGAACTTTCGAAAGACGAATGGGAGGTAGTCCGCCGGGTAGTGGAAGAGGCCATCAACCATTTGGTAGATTTCCGCAAACAGGAAGGAAGCGCCTTGGAAAAGAAATTCAACGAAAAGATTGACAACATCGAGCGTTTGTTAAAGTCCATCGAACCCTACGAAACAGAGCGTGTAGCCAAGATACGTGAACGCATTACAGATGCTTTGGAAAAGACCATCAGTGTGGATTATGATAAAAACCGCCTGGAGCAAGAATTGATTTATTACATTGAAAAATTAGATATTAACGAAGAGAAACAACGACTGAGCAATCACTTGAGATATTTCCGTGAAACCATGGCAGGCGGTCATGGACAAGGAAAAAAACTTGGTTTCATAGCACAGGAAATGGGACGCGAAATCAATACGACCGGCAGCAAATCCAATCATGCCGAAATGCAAAACATCGTAGTGCAGATGAAGGACGAACTGGAACAAATCAAAGAACAGGTGTTAAATGTAATGTAACCGGTTCACATACCGGACACCATTCTCATAAGCAAAGAATCAAGATATGGCAACAGGAAAACTTATCATTTTTTCAGCCCCCTCAGGTTCGGGCAAATCAACCATTATCAACTATCTGTTGACACAAAACCTGAACCTGTCTTTCTCTATTTCTGCCACCAGCCGCCCTCCTCGCGGAAAAGAACGGCATGGTGTGGAATATTTCTTCCTATCTCCTGAGGAATTCAGACAACGCATTGCCAATAATGAATTTCTGGAATACGAAGAAGTATACGAAAACCGTTTCTACGGAACCTTGAAAGCACAAGTGGAAAAACAATTGGAAGCCGGACAAAATGTGATTTTTGACGTAGATGTGGTAGGCGGATGTAATATCAAAAAATATTATGGCAGCCGCGCATTGTCTGTTTTCATTCAACCACCCAGTGTAGAAGAACTCCGTAAACGCCTGCAAGGCCGTGGTACTGATGCCCCCGAAGTGATTGAAAGCCGAATTGCAAAAGCAGAATTCGAATTGGGGTTCGCCGATAAATTCGATACCGTGATAGTAAATGACGATTTGGAGAAGGCAAAGGCGGAAGCACTGAAAGTTATTAGAAACTTTATTGAACAATAAGACGATGATCAAAGATCCGAAAAAACTGGCCCAAAGAATGTCGATACTTTGTATCCTCATTGGTTTTATAGCTTTGGCTGTGGGTATCATTGCAATGGCAATGGAACAATACATTATTGCCATAGCAATGGGTATTGTCACTGTAGGACAAGTATGGAATTACAATAAATGGAAAAGAGTAAGATAAAGACCGGTATTTTCGGCGGCTCATTCAATCCTATCCACATGGGCCATCTGGCACTTGCCAATTATTTATGTGAATATAATGGACTAGATGAAATATGGTTTCTCGTCTCTCCTCACAATCCATTAAAGCAACAAACGGATTTATGGGATGATAATCTGCGATTGGAACTGGTAAAACTGGCCATTGCGGATTATCCCAAATTCCGGGCTTCCGACTTCGAATTCCACCTGCCTCGTCCTTCCTATACTATACACACATTGGATGCTTTACACAAAGCCTATCCCAACCGGGAATTCACCCTTATCATCGGGGCGGACAACTGGCTTTTATTCCCCCGTTGGTACAAAGCAGAGGAGATTTTAAAGAATCATCATGTAATGATCTATCCCCGTCCGAATTTCACTATTGATCCAACAACCCTTCCTCCTTCCGTGCAATTAGCCGATACTCCGTTATTGGAAGTCAGTTCTACTTTTATCAGACAGGCACTGGCAGAAGGACGAGATATACGATATTTCCTGCATCCGGCAGTATATGAACGACTGAAAAAATAAAAATCCCCGGGAGGATACAATCCAAATTCCCCGGGGAAAAACACATCAATTATTTAATCTAAAATTCAAAGGACGCACTCCATTAACGCTTTGCCAGCAGTACCTTACTATTTATCAATCCGTCCAACTCCCAGCCTGTCGTATCCTTTTTATATGAGTGCCACGCCAAAAACTTCCCAGCTTCATCTAACGTATATACATATTTCTGCGTAGGGACAAACGCTTTTTTATTTTTATTCCACAAAGAATAATCAATATGCGCTTCTGTGTCTGTGTACGTAACTTCCATACAATAATAATTTATCCAATCCGTGCCATTCCATTTCATACTTTTCTTCTCTATGATTTGTCCCTTATCGTTGTATCTGAACTCAAAACGATACTCCGGAGTCAGGAAAGTACCTTCCTGTTCATAAACGACCTTAGCCGACACCCGACCATTTTCCACCTCTTCATTTGTAATCTTCACAGGCTTGGCCGCATTCAATGTTAATACACTTGTCATTGCAAAAAGAACTGCCATCATGGCTTTAGTGAGCATTGTAGTTTTCATAATGTCTTATTTTTAATGTTTATAATTCGTGTTTATTTGTGTCTTTATTTATAAGACGCAAATGACTCTCAAAACGTTGCAACATGATCCGTTTTTTTTCTTGAGTCGCTTCACTTTATAAAGTGCAAAGTACATGCCATGGAATTAATCCACTAAGTATCAACAAGTAAACATAAAAAGGGTGTCCGATTATGGACACCCTGTACATTATTAACGGACAAACAGTCTATTCTTTCTGCTTTTCAACACGATGCAAGACTACCAGAACAACTTCGCTGGGAGTAAATAAACGGACGTCAACGCGCGAAGTACCCAATCCATTGGTTATAATAATCGGAGTACCTTTGCTATTCTCTTTCCAACCAGTCAGAAAACGGTTTCCATAAATAGAGTGCTTTACCGGAGAATATTTTTTAAACAAGCTCACCTGCCCACCATGAGTATGCCCCGCTAACACCAAATTGGCATTCGACACATCGGTATCTTCTGCATAATCGGGAGTATGCGTGAGCAATATAATAAAATCATCCGCCGGAAAATGCTGGGATGGAGAGTCACCATTCTTTTTTAAATCAAACGGATTGCGTACACCGCTCACTATAATATACTGACCATCTTTCATCAGCTTATAGCTTTTATGTTCCATCAACCGCACATGATTCTTTTGCATGGCCTCCACCACTTCGGAATAACAATAGCCATAATCATGATTTCCCATCACAGCAAATGTTCCGTAAGGCGTATAAACTCTGCTCAAGGCGGTGAACAAAGTATCCAGATTTCCACCTTTCTTGCCACGATAATCTCCACCCAACAGCAAGACATCGGCATGCATTGACTTTAATGCCCGCACCGCGCTGTTCAATTCACTCCTCTTAAAGCGACTCTCATAATGAAAATCCGAAGCAAACCCTATCCGAAAACCGTCAAAAGCGGGTGGAATATCATAACTATAAAAATCATATTGCTTCACACGCCCTACCCCCGGAAACTCGGACAAAGTAGCTGTGGCGCAAGAAGACAAAAGAATAACCGCTAAAAGCAAAAAAAGAAACTGTTTCTTCATAATCCTTTCTATTTGGAGACAAAGATACAGAATTAATTGTTTTATCTTTGCACAACCTTAATTATAAATAGAAATGGAAATTGTTCAAGTTAACTCAATAAAAGCATGGCTTCTAGCCGCCCGCCCTAAAACATTGGCAGGAGCCGCCACTCCGGTTTTACTGGGATGTGCCTTGGCCTATGCAGACAGCTGCTTCCAAATGACACCAGCATTGCTTTGCTTTGCCTTCGCTTTTCTGATGCAGATAGACGCCAACTTCATTAATGATTACTTTGATTATCTGAAAGGCAGTGACCGTGAAGACCGTTTGGGTCCTGAACGTGCCTGCGCGCAAGGATGGATCACACTGAACGCCATGAGAAAGGGAATCGCCCTGACCACAGCAACAGCTTGTTTAGCAGGGTTATGCCTATTAGCTTATGGAGGGATTGAAATGATTCCAGTAGGAATTTTATGTGTTTTATTCGCTTTTCTTTATACAGCAGGACCTTATCCGCTAGCTTATCACGGATGGGGAGACATACTTGTCATTGTCTTTTTCGGATTTGTACCGGTAGGCTGCACTTACTATGTGATGTGCCGTGACTGGACTTGGAATGTGACACTCGCCTCTCTAGCTTGCGGACTGATTATAGATACCTTGTTGATGGTGAATAATTACCGTGACCGCGATCAGGATGCAAAAAGCGGAAAGAAAACAATCGTAGTACGCTGGGGAGCCAATGCAGGGCAACAATTATACTTATTTTTGGGATTGGCTGCCGCATGGCTTTGTTTATTGTTTATTCCTACCGGGCACATTTGGGCTGCATTATTACCCCAAATTTATCTGTTACCTCACTTCATGGCATGGCAAAGAATGGTAAAAATCAACAGGGGAAAAGAATTAAACAGCATATTGGGAGAAACCTCCCGCAATATGCTGCTATTCGGCGTATTACTAGCATTCGGCCTTATCCTATAATCTTCTGGCAAGATCTTGCCAGAAGATATTTCCCAATAAAGCGCAACAAATCATTCCGCTTTCTCTATCAATACAGTGGCATAAGCGGAAATGCCCTCCTCCCTGCCCGTGAATCCCAGCTTCTCTGTAGTGGTAGCCTTTACGGAAACATCATCCACATCAATCCCCATCAAATGAGCAAGTACCAACTGCATTTCCGGAATCCGCGCTTTCAATTTAGGACGTTCAGCACAAATCGTTGCGTCCACATTACCTACTTTATATCCTTTTGCAGTAATCAGGTCCACCGTTTCAGCCAATAAAATCTTGCTATCAATATTCTTGAATTCACCCGCAGTATCAGGAAAATGATAACCTATATCACGCATATTGGCAGCTCCCAGCAAAGCGTCACAAATGGCATGAATCAACACATCGGCATCCGAGTGTCCCAATAATCCCAATTCATGTTCAAATTTTATTCCTCCAAGCCATAGTTCACGACCGGTTACCAGTTGGTGCACATCGAATCCAAATCCTACTCTTATTTTCATCTTACATAAAAATCTAATAATTTCTCACCTTCCAAATACCCCTGCAAATGCTGTCCTATGCCGACTGGCCCTACTCCCACAGGAGTTCCCGTATAGAGCAAATCTCCAATCTTTAATGTAAAAAACCGACTAACGTATGCAATTATCTCATCCACCTTAAACAACATATCCGCAGTGTTGCCTCTCTGCACTGTTTTTCCATCTATATCCAAATGAAAGTTTAAATTCTGTATATCCTTAAATCTGTCTACCGGCACAAAATCACCTATGGCAGCCGAGCTATCAAACCCTTTACACAGCTCCCAAGGCTTGCCTTCCTCCCGGAACCGCCGCTGAAGGTCACGTGCCGTAAAATCTATTCCTACCGTCACCGCATCATAATACCGACTGGCAAAACGCGGAGCAATATTCTTTCCCAAACGATTAATACGTACTACCAATTCTGTTTCATAATCCACCTGCTGAGAAAAATCAGGAATAAAAAACGGCTTGCTGTCTTTCAGCAGAGCCGAATCCGGTTTCATAAAAATAACCGGTTCTTCCGGTAATTTTTCATCAGCATGTAACTCGTGGCAATGTGCAACGTAGTTCATTCCTACGGCTATAATCTTCATATTATTATTCTTGAATTACATTTAATCTGTTAAACATTACAGCCAGATGGGCATAAAGTGATGTATTCTGCACCACAATATTTTCCGGTACACGAATACGGAACGGTGTAAAGTTCCAAACAGCCTTAATGCCACCCGCTATCATTTTATCTGTTATCTCCTGTGCTATATTAATAGGCACAGTCAATACCCCGATATTCACATCACAGGATTTCATTTTTATCTCAAATTCATCCGAATGATAAATAGGAATTCCATTTATTTCCTTCCCGACCAATCCGGGATTAATATCAAACGCACCTACTATCTCTAATCCAAAATGATGCAGCCCCGAGTCGCGCAATAAAGCACCTCCCAAACTACCGACACCAAACAAAAAAGCTTTATGCATTTTGGTAAATCCCAAGAAACGCTCCAGCACCTCTATCAACGCATCAATCTCATACCCCACACGTGTACGGCCGGATATATTTACATAAGAAAGATCTTTCGCTATTTGGGAAGCATCTACATTGATTTGCTTGGATATTTGGGTAGAAGACACGTACGTTTCTCCCTGTTCTTTCATCAGTTTCACATTCGAAAGATACCACGGAAGCCTGCGCAAAGTCGGCTCAGGCACTTTATCCGAGAATTTATGCATACGTATATCCATCTTTTTCTTTAGGTATTATCATTAGGTAATTTGCAAAAGTACACTTTTATTTGTTACATTGACGGATAGAGTATAAAAAAAGTCTTATCTTTGAGTATTCATTTAAGCAAAATTCACATGAAAAATAACGATTGGAAAGAACGTCTGAATGTGGTTTATTCCACAAATCCTGATTTCAAGTATGAAAGCGTTGAAGAGGAAGCGGTTGAGACATTAGATAAAAAACAACAGAAACTCCGTGTCAATATAGAAAAAAAAGGACGGGGTGGCAAAACCGTGACATTAATCAACGGGTTCATCGGAACAGAAAATGACCTGAAAGAGTTGGGTAAATTATTGAAAAGCAAATGTGGAGTAGGCGGTTCAGTAAAAGACGGGGAGATCCTTATCCAAGGAGAGTTCAAGCAACGGGTCATCGAGTTATTGAAAGCTGAAGGATATACCCAGACCAAATAACCGGAAAAAAGAAAGGGACTGTTGTCACACAGTCCCCCATTCTATAATTGCGGAAAATCTTATTCAGCACGTAAAGTGAAACGTTTGAAAGCAACGATCTGCAATTCAGGATCAGCTTCCTTCAACACTTCTCTTACAGTCTTCTTACCATCCATGATATCCTCCTGGTTCAGCAAGCAAACTTCCTTCAAGAACTTACCCAGACGACCTTTAGCAATGTTTTCAATCATCTGTTGCGGCAAGTTGGCAGCTTTTTCAGCAGAAACAGTAGCAATGATTTCCTTAGCTTTGGCAATATCTTCGTCAGTAATCCAGCCCTTAGCCTTGTTACTTTCCATGTGCTCTTCGCTGTCTACATGTGCAGGGTTGATACCAGCCTTCTTCAAAGCAACTTCAACAGCCTTGTCTACTTGTTCTTTCTTAGTCTTATCAATAGCTACCTGTATTTCAGCTTCTTTTACAGATTCAGGAACACCGGCTTCATCAATTGCAATAGGATTCATAGCGGCAATCTGCATAGCAACTCCGTGAGCGGCAGCTTCAGCTTCCTTATTCATGGCAACAATAGTACAAAGCTGGTTATTTCCCTGGTGGTTATAAATAGAAGTATAAGCACCTTCAACCACATTGTAGCCATCCAATTCCATTTTTTCACCAGTGATACCGCTACGGTCTGTTACTGCATCCTGTACAGTACCGTTACCCATAGGCAAAGCCTTTACTTCTTCCAAAGTCTTGCATCTGTTGGCAACAGCAGCATCCAGAATAGCTTGAGTCAACGCTACGAAATCAGCATTTTTAGCAACGAAGTCGGTTTCGCATTTCAAAGCGATGATAGCAGCAAATTCGCCATCCTTTTTTGCCAGCACACAACCTTCAGATGCTTCACGGTCAGAACGTTTTGCAGCAACAGCCTGTCCTTTTTTACGGATAATTTCCATTGCTTTATCGATATCGCCGTTTGCTTCAGTCAAGGCGTTCTTGCAATCCATCATACCAGCTCCACTAATCTTACGAAGCTTGGTTATTTCAGCCATAGTTACAGCCATAATATTCCTTTATTTTTTAATTGTTAGTAATATCTTTAAAACAGAATTGAGAATTGAAAATTGAGAATTGAGAATTAACAGCATAATCTGCCCCTTCCCCAATTTTCAATTCTCAACTCTCAATTTATACTATTAAGCTTCTTCGTCTTCTTTCAAGAAAGCGGCAGCCTTAGCAGCATTGATAGCTTCTTCTTCGGCTTTATCCATACGAGCCTTGGTATTTTTCTTCTTACCAGCACCCTTAGGAGCATTTTCACCGGCAGCTTCCATATCTACTTTTTCAGCTTTTCTTTCTTCCAAGCCTTCAGCGATAGCGCCACAACAAGCATCCAAGATCACTTCTACAGACTTAGTAGCGTCATCGTTTGCAGGAATCACGAAGTCTACGTTTGAAGGATCTGAATTTGTATCAACGATAGCAAATACAGGGATACCCAGACGGTTAGCTTCACGAACTGCAATGTTTTCTTTCAACACATCGATAACGAACAGTGCTGACGGCAAACGAGTCAAATCAGCGATAGAGCCTAAGTTCTTCTCCAATTTAGCACGCTGACGAGAGATTTGCAGAACTTCTCTCTTAGAAAGGTTTGAATAAGTACCATCGTTGGTCAACTTATCGATAGTAGCCATTTTCTTCACAGCCTTACGGATAGTCGGGAAGTTAGTCAACATACCACCCGGCCAACGCTCGATTACATAAGGCATATTTACAGAAGCAGCTTTCTCAGCTACTACTTGTTTAGCTTGTTTCTTAGTAGCAACAAACAGGACTTTCTTACCTGATTTTGCGATTTGTTTCAGTGCATCAGCAGCTTCATCTACTTTAGCAACTGTTTTATGGAGGTCAATGATATGGATACCATTGCGTTCCATGAAAATATAAGGAGCCATTGAGGGATTCCACTTTCTCTTAAGGTGTCCGAAGTGGCAACCGGCTTCCAATAATGTATCGAAATTAGTTCTAGACATTTTGTTATTCTTTAAATCGTTTACTTTCTTTTTTGTTTATCTCAACCAACCATCGGGTAGTCCGCTACCAAGTAGAGTCCCGCTGGTTTAGATACTAAACGCTTCTTAACCAGTTCCAAGTAAAACCGGATATTAACGTTTACTGAACTGGAATCTACGACGTGCTTTGGGCTGACCCGGTTTCTTACGTTCTACAGAACGAGAATCACGTGTCATGAAGCCTTCTGAACGAAGAGCTGTTTTATCTTCAGGGTTGATTTTAACCAGCGCACGGGCGATAGCCAGACGCAAAGCCTGTGACTGACCTGTAAAACCACCACCGTAAAGATTTACTTTGATATCATATTTTTCAGCAGCCTCCAGCTTGTTCAAAGGCTGTTTTACTACATACTGAAGAATAGTTGATGGAAAGTACTGTGCAAGGTCTCTCTTGTTAATAGTAATCTTTCCTGTACCTTCGCTTACGAACACGCGTGCTACGGCGCGTTTACGTCTGCCTAATGCATTTACTACTTCCATTCTTTATTATTTAAGTGAGTTTATATCAATTGATTTCGGAGTCTGAGCTTCATGTTTATGTTCACTACCAGCGTAAACATACAAATTGCCCAGCAACTGTGCTCCCAGACGATTTTTAGGAAGCATACCCTTTACTACTCTCTTCAACAGTTTTTCTTCACCGTTAGGTTTCTTCATCAACTGGGCAGGAGTCATTTCTCTCTGACCACCGGGATAACCTGTATAGCGCAAGTAAACCTTGTCGTTCCACTTGTTTCCGGTAAATTTCACTTTGTCTGCATTAATGATAATAACATTATCACCGCAGTCAGCATGAGGGGTAAAGTCTGGTTTGTACTTTCCTCTCAACAGTTTCGCAACTTTCGAACCGAGACGGCCTACGACCTGATCGGTTGCATCGACAACAACCCATTCTTTATGAGCTGTTTCTTTGTTTGCAGAAATGGTCTTGTAACTTAAAGTATCCACTCTTAAATTCTTTTTTAAATGTTAACTACTAAAAAACAATTCTTCCCAGCGTTTCTAACCGTTCCCGGACAAAGAACTATTAACACGCTAAGAATTAATTCTTTATAAACTTTTGATAATAATCGGCTTGCAAAGGTACGGCTTTTCTTTGAACTGACAAACAAATTAAGATATTTTTTCCTCCTGCTTTTTGCATACAAAAGGCTGATACAACCACATCTAGGCTTTGAATAACGGAGTAAAAACATAGGGAAGAAATTTTGATTCTTCCCTATACATATACAGTTATTCATATATTTTCAACGATTCCAGCCACTCTCCATCTCAGAGCAAGTACAAACAGCCACAGATGCCGCATTGTTTCCACCGGACTGACGAAGCTTTAAAAGTTCAGTTGCTGAGATCCGAACTACTTTTCCATCGGGACGACCATAACACAGTGTCCCTTCGCGCCGTGCAGTTTCCTCTATCAACCGCTGTTCCGCTAGTTCTAAACCATAACGCAACTTCGCACTTAATTCCTTATATTCTTCTTCAGTTGACATAACTTCTGATTTTAGTAAAAAGTTCTTGATTATAGATATGGACCTCATCTCCCAAACGGAAGGCGTCCGCCACAATAACACGCGGTGTGCAGCTATTGTCCGCAAGCATCCAATAATCCACGCAAGGCATATAAATACGGAAAAAGTTTTCCAACCCCGAACGATAACGACGACGGATAATGGGAGCAGGTACATCATGCCCTCCGTTGGCAACACGCTGTTTCACTCGCTCTATAGCCAGTTCAGGCGAATTCAGCCAAAAATAAATAAGGCTGACACTATATCCTTGATTTTGTGCCTGCTGGATAAGATTGATATAAGAACGGGTGGACAATGTAGTTTCAACAGAAAAACTGACTCCGGCTGACAACAGTTCTCCGATGCGTTTCAGCATCAGTCGTCCCGCTTCGATTGCTACACTTGAGGGGTTAAAAGGAGAAAGTCCCTTGGCGATTTCATCGGCATTGACAAATTCACGGCACTCTAAAATTTCGGGTAATACCGTATACGAAGCAGTCGTTTTACCAGCTCCATTACACCCCGCTATTATATAAAGTTTAGACATTAATCTCCTTTTCTATTTCTGTTATTGGCGACAAAGTTAACGATTATTTCCAATTTTTGTTCTCGAAAAGACATAAAAGTGATGAAGAATAGCACATTTTTTGAAATTCTGTGCAAATTAAAAAGAGATTACAGGAATTTTACCGTATATTTAAGCAACCTGCAAAGAGGTAACAGTTACTCACTACATCATTTTATTGGAAACAATTAATACATAGACACCTTTCATTTAAGTATCCAAACAAGTAATCATATAAACAAGACACATATCCCACCATATAGATAGGGACCACACTTTCAAAAAATGAAAGAGCAGCCCCTCCCCAATGACTATCCTTTGTTTATAAACAAAGATTCAAACTTATCTGACCAAATCCTTTGGATAAACAGGAGGCATTTTCACCCGTTTCCAAGTTTCATAATACCAGGAATTGATTTCATTTCCATCCTTATCCGTTTTCACAAAAAACTTCAGTACCATGACATCGCCCCCCTTCATCTCAAATTCCAAAATGTTATCCACACCTACCAATTGTGGAAGATGCAGATTTTTCTCCACATGCTCTGTATAAGCATTAGGAGCAGTCTGCCGATAGGTACCGGAACCAATAATAATAGCTCCATGATTAGGAATCATGGTCATATTGGTAAACTTGCCGTCATCAGACAAAATTTTAAAAGAATTACTTGGTTTCAACTCACCCGGCACCTGAGGAGTACCTGATACATAAAAGCACATCTGCCAAATCCCTTTCAAATTGACAGGGGCTGCATCCGATTTTTCCTGTCCCACTACACGCGAAGTACCGATTAGCAAGAATGCTATCATCAGTAGGAATAATTTTTTCCGTTTCATAGCTGTATATATTTAGTTAACAAATTGCGTTATGTGGATACAACAAAATTAGAAAAATTTTTCAAACTTTCTGCTTTTCAAATAACTTTTTTACAGTTAAACACAAAAAAAATCCTGCTCTATGTTATAGGGCAGGATTTTTTGAATTATTATTTCCTACAATTAGAATTCAGCATTGCGCGGAGTACGTGGGAAAGGTATCACATCACGAATATTGGTCATACCGGTAACAAACAGCAACAACCGTTCAAAACCAAGTCCAAAACCAGAATGAGGACATGAACCAAACTTGCGGGTATCCAGATACCACCACATATCCTTCATCGGAATTCCCAGTTCCTGAATGCGGGTCATCAATTTGTCATAATCAGCCTCACGTTCAGAACCACCTATTATTTCGCCAATCTTCGGGAATAATACATCCATTGCACGCACCGTCTTGCCATCCTCATTCTGCTTCATATAGAATGCCTTGATTTCTTTCGGATAGTCTGTCAGGATTACAGGACGTTTAAAGTGCTCTTCCACCAAATAACGTTCATGTTCAGAGGCTAAGTCTACTCCCCAATATACCGGGAATTCAAATTTATGACCTTTTACTACAGCTTCCTCCAGTATCTTGATACCTTCCGTATAAGGCAGACGGACAAATTCTTCCTTCAGCACGCCCTGCAAACGTTCTATCAATCCTTTATCGAACATATCGTTCAAGAACTTCACATCATCATAGCAGTTGTCAAGCGCCCACTGTACACAATATTTAATAAAGTCTTCGGCCAAATCCATATTATCAGTAATATCATTGAACGCAACCTCAGGTTCAATCATCCAAAACTCGGCCAAGTGACGCGGCGTATTGGAGTTCTCCGCACGGAATGTAGGTCCAAATGTATAAATAGCCCCCAAAGCAGTAGCAGCCAATTCACCTTCCAACTGTCCGGAAACCGTCAAACTGGCTTGTTTGCCAAAGAAATCATCATCATAAATAATCGATCCGTTTTCATCTTTCTTCAAATCATAAAGATTCTTGGTAGTAACCTGGAACATCTGTCCCGCACCTTCACAATCGGATGCTGTGATAATAGGTGTATGAAAATAGAAGAAACCACGTTCATGGAAGAACTTATGGATAGCGATAGCCATGTTGTGGCGGATGCGGAATACAGCTCCAAATGTATTGGTACGGGGACGCAAATGAGCGATCTCACGAAGAAACTCCATCGTATGACCTTTCTTCTGTAACGGATAAGTATTATCACAAGTACCTAATACTTCGATTCCACGCGCTTGAACTTCGGCAGCCTGACCAGAGCCAATGGATTCGGTCAACTCACCGTTCACACTGATACATGCACCGGTGGTGATCTGCTTCAACATTTCTTCGTCAAAGTTTGCCAAATCAACAACAATCTGCACATTATTTATTGTAGAACCGTCATTCAGGGCGATAAAATTTACCTGTTTGCTACCGCGGCGGGTACGAACCCAACCTTTTACATTGACCATCGCACCAAAATCACGGCGCTTCAGCAAGTCAACAATCTTTGTTCTACTAATTTTTTCCATTGTTTTGTCTCTTTATTGTTTATTATTCAAATGAGCCCATGCGGAGCATGTTCACTTCTTGTTCCGTCAGGTAACGCCAGTCACCGCGACGCAAACCTTTTTTAGTCAGGCCAGCAAAATAAACGCGGTCCAGCTTGATTACCTTATATCCCAAGGATTCAAAAATACGACGCACAATACGGTTCTTTCCGGAATGGATTTCAATACCGACTTGTGACTTGTCTGTTTCCGATGCATAGCTGATGGCATCTGCATGGATCTCTCCATCATCCAATGTCACACCTGCTGCAATCTGGTCAAGATCTGCCTTGGTTACATTCTTATCACAATATACATGATAAATCTTCTTCTTCAAATACTTAGGATGAGTCAGCTTGGAAGCCAAATCACCATCGTTAGTTAACAGTAATACACCGGTAGTATTACGATCCAAACGCCCAACTGGATAAATGCGCTCCTTACAAGCACCTTTCACAAAATCCATTACAGTCTTACGTTCCTGAGGATCATCAGAAGTAGTCACACAATCCTTCGGTTTATTCAACAAAATATAAGTTTTGCGTTCAATACTTACCGGTTCGTCATGGAACTTCACTTCGTCAGTACGCTTGATCTTAGTACCTAATTCGGTTACCACTTCACCATTTACACTGACTACACCTGCTGTAATAAACTCATCAGCCTCACGACGGGAACATATACCTGCATTAGCCAAGAACTTGTTCAGACGAATCGGCTCATTTGGATCGGTCAATATATCTTTATATTCAATCTGTTTCTTCAGACTATACTTTGCATTCGGGTTATAATCAGCCGTACGGGGGCGATAGGGACGATTGTATCCACCACCTTGATAACCACCGGTACGAGGACGATAAGGACGATCGCCGCCTTGATTATAACCGCCGGTACGAGGACGCGGAGTGTAAGAACGCTGTTCACCACCTTCACCGCTGTTAAAACGGGGACGCGGAGTATATGGACGCTGCTCACCACCTTCGCGATTATATCCTCCGGTGCGGGGACGCGGAGTATAAGGACGCTGCTCACTACCTTCGCGATTATAGTTTGTACGGGGACGGTATTGACGTTCACCACCTTCCTCACCATTATTGAAACGAGGGCGCGGAGTATATGGACGCTGCTCACCACCTTCACGATTATAATTTGTACGAGGACGGTATGAACGTTGTTCTCCTCCATCCTCACTGTTAGGATTAAAGCGGGGACGTTGCGGACGGTCACCATTATTATAGCGATTATAGGAAGGACGGTCACCGTTGTTATAAGAAGAACAGTAAGGACGGTCGCCACCTTCGCGATTATAGCTGTTCGTACGAGGACGGTAAGGACGCTGTTCGCCGTCGTTGTTGTATCTGTTGTAATTACTGTCTCTGTTATAAGACTTATAACCACCATCACGGCTTACATTCTGGTTTTCTTCGTTTGCAGCACCTTCTTGTCTGCTTTCATTTTCTGTACTCATGGTTTTCCTTTTGTTTATTAATTAATGTATAACGCCCTCTCGGGCTTTTTTGATTAAAATCCAACTAACTATTTTTTAAATACCTGTATAATTATGCGGTGTAATCACTCGCAGTTCCTTTTTAATATCTTCGCTTACATTTAGTGTTTCTATGAATTCTTTAATAGCCCCTTCTGTGATAGCTTGGTTTGTACGGGTCAAAGCTTTCAATGCCTCATACGGATGAGGATAGGCTTCGCGGCGCAAAATAGTCTGGATAGCTTCCGCCACCACACTCCAACAATTATCCAAGTCGGCATAGATTGCTTTCTCATTCAGCAACAGTTTACGCAGACCTTTCAACGAACTTTGGATAGCAATCACAATGTGACCGAAAGGTACACCGACGTTACGCAACACAGTAGAGTCTGTCAAGTCACGTTGCAAGCGGGAAACAGGCAACTTAGAAGAAAGGTGCTCCAAAATAGCGTTTGCCATACCTAGATTACCTTCAGCATTTTCGAAGTCGATGGGGTTTACTTTGTGCGGCATAGCGCTGGAACCGACTTCGCCCGCTTTAATCTTCTGTTTGAAGTACTCCATAGAGATGTACTGCCAGAAGTCGCGGTTCATGTCAATCATAATGGTATTGATGCGCTTCATGGCATCAAAGATGGCTCCCAGATTATCATAATTAGAAATCTGAGTAGTATATTCCTCACGTTCCAACCCCAGCTTCTCTGCCACGAACTGATTTCCGAATGCTTTCCAGTCATATTCGGGATAAGCTACATGATGTGCATTGTAATTACCCGTCGCACCACCGAATTTAGCCGTGACAGGACAAGCTTTCAATACAGCCAGCTGACGATTCAGACGATAAACGAAAACCATGATTTCTTTACCCAGGCGAGTAGGAGAAGCAGGCTGCCCATGTGTTTTTGCCAACATAGGGATATTTGCCCATTCTTCAGCGTATGTAGTCAACTGAGCAATCAGCTCTTCAATTTGCGGATAGTACACTTGTTCCAATGCCTCCTTTATAGACAACGGTACAGAAGTATTGTTTATGTCCTGTGATGTCAATCCGAAATGAATGAATTCCTTGTATTCCTCCATTCCGCCCAACTTATCGAATTCTTCTTTGATGAAATATTCTACAGCCTTTACATCGTGGTTTGTTACACTTTCTATCTCTTTAATACGCTGTGCATCAGCTTCTGAAAAATTCTTATAAATAGCGCGCAATGCATCAAAACGTGCATGATCAAAGCTTTTCAGCTGTGGCAACGGTAGTTCACACAGAGTGATAAAGTATTCAATTTCTACCTGCACACGGTACTTGATGAGTGCAAATTCAGAAAAATAAGAGGCCAAAGCTCCCGCTTTTCCTCTGTATCGACCGTCAATAGGTGATATTGCCGTGAGTAAATCGAGCTCCATATTATATTCTTTGATAATTATCAGACTGCAAAATTAATTCTTTTTCTTGAGTTTAACGGCCTGAAGATGCATAAAGTTTGCGAAAATGAAGATTTATTTCACAAATCCCTTTTTAGTCCATTTCAGACTGTTCCAACGCTGTACAAAGATAATACCACGAAGATTTTCATCCAGCACAAACGCACACCACATACCTACCAATCCCCATCCCCAATGAATGCCGAACAAGAAACCACAACCTACGGCAACACTCCACTGAACAACAAATCCTACATAAAACGGATAATTTACATCACCCGTTGCACGTAAAGCATTCGTCGCATAAATATTAATAGCCCGTCCCACTTCCAAAATCACATCAATAAACAGGATAATAGTACCCAGACGGATAATTTCCGGATTATCTGTCAACCAGCTAAACAAGGTATGCCCCATCAAAGCCCAGATACAGGATAAAACCAAAGAAACCAAAATAGAAATACGCATCACATATTTGCCTAACAGATAGGCTGCATGAATTTTCCTTTCACCTACCAGATGTCCGATACAGATGGCTCCGCCTTGTGCCATGGCAATAGCAAACAAATAAACGAACATCACTATATTCACCACATAGGTACGGGTAGCCAGCGCTTCATTCCCCAACATATTAATAAAATAGGTCAATACTACCTGAGAGAAACTGTAGGACATATTTTCTCCGGCCGAGGGGACTCCGATTTTCAACAGGTTTTTCAGCTCGACAAACGGGAAGGGGCAAAAATAGGATAACGGAAATCTGGGAATATGCTTGCGGAAAAGAATTACAAAAAGTATCACCATAGATACCCCTCGGGCAAATGCTGTAGAGATAGCCGCACCTTCCACTCCCAAAGCCGGCATGCCGAACTTACCGAAAATCAGCGAATAGTTACCGATGATATTCAGAATATTCACAACTACCGTTACCATCATGGGATAAACCGCTTTGTTAGCACTACGCAAAGAGGCAGAAATAGTCAGAGATATGGCTTGAAAAAAAGCGAATGCCCCTACTATCTTCATGTAACTCACTCCATATTCCATCAGTTCGGGACGAAGTCCCATCATAGATAGCAGAGAAGTGGCTCCATAGTGCAAAATGGCACTGACAAACAGACCGAACGCCAAATTGAGTATCAATGATACTCCCACCACCTGCACCATATTCTTGTGCATTCTTGCTCCCAAATATTGCGAACAGAGTACGGAAGTTCCTATATTGATCACCTCGAATATCAGGAAAGCAAACATGATGAGCTGGTTGACCACCCCGACGGCAGCCACACTATTGTCTGAATACTGACTCAGCATCACGGTATCTACCGCGCCCAGCATCATAATCAGCAATGTTTCAATGAAAATAGGAACCGCCAGTCTGGCAAGGTTCTTTCGTACACTTCTCGGTTCTTGAATTACGTCCACTTGTTACCCTTGATTTTCGGGGTGCAAAGGTACGGACTTTTCACGATGTAACGGTTTGATTTATATCAAGAAATACGAACTTAAGATTTTTACAAGGAGATAAACAGGAATCTGATCTTTTCTTTTTATCTTTAGAACCGAATCTTAAATCAACATATTAACATGAAAAAAGGACTCCTCTTGTTATCTGCAATTCTTGCATTGGGCTCCCTGTCTTCATCCGCCCAAAGAAGAACGGCTACCATGACTGATGAAGAAATGTACCTTGATGCCATGCATCGTAACATCACTACCGAAAAGATTTTCGGTTATGTAAAGCAACTTTCAGACCCGGCCTTGGAGGGACGACTCGCAGGTTCGCCCGGAATGGCTAAAGCTGTAGATATCGTAAAAGGATATTTTAAAGAGTGGAAACTAATACCTCGTGGTGAGAATGGTTCCTACATACAGCTATTCCCCCACCCTTGTGTAGAGATACAACCGGGAAGCACTATGGATATCCTATTTCCTGTCACCCAAGACAAGAAAAAAACTGTATGGATCTCCAAGACATACCCTTGGGCAGATGGTTGGTTTGCCGGAGGAATGACCAGTAACGGAGAAGTGACAGCCGATGTGGTATATGCCGGATTTGGCGTTACAGCACCCGAATTAGGATATGATGATTACAAAGACATAGATGTAAAAGGCAAGATTGTGCTGGTAGAGGGAGAAACACCCAATATAAGCCGTAACCCCGATTCACTGGCCATGTGGTACAAACATACTTTGCACCAAACCAAGCTGAACAACGCTGCAGCCCATGGTGCGGCAGGCTTGTTATACAAATGGGTTCCCGGTCCGAATGCCCCCTATAATCCGGGATTTGTCTATTGTCATGTTACAGACACTGTGGTCAATGATATTTTCAGGGGAACAGGCAAGACCTATAAAGAAACCATCCGGCAGATTTATAAGACTCAGAAGCCTGCCTCTTTCCATACCGGAAAGAGAGCCCACATCAAAATGAATGCTACCTATAATCCCAATGCTACTGGAAAAAATATTTTGGGCATGATCAAAGGCAGTGATCCTATACTATGCAATGAATATGTAATCATTTCCGCCCATCTGGACCACTTAGGAATGATTCCTTTCCTAATTGAAGGAGCGAATGACAACAATTCTTCCTCCGCTGCCATGCTGGGAGTAGCCGAAGCACTGGCAAAATCAAAGATAAAACCGAAACGCAGCATCATCTTTATGAGTGTGGACGGCGAGGAAGCCGGACTCACCGGAAGTACCTACTACACCAACCATCCCCTTGTGCCCCAAAACAAAGTGGTAGCAATCCTGAATCTGGAACAAGTGGGTGTAGGTGAGATGCTAGGAGCGAATTATCACTATAAATACCCCGAACTGGCTGAGCTATCAGAGAAAGCCAATGATAGGTATGTACATCGACGTCTGTTCACTAGTGAGACTCATTTCCTGACCCGCCCTCGCACAGACGGTGCAGTCTTTATGAAAGCCGGTTATCCATGTATAGACTTATGGGCCTTGGGAAGCGGTTATTACCATCATCCCAAAGATAACACCCAATCTATCAATCCCGATATCCTCCGAGCTGCAACCGAATGGTTATACTGGACTACAATTTTTATAGCAGACAAGTAACCGGATATAAGAAATCCCGGCGAGTCATCGCTCTGCCGGGATTTCTTTATCTAACCGATGTTGTGTATGTGTTGTCGTAGATGTGCTTGGTGTTGTGTCATTGTTGAGTCAGATATTCCTTATACATTTTTTCTATCTCCTTCATGGGAATATCCAATGTCTTCACTTGTCTGAAAAACTCAGGCAGGTCTTCATGCAGGAATGTATTTTTCCGTAAAGCAATAATCCGGTCTTTAGCCCCTGCTGATACAAAATAACCAATGCCGCGTTTATTGTAAATAATCTCTTGTCCCTGAAGGTAATCATACGTGCGGACCACCGTATTTGCATTCACCTCCACTGTGGCGGCGTATTCTCTGACCGATGGAATACGCTCTTCTTCCATATATTGTCCTTGCAGGATTTCATCACATATCCGGTCAGCTATCTGCAAGTAAATGGATTTACTTTCTTTAAATTTCATAGCAAGCGGAATTTGGGTTTAATAACTTGTGAACGGGTAAAGAGCCGGTAACTCAGCCACCAGTTGAACATGGTGAATGCACTGAAGAACGCCACTCCTAAGGAAAGTAACTTGTTTAATGTCATCCACTGGGAATTAGCTTCCAGCCATTCGGCGAAACTACGCATACCGTCATTGCCTACCCATGATATGATATGTACTGACAAGACCGAACACAGAATAGAAATAAGCATCAATGTACCCAATGTCTTGAAAAAAGGTTTCTTGTACCAATAACTACCTCCTAGAATATAAAGTGAATGTGACCACACCAAGAAAGCCCATCCGCACAGCTCACCCAACCAATTCTGGTACGGCATATTCATAGCATAGCCTGATCCCCTATATATCTGCTCACCATCTACCGAAGCCATGGAAAGAAGGTTATATAAAACAGATTGATGGAATGTTTCAGGTACATTAAATAAAGGGAGTAACAGATAACGGGTAATTTCCGCCAATGACGCCGCAACAAAGACAGCCACCGCCAGTCCTACCGTAACAATTAAGAACCGTGCCACAAATTTCTCTATCATGGTTGCCGGAAGCATCAGAAAAGCGATGCGTTTTTCTTTGGTAATCATGTTCTCCATAATGTTGGCAGCATAGACAATGCCGAAAATACCGATGATAAGAACAAACGCCCCCAGCACATTAGAACAGTAATGCTGAAAAGCCACCTGAGGATCACTATACGACGACGCCTGTTTCGACATTGTGAACACCATCACCAATAAAAATCCGGCATAAATCCCGATCAGACGATAAAGATTTGTTTTCCAATTTTCCATAATTTCGCGTTTCATGACCATTGCAATACGCGGAAAGCTAAAGAATTTATTCGTATCCATAGTGTTTGTGTATGTTACTTGTTAAACATTGACTGCATTTTTTCTCTCTCTGACAGCATAGCGTTAAACAGTACTTCCAGATTCAAATTCGTCTCCTCATTATGCGTGTTTGGGAAGATGACACTGTTTCCCTGGACGGACGGCTGGACATAGAGTGCTGTGTCTGTCGGTTCATTCATGCCTTGCTCTGCAAAATAGACTTTGTCACAGATGGTCTTTACCGATGCATTCAACAATACGAGGGTACCGTCAATAATAACCACATGATCCAGCAGGCTGTCAATATCTCTCACCTGGTGCGTAGAGATGATGACTGATTTTTCATCGGTCATGCCAGAAGCGATTACTTTACGAAACTGACTTTTAGAAGGAATATCCAATCCATTACTGGGCTCGTCCATTACCAACAAAGAGGTATTGGTAGCTAATGCAAAGCACATAAATGCTTTCTTCTTCTGTCCCATCGAAAGCTCGCCCAAATGAATATCTTCATTCATATCAAAATCACGAAGGCAAGTGCTCAAGAGTTCATTGCTGAAATTCGGATAAAACGGAGTATTCAGCTTCAAGTATTGTTTCAAACTGACTGATGGCAAAGCAAATTCTTCAGGCACTAGAAACATGTCCTGCAAAGTCAGGGGATAGCGCATGGAAACATCCACCCCTTTGTAAAGCACCCGTCCGGCCTGAGGACGAAGCAAACCTGTCATTAAATAAAGCAAAGTAGATTTACCTGTACCGTTCTTCCCTAAAAGGCCGTAAACTGAACCTTTGTCCAATGCTAGCGAGAAGTCATCAAAGACTTTCTGTTTTCTCGTTCCATAACTGAAAGACAAGTTCTTTACTTCAATCATCATTGTGTTTATGGTTTTATTAGTTATTTAGTGTATTAGTTGATTAGTACACTGTAAATGTATATAGTTTATTTGAATAAACAAGAAGAATGACTCATCTTTAATATTCATTAACCGTTAAACGAATTAAGCGGGCGGCAACCAAGTACTGTCCGCTCAACTCAAATGATAAATGAAAAAAAGAAGGACTATTTAATTCCTCCTAGTGCTTTAGTAGCAGTTTCGTTTCCAGGATCAATTTCCAATATCTTATTCCAATACAGTTTTGACTGGTTATAATCTTCTTTTACAAAATAATAATATCCCAAATAGCTGTTACATTCCACCAACACTGATTTAGTAGCATCAGGCTTCTGTTCCAGAATACTCAGTGCAGCCTCATAATAAGGCTTTGCCAATCCCTGAGTTGTTTCAGGATCACGCAAAGAATTAACACGGGCACGCCAGAAGTTTCCTAAATAGTTATCGGGAACTTTAGCAGCCACTTGTGCAAAAATAGTATCGGCTTCAGCTAGATAAAGTGGTTGCTTATCCTGATAAGCAGAATCAGTAGCCGCATAATAGTTCAAACGTCCATATAAAAACAGGTCACTAATATCCGGATCACTTTTCATTCCGCCCAAATAATTTTTGTAAGCCTCTATTGCCTTCGGAAAATCACGTTCCTTTTCGTATACATCAGAGATATCTTTATAGATTTCCGTATGCGATTTGTCCATGGACAGTGCTTTGTCAAACTGTGCCACCGCTTCATCATACTGCTTGTCAGCTTCCAGCAAACGGGCGAAATAAACGTAATCCAAATATACATAATCCGGATTACCGGGATTAGAAAAGAAAGTGGCAGCTGCTTCCAGTCCTTCTTTGTAATCCTTTAATTCCAGATTATCATACATCGCCAGACGTTTCAGCACATGATTTTCCGGAGCAAGTTCCAAACCTTTCTTTGCCATATCCGAAGACTGCGCATAGTCCTTATTCAGATATAGCAACATGGCATAGCGGGTATAGTCCTGTTCGGTAGGCATACCTACTTTCAGATAACTTTCATAAGCTTCTTTTGCTTTGCCATACTGCCCCATCGTATAATATACATCGGCCAATTCCTTACTGATACGGTTATCGTCCGGAGTCTTGGTCTGCAAACGCATCAGCATATCCAGTGACAGTTGGGGGTCTACCCCTTTATATACCTGTGCATATTTAAAATAAGCTTCGCTGCAATTTTCATCCAGATAAATAGCCTGGTTATAATCACTGCTGGCTTTGTTCACATCATTTAGTTTCAATGCCACATCACCACTCAGCAGATAGGCTACAGCACATTTACTGTTCACATCTTTAGCGCGCTGTGCATATTCGGCAGCCTCTGCTGTTTTTCCCTGGTCCAGATAAGCCCGGCCTATCTCTACCAACAAGGAAGTATTCTTCTTATTTTTACCTTTCAGCAGTTCATCAAAAGCCTCGGAGGCTTTTGCCGGATTCTCCTTTATCATCGTGGCAGCCTGTTTCACCTGGGGTGACCATTCGCTGCCTGCTGATGTCTGTCCCCACATAGTTACGGCCAGGCACAGGCTCATCACGGTTAATACTAATTTCTTCATGGTTCTTCTTTTTTGTTCATTTATTATTCCTCTTTTACATCTACAATCCTTACGGCAGCCGTAGCAGGTACCAATCCTGATTTCAAGATGATACGCTGTCCCCGGAAATCTGTCAGGAAAGAAGTCAGACCACTGGGCAGGCCACTTTTAGGATCATTGAGTAAAATGTACACATTGCGAGTTAGCGGATACTGGTTCAAAGCCAGATAAGCTTGATAAGGCTTGAAACTATTTCCCACTGTAGCCGAATCCGCACGGCTGACAGCCATTATCCGAATGGCGTCATTGAAAGAGAGTCGCGTACTATCCGCAGGATTTCCTATCCAGTTGACACCGATAACCCCTAAAGCTGCGGGATTCTTAGCCACATACGAAATCACCTCCGGATTTGTTTTCTGCGCCTTCAGGTCCTTCGACAAAGGCATACCGCCGCAGATCGAATCAAGTACATAATGTACGGTGCTCGAATTGGGATTATCAAATACCAGTTGGAGCTCACCCAAACGGGAAGCAGGATTCAACTGTTTCCAGTCAGTAACTTTCCCCGTCAGTATTTCTTTAAACTGGTCAACCGTAATTAATGAATCCGTATTTTGCTTGTTCACTATCAAGGCCAAACCATCTGTCGCCATCTTTACCGATACAGGAAAGAATTTCTTGTCATTAAGATAGGCTGTTTCCTGCGTGGTCAGTTGCCGGGTGGTTATAGCCAGACGTACACTATCCGCCAGCAAAAGTTTCATGGCTTCCACTTCGCTGCAATAAATGGGATGCACGGTGGCATCCGGTGTCAATGCATGAAACACCTGTAACTCTTCTTCTATAATGGGACGGAAAGTTTCGTCCACCGCTATCGTTATAGTGCCAGAGGTCAACGTATCGTCTTCCCCCGGTTTGGGTTTGTTGCCGCAGCCCGAAAGCAGCAGCAACAAAGCAGCCAACAATGCAATATACAGCTTCATCATCATATATAGATATTATTGTAGCTTAAAAGTTATAGGAACGGTATAGTACACGGGAACATTACGTCCGTTCTGTCTTCCCGGAATCCACTTCGGCAATGACTGGATCACCCGGATGGCTTCCTTGTCGCAATACGGGTCCAGAGAACGCATCACCTTCACATCCTTTACGTCACCTGTAGCCGAAACCACAAAGCGGACAAACACTTTACCCTGTATTCCATTTTCCTGCGCAATGGTAGGATAATGCAAATTCTTTGCTATAAAAGACAGCAATTCTCTATCACCACCCGGGAACTGAGGCATCTGTTCTACCATAGTATATGGTTTTTCTTCTGCTTCGGGGGCTTTGGTTATCACTTCTTTCAGTTCAGCAATATCTTTACCGTTCAGCTCATCATTACCTTTCACATCGGCAATAGAGATAGCCACTTTGGTCTGAGTCAATTCTTCCTGACTCTTTATCTCTTCATCATCACGCACTTCTTCATCTTTTTTGATGACAGGAGCTGTAAATTTGATAGAGCTTTTCAGAGCGGGAGGCGGAGCCACCGGTTCCACTTTCTTGAACTCTTCCTGTTTCACTTCGGGTTCTTCCAGTTGTGACAAGATAGTCACCTCCGTCATCACCTCTTTCTGCTTCGGGGTTGCCAGTTTTACCAATGTCGGTATACTGAAACCTATGGCAGCAATGATCACTACAATTACCATTGCCCACGTGTGGCGTTTAGGTGAATTGGCACGCATCTTATAGGCACCGTATGCCTTGTTCTTACCTTGGAATATCAGTTCACACCATTCAGGTGAGGTCAAATCTATTTTTGCCATTTTCTTTTCCTCCTTTTAAATGTGTGTTACTATTCCGCAATGTCTTTACTCAGATCGCCCTTCGTATCATAGTTCTTGATCAAGAACTGATCTGCATCAGCGATGTCTGTAATTACATACTTACCTATATTG
Organism: Phocaeicola sp. GP0067; assembly: GCF_031119655.1. Taxonomy (NCBI): domain Bacteria; kingdom Pseudomonadati; phylum Bacteroidota; class Bacteroidia; order Bacteroidales; family Bacteroidaceae; genus Phocaeicola; species Phocaeicola sp. GP0067. The sequence continues at coordinate 78,203 of NZ_JAVHZY010000021.1, forward strand.
CATATTTGCATTTCATCCAGAGCATCAATCAGATTCTTGTATGAAGAGTCATCCGTTGCTTTAATAATAACAGTCGGGGTATCCTTTCCGCTTTTTATTTCAGCCAGTTTTTTCGTATACTCCTCCTCTGATATCTTTAGATCAGCTTTCTGTTTTTTCAGATCGTTTACTTCACGAACTGCCGCCGAGTTCTTTTTAAGAAGAATGGAACGCAGACCATCTGCATTATAGGAAGTTTCCTTCAGCGATGTATAGTCTTTATAATTAGGTTCTCCTTCATAATAATACAATTTATCTCCTCCGGCCAGTAACAGGGTAATTGCTTGTGAAGCCTTCACCTTGCTCTGCTGCTCTTCAGTGATGTTCTTGTCATTGCTCGGCATACTTATTTCCATCGTCTGAGGTTTGCTCAGCGTGGTACACAGCATAAAGAAAGTAATCAGCAACATGTTCATATCCACCATAGGCGTAAAGTCTACGCGGACAGTCATCTTTTTTTGCTTCGAACCCTTTCCTTTTTTGCTGCTTTCTTGTACTTCAGCACTCATAATTATTCGGTTTTATTTATCAGAAGTAGTCTTCAGAGAAGTAATCAGATTGTACCGGTTCTCTCTGAGGTCCTGAAGTGAGTTCATTACGTTTTTAATCACAGCGTAGGGAGTTGACGCATCAGCTTTGATAGCAATACGTAAATCAGGATTCACCTGACGAGCACTGCGTACCCATGATTTAAACTGATTATCTGTACTGTCACAGGGGATACCTTCATTTTTCAACAGTTTATCCTGCTGGTCGGAAGGCAGATCCAGATATTTCTGCATGCTTCTCATTGGAACACCAAATGTAGAAGCTGTCACAAATTTCTTCTCCTGCTCAGGAGTAAAATCAACTCCGTACTCCTCACCCATTTTCTCCAATACGGCCTTCATGTCGGGCTGTTTGTCGAGGCTCATAAATATTTTCCCTTGCGGGTCCACCAGAATCTGAAGGATATTCGTTTCCGGAATCTTGATTTCAGAAACGGAGGCTGGAGTAAACACCTGTACCGGCTCCTTCTTTACGAATGTTGAAGTCAACATAAAGAAAGTAAGCAGCAACACAGTGACGTCACTCATGGCCGTCATATCTATGAACATACTTTTCTTTTTAATCTTTGCTCTACCCATAGCAGTTTATTTTAAAGGGTTGGCACGATTATTTATGAGAAGCCGCAAAGGTCTGTACAATAGAGAAACCTACTTCATCAAGGCTGTAAGTCAATTTATCAATCTTATTAGTGTAGTAGTTATAAGAAATAACCGCCAATGCACCTGTCAAGATACCGAATGCCGTATTGATCAACGCCTCGGAAATACCTTGTGACAAAGCCATGGAGTCCGTACCACCACCGGCAGACAAAGCTGCAAATGAACGGATCATACCAATTACCGTACCGAGTAGTCCCATCAAGGTACCCAATGTGGTGATTGTACCGATAACAGGCAGATTCTGCTCCATCATAGGGAGCTCCAGTGCAGTTGCTTCTTCCAATTCTTTTTGAATGGCCAGTACTTTCTGGTCCTTGGAAAGTGTCGCATCGTTTTCCACGTCGGCATACTTTCTTAAAGTCGAAGTAACTACATTGGCTACAGAACCGCCTTGTTTATCACATAGCTCTTGTGCCTTTTTCATATCACCAGCGGCCAGGGTAGATTTAATATTAGCGACGAATTTCACCAGCGAACCTCTGCCAAAAGCAGACCGGATGGCTAAATAACGCTCAACGCTCAACGCTATGACGGTGAGCAACAGGGTCTGGATAATGGGCACCACTACACCACCTTTGTAAATTGTTCCCAGGAAACTGCCCGGCAACGGATGGTTATTAGGGTCATTATTCATAAAGTTGGATGGATTCCCCAATATGAAGTGATAGATACAAACTGCAATGATAAAGCAGCATATAATTACCCAACCCGCATTTTTAATACCTACAATCTTATTAGTAGTTTTATTTTGAATAGTTTCCATGATATATGTTTTAATTAATCGTTATAGTTAAAAAAATGACAATTCTATACCAACCCCGACACTCTGCAGGGCGCCGGAGAAGGTGAAACAACTAAATTTATAACGATTAATTAAATCAAAATGCGTCTCAGCGTGAACACGAAATAATGACATGCCGGAGACACACAATGAATGGGATTAGACGGAAAGATCTTAGCGCGGTCAGTTGCCAGTATTTCTTCCCGTAGTGAAAAACGACCTATGAGAATTTTTAAGAAGTTCTGTTGAAGTTCCTCTGCTCTGCGGATACGGAGATCATCGGGCATTAGTTTCGCTAATACCTGCTGTTGCCCTGTGAGTAAAGAGTGGGTGAAAGACATGGTATCCAATGTACCATGATCAGATGCCATATTATCTTGATGTTCTGTAGTAGTAGCATATCTGTCAATAGCGGAAGAAACAACATCTGCATCGACTCCCTGATAATTAAACATTAAAAGCAGGGCTATTAATCCTATTTTGACGATAAGCTTCATTTTGGCTACTAGTTTCGAAAGATTCTCGGTTTATATTATTGAAACAATTCTATTGTTTTTTTGTTCAAGCAGACCTAAAAATTATTCAAGTTCAAGTGGTAAATATATTCGATAATCATAAAGAAATTATGAAATACAATCTTTTTAACCCCTTTTCTAATTCTAAATAAAAACCTGCCCCTTCCGGACAGTTCCGTGGGAAACGTACCCACCCACGGGGAAAAAACGGTAGAGGTCACATTTCACACGTGCGGATACAAAAAAAGCCTCCGGAACTTCTTCAAGTCCGGAGGCTTC
>NZ_JAVHZY010000022.1:0-80977 GCF_031119655.1 Phocaeicola sp. GP0067
TTATGCCTAAAGATACAAAATCTTTAGGTAATAACAAAGCCCCAGCTTGTGAAAGTCGGGGCTTTGTGCGTAAAAAAAGAAGGTGTACAATTTTTGACACACCTTCATTTTTTGTATTACAGATAAATTTTGCTTGGTTGAGCTAAGTCAATATTTAAGTATGAGGAAAATGTAGACATAAAAAAAGGAGCAACGCCTTGCTCCAACCTTTGTTAACCTTAAATCTAATACTATGAAAAACACGTTGCAAAGGTACGTGTTTTAGTGGATTTTGCAAATAAAACAACTAAAAAAATATGTTTTCTAACACGTTTTAATACTTTTGTCCTATTTGTTAAGGATGAGGACTTTTTTTATTTACTTGTATTTTGTCTTTTTTACATATAAAACCGTATATTTGTTGCCACTTTTGCAAAAGGATAAAAACGAATGGTTTCAGTAGATAATTTGAAAGTAGAGTTTGGAGTAACGCCTCTGTTTGAGGATGTGTCATACGTTATCAATAAGAGAGATCGTATTGCGCTGGTCGGGAAGAATGGGGCCGGTAAGTCTACTATGCTTAAGATATTGGCAGGAATACAGGCGCCTACTTCAGGTAGTGTTTCTGTTCCGCGTGATGTGACGATAGGCTATCTGCCTCAAGTCATGATTCTGAGTGATAAACATACTGTGATGGAAGAGGCGGAGATGGCTTTTGAACATATCTTTGACTTGCAGGCTAGTATTGAGAGAATGAATCAGGAGTTGGCGGATAGAACAGATTATGATTCAGAAAACTATCATAAACTGATTGAGAAATTCACCCATGACAATGAACGCTTTTTGATGATGGGAGGTACCAATTATACAGCTGAGATAGAACGTACATTGATGGGGTTGGGATTTAGCCGGGAGGATTTTAACCGTCCTACATCTGAGTTCAGTGGTGGATGGCGTATGCGTATAGAGTTGGCCAAGTTGCTGTTGCGACGGCCCGATGTGTTGCTGTTGGACGAGCCTACCAATCATCTGGATATAGAAAGCATTCAATGGTTGGAAAACTTTTTGAAGACAAGTGCGGGAGCCGTTGTATTGGTGAGCCACGACCGTGCATTTATTAATAATGTGACCAATCGTACGATTGAAATATCTTGCGGGCATATCTATGATTATAAAGTGGCTTACGATGAGTTTGTGGTATTGCGCAAAGAACGTCGTGAGCAGCAATTGCGTGCATACGAGAACCAGCAGAAGCAAATTCAGGATACGGAAGATTTCATAGAGCGTTTCCGTTATAAGGCTACCAAGGCTGTACAGGTGCAGAGCCGTATCAAGCAATTGGAAAAAATAGTTCCTATTGAAATTGATGATGAAGATAATTCAGCCTTGCGGTTGAAGTTTCCGCCTGCCATGCGTTCCGGCAATTATCCGGTCATTTGTGACGGGGTGAAGAAAGCATATGGCAGTCATATCGTTTTTCACGATGTGACTTTGACTATTAATCGAGGTGAGAAGGTGGCTTTTGTCGGAAAGAATGGGGAAGGTAAGTCCACTTTGGTGAAATGTATAATGGACGAAATCCCATACGAAGGTAAACTGACCATCGGGCACAACGTACAGATTGGTTATTTTGCTCAGAATCAGGCTCAGATGTTGGATGAAAATCTGAGTGTCTTTGATACGATTGATTATGTGGCAAAAGGGGATATTCGTTTGAAGATTCGTGATATTCTGGGAGCATTCATGTTTGGAGGTGAGGCTTCTGATAAAAAAGTAAAGGTACTGTCGGGTGGGGAGCGGAGTCGTCTTGCCATGATAAAACTTTTGTTAGAACCGGTGAATTTCCTTATTTTGGACGAACCTACCAACCATCTGGATATGCGCTCAAAGGATGTATTGAAAGAAGCTATCAAGGAATTTGATGGAACGGTGATTGTTGTTTCTCATGACCGTGAGTTCTTGGATGGACTGGTGACCAAAGTTTATGAATTCGGAGGTGGAGTAGTAAAAGAACACATTGGCGGCATTTATGATTTTTTACAGAAAAAGAAAATAGAGAGTCTGAATGAGTTGCAGCTTTCGGCTTCTCCTACTGTGTCTGCCACTAAAAAGGAAGAACCCGAAACGGTTAGTGAGAACAAATTATCTTATGAGGCGCAAAAGGAATTGAATAAGAAAATTCGCAAATTGGAGAAACGAGTTGCGGATTGTGAACAGAAAATAGAAAAGCTGGAAACTGAGATTGGCGAGGTGGAAGCTGATATGGCTACTCCCGAAGGTGCATCGGATATGGCTTTGTATGAAAAGCATCAGAAACTGAAAAAGGACTTGGATCAGACGGTAGAAGAATGGGAGACCGTTTCTATGGAATTAGAAGAGATGCAGGGAAGTTAAAGTATGTATCATATATATAGAACAAATGAAAGCAAAACATTATTTACCAATGGCTGTATTGGCTCTGGCAGTAGCTGCCGGATGCGACAGTAAAAAGGAAGCCGTCATGACTTCGGGTATAGACTTGACAAATTTGGACACTACGGCTGTTCAAGGAGCTGATTTTTATCAGTATGCTTGTGGCGGATGGATGAAGAAACACCCTCTGACCAATGAATATTCCCGTTTTGGCTCATTCGATATGCTTGCTGAAAATAATCGGGAACAACTGAAAGGATTGATTGTGGAAATTGCTGCCGGGCAGAATGCGCAAGGTACAATAGGTCAGAAAATAGGGGATATCTATAATTTGGCTATGGATAGTGTGAAACTGAATGCGGATGGAGTAACTCCTATTCAAGCTGATTTGGAAAAGATTGCTTCAGTGAAGGATAAATCGGAAATAGTTCCTTTGATGGCGGAACTGGCTCATAGCGGTGTATTCCCTTATTTCAGTTTCTATGTGGGTGCCGATATCATGGACAGTAAGAGCAATTTGTTTCAATTGTATCAAGGGGGTATCAGTCTGGGTGAAAAAGAATATTATCTGGACAATGATGATGTGACTGTCAATATCCGTAATAAGTATAAGGAACATATTGTAAAGATGTTCCAATTGGCTGGTTTTGATGAGGCTGCCGCTAAAAAGAAAATGGAGGCTGTAATGGATATCGAAACCCGTATTGCAAAAGCTTCTTTTAGTGCGGTGGAACAGCGTAACCCTGCGGCCAATTATCATAAAATGTCTTTGGATGAATTAAAGAAAGAGATTCCGGGCATTGACTGGGATGCTTTCTTGAATGGTATAGGCGTGAAAGGGGTGACTGAACTGAGTGTTTCTCAAGTGGAGCCGATTAAAGAGGTTGAGAAAATTATCAATAGCTTGCCGGTTGAAAATCAGATCGCTTATATGCAATGGAGTCTGATAGACAGGGCTGCCGGTTACTTGAGTGATGATTTGGTGGCACAAAATTTTGATTTTTATGGAAAAACACTATCCGGCAAACAGGCTAACCAACCTCGTTGGAAGCGTGCTGTAAGTACTGTAAATGGAGTACTGGGTGAAGCGGTAGGTCAGATGTATGTGGAGAAATATTTTCCGGCAGCCGCAAAAGAACGTATGGTGCAGTTGGTAAAGAATCTGCAGACCGCATTGGGAGAACGTATTCGGAATTTGGAATGGATGGGTGACAGCACAAAGATTAAAGCTATTGAGAAGTTGAATTCTTTTTATGTAAAGGTAGGCTATCCTGATAAGTGGAGGGATTATACCGGTTTGAATATTGAAAAAGATTCTTATTGGGCCAATGTGAAGCGTGCTACAGAATTCGAACTGGATTATATGTTATCCAAGGCAGGAAAGCCGGTTGACAGAGATGAATGGGGAATGACTCCGCAGACTGTCAATGCATATTATAATCCGACCACGAATGAGATTTGTTTTCCGGCGGGTATTCTTCAATATCCGTTTTTTGATATGAATGCTGATGATGCATTTAATTATGGAGCTATTGGCGTGGTTATCGGTCATGAAATGACTCATGGATTCGATGATCAGGGACGTCAGTTTGATAAGGATGGTAATTTGAAAGATTGGTGGACAGCCGAAGATGCCAAACGTTTTGAAGAACGTGCTCAGGTAATGGTGAATTTCTTTGATAGCATCCAGGTTTTGCCGGGACTCAATGCCAACGGTTCTTTGACTTTAGGTGAGAATATAGCCGATCATGGTGGTTTGCAGGTTTCTTTCCAGGCGTTCAAGAATGCGACAAAAGATGCTCCCCTGCCGGTAAAAGACGGATTTACTCCGGAACAGCGCTTCTTCTTGTCATACGCCGGAGTGTGGGCTGGCAATATCCGCGACGAGCAGATTCGTTTGCAAACCAAGTCTGATCCACATTCATTGGGCAGATGGCGTGTGAACGGAGCACTCCCTCAAATAGGTGCATGGTATGATGCTTTTGGCATTAAAGAGGGGGATCCTATGTATTTGGCTCCTGAAAAACGTGTTTCTATTTGGTAAGCTTTGTATGTAAAAGATAATAAGAAAGCATGGTAATTGCTGAGAATTCGGCATTTACCATGCTTTCTTTTTGGAATTTACATGATAAACACCTATTTTTGTGCCCGATGAAACGGAGACGATACATAGCATGGGTATTGATGTTGGTCAGCATTATCATGTTGACAGCATCTGTTCTGCCTCATCATCATCACCGGGAAATTCTTTGTTTGCAGCATGATATGACTTTGTGCGGCTGTCAATGTTCCGTGCAGCATCAGCAGCATAATAATAGTTCTGATGAGAATCATACATGTAATGCCGGATGTGTGACCAAGTTTAAAAGTGTAACTCCGGATCGGGCCCAAGACAGTGTTTCTCCTGATTATTCGTTTTGTTTGCTGTTATATACGGTGACGGATGTATTGGCGCTTTCATTGCGGTTGACAGAACACAACACATTACCTTATAATTACTATTTAGAAAAACTGCATTCTACGTGTCTTCCCCACGTAAAGGGGTTGCGTGCTCCTCCTTGCGATGTTCTTGCTTAACAGATAGAAAGTTTATCTTTTTATCCGCAACTTTGTTGCATTTTCTTTACACTAATTTTGCATTTAATAAAAAGTAAGAACAAATAATATCATCATGAAGAAACTTATCTTTATGGGAGTCTTGGGCTTGTTCCTCTTAGGCTCTTGCAACAGTAAATCGGGTCATGATCACGAAGGACACGATCATGGAACGGAGGAAGCACATAATCACGACCACGAAGGGCATGACCATAATCACGAAGGGCATGACCATGAAAAAGAAAACCACGACCATGAGAATGAAGGTCACGAAGGGCATAATCATGAAGCGGAAGCTTCTGCAGCCGGACATTCCGATGAGATAATTCTGGCTCCAGAAAAAGCGAAAGCAGCCGGGGTAGAATCGGAAATAATCCGGCCTGAATCATTCCGTCAGGTGATAACGACCAGCGGTCAGGTGCAGGCAGCACAAGGCGATGAAAGCGTAGTAGTCGCCAATGTAGCCGGTGTGGTTTCTTTCCGCCATCCGGTAACGGACGGTATGAGTGTGAGCAAGGGGGCTCCCATTCTGAATATCTCTGCTGAGAATATGCCGGACGGAGACCCTGTAAAACGTACCCGTATCGCATATGAAACCGCCAAAAAAGAATATGAACGTGCCGCCAAGTTGGTAAAAAGTCAGATAATATCGCAGAAAGATTTCAATGCCATTAAGGAGAGTTATGAAAATGCATTATTGGCATACGAGGCTATTTCAAAGAACCAGACCAAGACAGGTGTGTCCGTCACAGCTCCTTTAGGTGGTTATATCAAGAATTGTCTGGTGCAGGAAGGTGACTATGTGTCGGTAGGCCAGCCTTTGGTGAGTATCACTCAGAACCGTCGTCTGTTCCTTCGTGCAGATGTTTCCGAGAAATATTATGGTTATCTGCATAGCATCCAGTCGGCAAACTTCAAGACTCCATACGATAATAAGGTATATGAGCTGGGTGAGTTGAAAGGGCGTCTGCTTTCTTATGGTAAAGCATCCGGTGGTACTTCTTTTTATGTGCCTGTAACTTTCGAATTTGATAATCGGGGAGATGTGATTCCCGGTTCGTATGTGGAGGTGTATCTGCTCTCGTCGGAAATGCCCGATGTGCTGGCCTTGCCTGTTACGGCACTGACCGAAGAACAAGGTTTGTACTTTGTTTATCTGCAACTGGATGAGGAAGGATATAAGAAACAGGAGGTAACTTTGGGAGCGAGCAACGGAAAGAAAGTGCAGATTCTGACCGGTTTGAAAGCCGGTGACCGTGTGGTAACAAAGGGAGCTTATCAGGTGAAATTAGCGTCGGCCAGCAATGCGATTCCGGCTCATAGTCATGAACATTAATCAGCCGTCCTATGCTAAATAAGATTATACATTTTTCCCTTCAGAACCGTATATTGGTTCTGGTGGCGTCGGTTTTGCTGCTTATCGGCGGTACTTACACGGCTTTTCATACGGAAGTCGATGTGTTCCCCGATTTGAATGCGCCGACTGTAGTGATTATGACCGAAGCGAATGGTATGGCAGCCGAAGAGGTGGAACAATTGGTAACCTTTCCTGTAGAAACTGCCGTGAACGGTGCGACCCATGTGCGCCGGGTGCGTTCATCTTCCACCAATGGCTTTTCCGTTGTGTGGGTGGAATTTGAATGGGATACCGATATCTATCTGGCCCGTCAGATTGTCAGTGAGAAATTGTCCTTGGTCAGCGAGGAGCTGCCCGAGAATGTAGGTAAACCTACCATGGGACCTCAGTCTTCTATTTTAGGTGAGTTGCTGATTATCGGTCTGACTTCGGATACTACTTCCATGCTCGATCTCCGTACACTGGCAGACTGGACTATCCGTCCGCGCCTGCTCTCTACGGGAGGTGTGGCACAGGTTGCCGTGCTGGGAGGTGATATCAAGGAATATCAGGTGTTGCTTGACCCTGCCCGCATGAAACATTACAATGTTACGTTGGCAGAGGTGATGAACGTTACCCGTAACATGAATCAGAATGCCAATGGCGGAGTGATTTATGAATATGGAAACGAATATATTGTTCGCGGGGTGCTTTCCAGCCATGATGTGGCTCAGTTGTCACGTTCCGTCATCAAGACGGTGGAAGGGGTGCCCGTTACATTGGAGGATATTGCCGATGTGAAGATTGGTTCGCAGGAACCCAAACTGGGTACTGCTTCGGAGAGAGGAAAACCTGCCGTACTGCTGACCGTTACCAAACAACCCAAGACCGGGACTATTGAACTGACAGAGCAGTTGGAAGCCGCATTGAAGGATTTGCAGAAGAATCTTCCGGCTGATGTACACGTTTCTACAGATATTTTCCGTCAGAGCCGTTTTATTGAAAGCTCTATCGGCAATGTGAAGGATTCGTTGTATGAAGGTGCTGTTTTTGTGGTGATTGTTCTCTTCCTGTTCCTTGCCAATGTACGTACCACGGTTATTTCATTGGTAACCCTTCCGTTGTCATTGATTGTTTCTATATTGACTCTTCACTATATGGGACTCACCATCAATACCATGAGTTTGGGTGGTATGGCCATTGCCATTGGTTCGTTGGTGGATGATGCCATTGTGGATGTGGAAAATGTATGGAAGCACTTGCGTGAGAATCGCTTGTTGCCCGAAGGGGAACGTAAGAGCGTGATTGAAGTCGTGTTCAATGCTTCGAAGGAAGTGCGTATGCCTATCTTGAACTCTACCTTGATTATTGTAGTCAGCTTTGTTCCTTTGTTTTTCCTGACAGGAATGGAAGGGCGTATGCTGGTTCCGTTGGGCATTGCCTTTATTGTGGCGTTGTTTGCTTCTACGGTAGTGGCTTTGACACTGACTCCGGTACTGTGCAGCTATCTGTTAGGTAATAATAAAGGCAAAGGATTGCCCAAAGAGGCATTTGTGGCCGTATGGATGAAAAAGCATTACCGCAATGCCTTGTTATGGTCCTTGAATCATAAATCCGCAGTATTGGGTTTTACGGGTGGACTGTTTGCGGTGGCATTGGTTATGTTTTTTACATTAGGACGCAGTTTCCTGCCATCTTTCAATGAAGGTTCGTTCACCATTAATATCAGTTCATTGCCGGGAATTTCTTTGGCAGAATCGGATAAAATGGGACACCGTGCAGAAGAGTTGCTGATGTCTATTCCCGAAATACAGACTGTAGCCCGTAAAACGGGACGTGCCGAACTGGATGAGCATGCATTAGGGGTTAACGTGAGTGAAATTGAGGCCCCGTTTGAATTGAAAGACCGTTCCCGCCAGGAACTGGTAGCCGATGTGCGTGCCAAGTTATCTACCATTACCGGTGCGAATATCGAAATAGGCCAACCTATCAGCCACCGTATCGATGCCATGCTTTCGGGTACCAAGGCCAACATTGCCATCAAACTGTTTGGTAATGATTTGAACAAGATGTTTGCCATCGGTAATCAGATAAAGGATGCCATCAGCAGTGTGGAGGGTATTGCCGACTTGAATGTGGAACAACAAATCGAACGTCCGCAGCTCAAGATTGTTCCCAAACGCGAGATGCTTGCCAAATTCGGTATTTCTTTACCGGAGTTTGCCGAGTTTGTATCAGTGAACATGGCGGGTGAAGTCGTTTCACAGGTATATGAAGAAGGCAAAGCGTTTAATCTTATTGTCCGTACCAAGGATGAGGTGCGTGATGAGATGGAGAAGGTGCGCAACCTGATGATTGATACCGGTGACGGTCAGAAAATCCCTGTCAACTATGTAGCCGATGTGGTTTCTGCCATGGGACCGAATACCATCAGCCGTGAGAACGTGAAGCGTAAGATTGTGATTTCGGCCAATACCAGCGGTCGTGATTTGCGCAGCGTGGTGAATGATATACAGGAACGGATTGATGCGCAAATCAAGCTTCCCGAAGGATATCATGTGGAATATGGCGGTCAGTTTGAAAGCGAGCAGGCGGCCAGCCGTACGCTGATGCTCACTTCGTTTATGAGTATCGTGGTTATCTTCCTGTTGCTTTATACCCAGTTTAAGAATGCAGCCCAAAGTGGAGTCATTTTGTTGAATTTGCCTTTGGCGTTGATTGGTGGGGTATTTGCATTGATGATAACAACGGGTGAGATAAGCATTCCGGCTATTATCGGCTTTATCTCGTTGTTTGGCATTGCTACCCGTAATGGTATGTTGTTGATAAGTCATTACAATATGTTGCGCGAAGAAGGTATGGAGTTGAAAGAAAGCATTCTCCACGGTTCGTTAGACCGTTTGAACCCTATCCTGATGACTGCGTTGTCTTCCGCGCTGGCTTTGATACCTTTGGCATTCCGTGGCGATTTGCCGGGTAATGAAATACAAAGCCCGATGGCGAAAGTTATTCTTGGAGGTCTTTTGACATCGACTTTCCTGAACGCTTTCATTATTCCGATTGTTTATGAACTGATGAACCGAAAGAAGAAATAATAGAAATAATATGAAACGAATCTTAGTTATAATAGCCCTCTGCTCTCCCTTGCTGATGCAGGCCCAGAGTATTGAGCACATTTTGAAAAGCATCGAGCAGAACAATAAAGAGCTCAAGGCACAGAAACATGCCGCCGATGCGACCAAGATGGAAAACCGGACAAACAACAACTTGCCTGATCCTACGGTGAGTTACAGCTCTTTTTACAGTAATGGTGCCGAAGGTGGTCACGGTACGGAATTCGTTGCTTCGCAAGGTTTTGATTTTCCTACTCAGTATATTGCCCGCAACCGGCAGGCTACTTTGCAGAACGAAGCGGTGGACAAGCAACAACAGGCTGCCCGCCGGGATATTCTGCTGAATGCGAAGAATCTCTGTCTGGACCTTATTCTGTTGAATCAGGAAAAGACATTGATGGATATCCGTATGAAAAATGCAGATGAATTACAGGCACTTTATGAAAAACGTCTGACTACCGGTGATGCGAATATACTGGAAGTCAACAAAATCAAGATGGAGCGTATGAACGTGCAGACGGAAGTTGCCCAAAACAGCGCAGCTCACCGCACTGCCTTGCAGTCTCTGCTTGCCATGAACGGTAACATGCCTTTGGAGTTTGCTGAAACCACGTATCCTGCCATACAGGAAATCAATGATTACAATGTTATGAGGGATGAAGTGATGGCGTCAGACCTTGACTTGCAGGCCGCCGCCGCTACTGCCCGTGCCGCCGAGAAGCAGGTTTCGGTAGACCGCCAAGGATGGTTGCCGAAGCTGGAAGCCGGCTTTCGCCGTAACACGGATGATGCGGTTTCGATGAATGGTTTTGTGGTAGGGGGCTCCTTGCCTTTGTTTCAGAATCGTAAAAAGGTAAAGATAGCCAAGGCACAGGCTATCAGCGCTCAGCTTATGCAAGAAAGTGCTAAAGACCGGGTCGAGGCTTCCCTGATGTCTCTTTTCAATGAGATGCAGCAGTTGAAGGATGCCATGAATGCGTATGATGTCCCTTTGATGTACCGTTCGCTGGATTTATTGAAACAGGCATTGACCGAAGGACAAATTTCATTGATTGAATATTTTGTGGAAACGGAAAGTATTTATAAGAATCTTCAGGCGTATATGCAGATTGAGAATCAATACCAGAAGGTGATGGCGAATATTTACAAGAATAACCTATAAAATGTTAGGACTCGGTAAAATCTGTCATTTGATTATTATAAGGATGAAGAAATAATCCAAATAATATTAATGATTTGTCTGTTTGGAATACAATAGGATAGGGGTTATGTTATATAGGCATGACCCCTAAAACTATAAATATGGATAACTTGAAATTACTGGCAATAGTAACCGGAGAAGGCGAATTTGTGAATAAGAATTTAAGAACCGGATTATGGCTGAGCGAACTCACCCATATTTATCACGGCGCCAAAAAGCAAGGAATAGAAATTACCGTTGCCAGTCCCAAAGGAGGCGATACTCCTATCGATCCGGAGAGTTTGAATCCCTTACTCATGGATGAGATAACTAAAACCTGTTGGGAAGATTCCATATTTAAGAATGTATTGCAGCATACTAAAAGTTTGGATGAAGTCTCCGAATTTCAGTTTGATTGCGTTTATTTGGCGGGAGGACATGGTTCCATGTATGATTTTCCGGATAATATTGTCCTGCAAGCCATCTTAAAAAAGCAATATGAAAATGAAAAGAAGGTGGCAGCCATTTGTCACGGTGTTTGTGGATTGTTGAATGTGACGTTGGCTTCCGGCGAATATCTGGTTAAAGATAAGAAGCTTACAGGATTCAGCCGGGCTGAAGAAATTCTGGCAAGAAAGGAAAGGGTCGTGCCTTTCGATTTGGAAACCGAACTGAAAGACAGAGGTGCCCGCTACGAGAAAGCATTGATTCCGATGACTTCAAAAGTCGTTATTGACGGTAATCTGTTCACCGGAGAGAATCCGTTCAGTTCCAAGAAAATGGCAGAAGTCATCCTGCAATGTTTCAGTAAGAAATAAAGTTATTAATTTGATTAGGAAATGAATTTAGAAGAGGTATTGAACTTCCGCCGGTCTGTGCGGAGGTATGATAAAAATAAACCGATAGACCCGGAAAAGGTGAAACATTGTCTTGAACTGGCTACGCTGGCTCCCAATAGTTCCAATATGCAATTGTGGGAATTTTATCAAATAACGAATCCCGGACTGATGGCGAAAGTTTCAGAAGCTTGTTTAGGGCAGTCGGCTGCTTCTACGGCTTCGGAAATTGTTGTTTTTGTTACTCGTCAGGATTTGTATAAAAAGCGTGCTAAATTTGTGCTTGACTTTGAAGAAGGAAATATCAGGCGCAATAGTCCGAAAGAGCGTCAGGAAAAACGTATTAGGGACAGGAAGCTGTATTATGGTAAACTGATGCCTTTCATTTATGCAAGGTTTTTCGGGCTTCTAGGGCTTTTCAGGGTGATATTGGCGAGAACCATCAGCCTGTTCCGCCCTATGATGCTGGAAGTTTCGGAATGCGATATGCGTGTGACGGTAAATAAATCCTGTGCCCTTGCTGCCCAAACCTTTATGATTGCCATGGCAAACGAAGGCTATGACACTTGTCCGCTGGAAGGTTTTGACAGCAGGCGGATGAAGAAACTATTGAAGCTGCCCCATGGGGCAGGCATCAATATGGTTATACCTTGCGGCATACGGGATGGGAACAAAGGCATTTGGGGAGAACGGGGCAGGGTTCCTTTCGATGAAATCTATCATAGGATATAAGAGAACAGGGTATTCCTGGCGGGTGATGAAGGTGTATTCCCTTAGATATTCCATCAGCATGCCGAATCGCTCTTCCTGA
Source organism: Phocaeicola sp. GP0067 (assembly GCF_031119655.1). NCBI lineage: Bacteria > Pseudomonadati > Bacteroidota > Bacteroidia > Bacteroidales > Bacteroidaceae > Phocaeicola > Phocaeicola sp. GP0067. Next base: position 12,263 of record NZ_JAVHZY010000022.1, read on the forward strand.
GTGTGCTTGGAAGAAGACGTCTTGAAACCGTATGTGGGGTCTGCGTGTTCCAGTTCCTTTTCACCCTTTCTGTATACTTCTTTGACAAAATGGCGTGTCGGATTGAATTTGACACTGTCGAAGTGCTTTGGCCGGAAATTATAAGAATGCCGGTTACATCCTTTTTTTGATTCTCGATAAAATCCGGAAACGGTTGTTGTTCGGACGGCATAAAAAATGTGCCTGAAGAATTGGGCTGCCTTTTATGACAGAGTGACTTCCGGCACATTTTTTCTTGTTTATTCCTGTTTATTTCTTTTTCTTCTTAGCTTCTTTCGCCCATTCTTTAGCTCCCTGCTCTTTCAGTTTCGCGGTGAAAGCCTTTGCTTTTTCCATGCTTGCGTTTTCGTCTTCGGGTGAAGCGTATGCATGTTTGTAACCTTTGGTCACGTTCCATTCACCTCGTGTGAAGTCCGGGAAGGCTACTGCCGCACAGCCGTTATCCATAGAGATAGCTCCCAGTTCGGCCAAACAGCACCATTCGGCCAGGTCATATACATCCATGTCCAAAGGCAGTCCGTTTTGCAGGCAATATACCAGACGGCTGTCCATGATGAAGTCCATACCGCCATGGCCGCCGACTTCTTTTGCCATTTCACCATATTTCTTTAAAATAGGATGCTGGTATTTCTCAACAAGTGCTTCCATTTCTGCCTGAGGTAAGAATCCGTGAGAGTTCAAATCGTCTACTTTGGGTTGCACACCCGATGCGGTCAGTTGTGCTGCATCCAAAGCATATCCTTCAACGGGATATTTATTGGCAAACCCTTTGCTTCCTGTCAGTTGGTACAGGCGGTTGTAAGGTTGGGGAGTCATTACATTATGTTGGATTTCAATAACTTTTCCATTTGCTGTGCGAAGCAGGGTGGTGGTATGGTCTCCGTTACGGAATTCTTTACATTCTTCGCCGGTTCTCTTCTCCACTAAATCTTTACCAACAACAGATTTGGTGTCCATAGCTACTAAAGTGGTTATACGGTCACCACGATGGATATCCAATGCTTGTGCTACAGGACCTAGGCCGTGAGTGGCATATACATCACCCCGGTGTTTCATGTTATAATCCAAACGCCATCCCAGTTTGTCTTCTTTGCCGTTTTTCCAATAATGATCCCAGAACGGGCTTAAATTGTGAATGTAGGCTCCTTGGGCACGGATTACTTCGCCAAATACACCTTGTTGTGCCATATTCAGTGTATTCATTTCAAACCAGTCATAGCAACAGTTCTCAAGAATCATGCAATGCTTGCGGGTTTTTTCACTCAGGTTGATTAAGTCCCAGCATTCTTGCAGGTTAATGGCCGAGGGAACTTCAATAGCTACATTTTTACCGTTTTCCAATGCGCATTTTGCTACCGGGAAATGATGCAACCAGTCTGCGGCGATATAAACTAAATCTATGTCTGTACGTTTACATAATTCTTCATATCCCTTTTCTCCGGAATAAATGGCAGCTTTCGGCATAGATGCTTTCTTTAGGATATCCTGACATTTTTCTGCACGGGATGCTTCATAATCACAAAGGGCTACAATTTGTGTACCGGGAATATAAGTGAAGCGCTCTACGGCTCCGGGGCCTCGCATTCCCAATCCGACAAATCCTACGCGGACTACCTCCATTTTAGGGGTGGTTAAGCCTAATACGCTTTTCTGGCCGGTCGGACGTTCAGGAGTATCAATCACAATGGTTCCTTTGTCCCATGTCCAGGAATCTCCTGAACTTACGGTTTGTGCTGTCGTGGTTTGTGGTAAGCACATGCATAGGGTTGTACCCATACATAAGCTTATCATCAATGATTTAAAGGTTCTCATACTTTTTGAATTTAAAGATTAAAATTTAAAAATATAGGTTGTTTCTTGAGTCAACCACTTGAAACTTAATTATATTTCATGTTAATAATAAGAATATTTTTTATTTTTGCGCTCAAAGATAATTAATCTTTTTTGATTATGGATATAAGTTCGTCCTCTTTTTTCTAAGAAAAAGGTGAGTTAATAAATAATATGAAAGAAGGGAAAAAGTGGAATCAAGACAGAAGTTGTGAAGGTATGAGTGAAAATCTAAAAATAATCAAGGTTTGTTGATCGAAAACGATCAGGGAAAGGAAATAATTTAGTTCAAAAGATCGTTTAATAAGGAGAATTGGCGGGATTTTTTTAATTTTGCACTTACAACTAATTAACAGATAAGAAAATGCCGTTAAATTTACCCGATAAACTACCTGCTATTGAATTGCTGAAGGAGGAAAATATCTTCGTCATAGACAATTCACGTGCCAGTGCACAGGATATTCGTCCGTTAAAAATCGTGATATTGAATTTGATGCCGTTGAAGATAACGACAGAAACGGATTTGGTACGTTTGCTTTCCAACACTCCCTTGCAGTTGGAAATATCATTTATGAAGTTGAAAAGCCATACATCGAAAAATACGCCGGTAGAACATATGAAAGCATTCTATCATGACTTTGATTTGATGCGCGACGAGAAATATGACGGGATGATTATTACGGGAGCTCCGGTAGAGCAGATGCCGTATGAGGATGTGAATTATTGGGATGAGATTACTACTATTTTTGATTGGGCGCGTACTCATGTTACCTCAACTCTTTATATTTGTTGGGCGGCTCAAGCCGGGCTTTATCATTTCTATGGAGTTCCCAAATATCCGCTGAAACAAAAAATGTTTGGTATTTTCCGTCATCATATCAATGTACAGGGATTGCCCATATTCCGTGGTTTTGATGATGAGTTTTTTGTACCACATAGCCGTCATACCGAAATACACCGTGAGGATATTCTGAAAGTAAAAGAGTTGGCTTTAATAGCTGAGTCTGATGAGTCTGGGGTTTATATGGCTATGGCTCGTAATGGGCGTGAATTCTTTATTACCGGGCATTCGGAGTATTCTCCTTATACGCTTGATACGGAATATAAGCGTGATTTGGCGAAAGGGTTGCCTATTGAAATGCCTGTAAATTATTATAAGGACGATAATCCGGACAATGCCCCGGTGGTGCGTTGGCGCGGACATGCCAATTTGTTGTTTTCTAATTGGTTGAACTATTATGTATATCAGGAAACCCCGTTTGATATAAATCAGATACGATGATCAGACAACGAAAAATAGAATTATTAGCTCCTGCTAAAAATCTGGAGTGCGGTATTGCAGCTGTTGATCACGGTGCTGATGCCATTTATATTGGTGCTCCCCGTTTCGGAGCACGTGCGGCTGCGGGGAATTCATTGGAGGATATCGCTGAGTTGGTGCGGTACGCTCATGTGTATAATGTTCGTATCTATGTGACGGTGAATACGATTCTGAAGGATGAGGAACTGAAGGATACGGAAAAAATGATTTGGGATTTATACCGTGCCGGAGTGGATGCTTTGATCGTGCAGGATATGGGATTGTTGGAATTGAATCTGCCACCTATACCGTTACATGCCAGCACACAGATGGATAATCGTACTCCTCAAAAAGTAAGATTCCTGGCTGAGGCAGGTTTCCGTCAGGTGGTATTGGCTCGTGAACTTTCTCTTGTTGAAATAGGAAATATCCATCATGCTTGTCCTGATGTGCCTTTGGAGGTATTTGTACATGGTGCTTTGTGTGTAAGCTATAGTGGACAATGTTATGTTAGTCAGGCTTGTTTCGGACGTAGTGCCAATCGGGGAGAATGTGCCCAGTTCTGTCGCCTTGCTTTTGATATGGTAGATGCGGACGGTAAATCTATAGTAAGGAATAAGCATTTATTGTCTCTGAAAGATTTGAATCAGAGCGAAGAGTTGGAGCAATTGCTGGATGCCGGAGCTTCTTCCCTGAAAATAGAGGGACGTTTGAAGGATGTATCTTACGTTAAAAATGTAACAGCTTATTATCGCCAGAAGCTGGATACTGTTTTCAAACGTCGTAAAGAGTATATCCGTGCTTCATCGGGAAAAGTGAAATTAGAGTTCAAACCTCAATTGGATAAGAGTTTCAGTCGTGGTTTTACTAATTATTTTCTTTTTGACAGGAATAAGGATATTTTTTCTTTTGATACTCCCAAGTCTTTAGGGGAGGAGATGGGGACAGTGAAGGAAATTCGTGGTAATTATCTTACCGTAGCCGGAATCAAGTCTTTTAATAATGGAGATGGCGTCTGTTTTTTGGATGAGACTGGTAAGTTGCAGGGATTTCGCATAAACCGGGTGGAGAATAATAAGTTATTTCCTCAAGAGATGCCTCGGATAAAGCCCCGTACGATACTTTATCGTAATTTTGATCAGGAATTTGAGAGGTTGATGTCGCGTAAATCAGCTGAAAGGAAAATTGCTGTCATTTTAAAATTGGCTGAAAATAATCGGGGCTTTACTCTGTCTCTGACCGATGAAGATGATCACAGTGTCAGTGTGGTGCTGGAAAGGGAGAAGGAACGTGCCCGTACTCCGCAGGAAGATAACTTGCGTACACAACTTGGAAAGTTAGGAAATACTCCATTTGAAGCGTCAGATATAGTGATTGACTGGTCGGACAATTGGTTTATTCCGGCTTCTATGCTTGCCGAACTTCGCCGTAAGGGAATAGAGAAACTGCTGGAAGTGCGCCGTATTAACTATCGGCAGGAAATTTACAAGTTGCCTCGAACGCATCATGCTTTTCCTGTGAATGAATTGACTTATTTGGGAAATGTGATGAATGCTGATGCTATTTCCTTCTATAGGAATCATGGCGTGCAGCGTATTGCTCCGGCTTATGAAAAGGCTCCGGCAGAAGAAGCGGTATTGATGTTTTGCAAGCATTGTTTGCGTTATAGTATGGGATGGTGTCCCTCTTGGCATAAAGTGCGTTCTCCTTATAGGGAACCTTATTATTTGGTTAGCTCGGATAACAGACGTTTCCGCTTAGAGTTTGATTGTAAGAATTGTCAGATGAAAGTCTATGCTGAAAAGTAAGTACATCGGATTACTGTTTTTGGTGTTGGCTATTTTAATGGCTTGCCAATATCCTTCACCTGTTACTCCGAGTGGGGATATGCCGCAAAAGAAAAGGGATTCTGTCAATTATTTGATAGAACGGCATTATACATTAAACAGTAATTTTGAGGTTACTTCAGATTCGCTTATGTTACAGCAACTGCCATTGGTTGATGTGCTTCCTGTTTTTAAAGGAGAACGGCTGGTGGTAGCGGAGTTTATGATACAAGCTGCTGATAGTGTGGATTCTGTATGGGTAAAGGTAGCACGGGACCAGGAAACAATGGGATGGATACATGAAAAGGAATTGTTGGAGAAAGTAGTTCCTGTGGATTCAGTGTCACAGTTTATTCATTTTTTCAGTAATTCTCATACCATCGCTTTCTTTGTCATATTAGGCTTTTTCGGTATTTGGTATATTCATAGGGCTATTCGTCGCCAGAAGCTGCAATTAATCTGGTTGAATGATATTGATAGCGTTTTTCCTACAGTTCTTTCTTGGTTGGTAGCTACAGCAGCTACGCTTTATGCCAGTATTCAGCATTTTGTTCCGGGAACTTGGGAGCAGTTTTATTATAATCCTTCTTTGAATCCTTTTAGCTTACCTTTTATTCTTTCTCTTTTCATGTTTAATATTTGGGGGATTATTCTTGTGGGGTTGGCTACTTTGGATGATTTGTTTCATCAGACACATATTGAAGCTGCATGTTTTTATTTGTTGGGATTGATGTCCTGCTGTATCTTTTTATATTTGTTTTTTACATTTACTACGTATTACTATTTGGGTTATCCATGTTTATTGGTATATGCTGTATGGTCATTTAATCGTATAAAGCATGCTTCCCGGTATAAATTCAGTTGTGGAAATTGTGGGGCGAAGATAAAGAATAAAGGAGTGTGTCCTCATTGCGGCGCTGTCAATGAATAATTTTATTGTTTGTTTCTTTTGACAAAGGCTCAAGCAGTTTTCTATTGTAAACAGCATTTTCTCTATGTACATACACTAAAACAAATAGGTTTGTTCTAGAAGCTATGGGTATCATTTACAGCAATAATAAAGTTCTTGCTTTTCTTGGTGTGACAGAATAAAAAATAAACTTGATTTGGTAAATGTGGAAACAGAAAGGGAGTTCGTGATGAACCCCCCTTTCTGTTTTTGCAAGAATGGTTAGAAGTGATAACGTATATCCACTCCCAGTTGTAAAGGCCTGCTTTTTTGTTCGAATCCTCTATGCATGGTTTCAAAATAGAAGGTTGTATAATCCTTGTTGGTTAAATTACGTCCCCATACATCTATCTGTAAAGCTTTTGTCTGCAAAGAAATGCGCCCGTTCAGTGTTCCGTAAAAACTTTGTGAGACATTGTTTTTTTCAGTCCAATAAATTTTTCCTGCTCCGGTATAGCTCATGCCTAAAGTCAGGCTTTGCATCCAATTGCTTTTATCGAAAAAGAAACTATAATTTGCGCCTGCATTCATGGTATGGCGGGGAACAAATGGTACATAATTGCCGCTATAATCAATTTGCTCTTCTGATGATGTAGTACCTCCGTCATATTTTTTGAATGTGGAATGAGTATATCCATAACTTACATTCATATTCAGGTTTTTGTTGATGGATGCCAGAAAGCTGGCCTCTATTCCATAACTTTCGCTACTACCGGCATTGACCATCATTCGTCCCAAGCCACTATTGACAAATTTGGCGATTTGTTGGTCGTGGGTATCCATGTAGAATGCGGCAAGGTCGGTCTTCAGTTTGCCGTTGAACAAACTGAGATGTGATCCCACTTCGTAATTCCAGCTGTACTCGGGCTTGTAGACAGTTGTTTCTTGTACGTTCAATTCTTTTCCGTAGTTGGGCATGTGTTGCTTGATCATTCCTTCTATCATACCTGCCATAGATTCTGGTGCCTTGTCTAGTATGGCTTCAATCATTTTTTGTTGCATGTCATTTTGTATCAGTTCTGAAAACATCTGTACGTTATAACCTCCGGAACGATATCCTCTGGTTATGCTTACATACATATTGTTTGCAGGGCTGAAATCGTATTTAAAAGCTAGCTTGGGAAGTAGCTGTACATAGTCGTTTTTTTCTTTTCCTTCCAATAGCGGTGCGGCATTCAAATTCCTGAATGGAATATTAAGGGGAGGCATTGCCATTTTAAGAAAGAAATCGAAATCAATATTACTATCCGAGAAATAATTCATAGACATTTTTTCATATTCCAAGCGCAAACCTGCTGTTACTGAAAGGCCTTTCACAAACAGGTCGTTGAATGTAGATTGGTGGTACAGTGCGGTGCTGAATACCGGTGTGTCAAAACTTCCACTTACGCGGATACGGTTGTTCAAAACGTCCAGACTCATTTCAGGGGTACGGCGGGGATCGTCTAAATGAATTTTCTTGAAAGTATTGTTGATGTTTCCTTCGATCATATCGGTCACTCCGTCCTCCATGAAGTTTACCGGACCGGTGGTATGTAGCCATTGATAAAAACCACTAACCCCTGTAACCCATTGCCAGCGCTTGTTGTTTTTGCTTTTAAAAGTAATTTCTTCACTGATGGTATTCAGACGCTGCTTCTGCTCAATGGTATAAATGCTGACAGGCAGGAAATCCTGGTCCATAAACATACGGTCGTTTAAATTCTGGAATCCTGTAACAGCGCTTAAGATAAACTTTTGCGCCTGGTATTCAATATTCAAACCGGTATTGAACAGTCCACGGCGATAAGTACAATCCTGATCGTATGAAATCTTCCCTATGTAGTTTTTATATTTTTCATTCTCTTTGTCGTATCCGTCTATAGCTCCTGTATAGTAATAAGGGTATCCCCCTTCGTCATTATAATCATAGCCTATGGTGAAGTCTAGTTTTAAGTTTTCTGAAGGCAGCCAGATAGCATGTATTCGTCCGCCTCCCGCTTCCATATTATCTACTTTTTTCCCATTGAGCGAATTGCGGAAGAATCCGTCTGATCCCTCATAATAACCACCGGCGGAGAAAGCGAAACAGTCACTCCAACGGTGGTAGTGGGTTAATGAAGCACTGCGGTAGTTACTTTTTGTTCCATAACTCAGTTTTACGTCTGTTCCCTGATAGGAGAATGGAGAGCGGGTATGTACCTTGATTAGTCCCCCCATGGTATTGCGTCCGTACAAGGTTCCTTGTGGACCGCGAAGAATATCAATACGTTCTATATCATAAAAATTGAAATCAAATGCAGATTTGTCAATGTAAGGGATATTGTCCACATACAAACCTACCGCAGGAGTATTGATACGCGATCCGATTCCCCGGATGTAAATGGCTGAGGTGAGTCTTGAACCATAGTCGGGCATAAAGAAATTGGGTACCAGTGAACTCACGTTCTTTAAAGTGGTGATTTGGTTTGCTTGCATATCTTTTTGGGAGAGTAAAGATACGGCTGTAGGAAGTTCCCTTAATTTTCCGGTTTCTTTAGGTGAAGCGATAACTACCACCTCTTCTATATCAATGACTTTTGTAGTGTCCTTAGGCAGCGTGTTGATATCTTCAGCAAAAGTTGTTGCAGCCAGCAGGCAGGATGTAATGAATAAAATGTTTTTTCTCATATTTATTGTTTGGTTTTATTTGATACATCACGGATAACCAGAGTTGCTACAAGTTTCTACCAGGCGGAAAATTTATATATTCCACTCTGTATAATCCATGATGGAGAATGATTCCGGCTGCAAAGTAACGGTAAACCTGATATGTGTGCAATCCTAATAAATGAGGATTTTATATTCTGTCTGCTTCAATGTAGCCATTCATCACAGCATAAACGGTAAGACCGGAAACAGACTTGATGCCCAGTTTTTCAGTAATGTTCTTGCGGTGGGAGATAACGGTGGTCAGGCTGATATTAAGTTTGTCGGCTATCTCTTTGTTGATAAGTCCTTTGGTGATAAGTATCAATACTTCTATTTCCCGGACAGACAATTCATGTTCCGTTTTTTCTATGTGCATTGCTTTATCTGCTGCTTGTTTTCTTGCCTGATGTCCATATTGGCGCAATTGATGGATGTCTTTTATCAAAGAACCTTCATCTTGGTAGATATTCAGCTTGGGAACACCGGATAATTGAGGCTGGTTGTCACCTCCTGCTAATACAATTGTTTTTGGTTTACGAAGTAAAAAGAAGGAAGTATGTTCAAAATAGATTTGGGCAGAGATAAAATAATGGGCATACATGTCCGGTGTGTCATCCGTCAGCTCACCAAAGGAATGGAATACACGGATAGTAGCCATTGGAATGATATCTTCCAAAATGTTTTTTAACCCCAGGCAAGTGAGGGTATTTGGGTCTACTATGGCTATTTCGGGATGATGCATGATGTTTTCTTTGGTGCAAAGATACATATCTTTTATAAAAAACAGATTCATAAAGACAAAGAAATCTTCTTTTAGGCAACATCACCAATCATTTATTTGTAGGGGCGCATTTGAATGCGCCCGCATATGTGCTGTAAATCATTTTCGGATAGGTTCAATCTGTCCTTACTCCTAAATAAGTGGCTGCTGCTTCAGCACATTTTTCTCCATCGATACCTGCTGAAACAATTCCTCCGGCGTAACCTGCTCCTTCTCCACAAGGAAATAACCCATTGACAGTGACATGTTGCAGTGTCTCATTATCTCGCAGGATCCGTACCGGAGCCGACGTGCGTGTTTCTACACCAATCATCACTGCTTCATTGGTCAGGAAGCCATGGCTGCTCTTTCCGAATTGTTGGAAACCTTTGCTCAAACGGTCGGTAATGAATGCAGGCATCCAAAAATGCAGGGGAGAGGAAACTAATCCCGGACTATACGAACTGTCGGGTAAATCATAGCTTAGTTTTTTGCGGGTGAAGTCCACCATTCGTTGTGAAGGTGCGGTTTGGCGCATATTGCCTTGCTGCCAGCAGGAGGCCTCCAATGCTTCTTGGAAATACATCATGGTTAATGGACAATGGTCGGTAGTCCATTGACCATGATTTTTATTAGTGGCTTTTAATTCTTCACTTTTCGTTTTTAATTCTTCTGTAAAAAGATTATTTTCCGCCAGATCTTCCGGCCTGATTTCTACCACCATGCCGGAGTTGCTCCATTTGGAGCCGCGGTTGCTGGGACTCATGCCGTTTACTACAATCTGATGCGGACCGCTTGCGGCAGGAACAACAAATCCTCCCGGACACATACAAAAACTATAGACACCACGTCCTTCTACTTGTGTCACAAAGCTATATTCAGCGGCAGGCAGATACTTTCCACGTCCGTTTTTATTATGATATTGTATTTGGTCAATCAGCATGGACGGGTGTTCCAAACGTACTCCTACTGCAATTCCTTTGGTTTCCATCTCTATACCATTGTCATACAACCACTGATACACATCCCGTGCGGAATGTCCGGTAGCCAGAATAACAGGTCCTTTGAAAGTCTTTCCGGTATTTGTTTCTATACCTGTGATTTTGTTTTTTTCTATAATAAGGGAATCCATTCGTGTTTCGAAATGCACTTCACCACCACATTCTATGATGGTATTCCGCATATTTTCAATCACACGCGGCAACTTGTCTGTACCGATGTGGGGATGGGCATCTGCCAGGATGGAGGTATTGGCGCCATGTTGGCAGAATACATTCAGAATTTTGTTCACATTCCCTCGCTTTTTGCTTCGGGTATAGAGTTTGCCGTCTGAGTAGGCTCCTGCTCCTCCTTCTCCGAAACTGTAGTTGCTTTCAGGGGCAACTTTGTGCTCACGGCTGATACGGGCGATATCTATTTTTCTATCGCGTACATTCTTACCTCGTTCCACTACGACAGGCCGGAGTCCTAACTCTATTAATCGCAAGGCAGCAAAAAGTCCGCCCGGTCCTGCTCCCACGACAATGACTTGTGGTTTCCCATCTACCTTATTATATATAGTACGGGTGAACTCCTCATCTTGTGGCATTTCATTAATATATAGGCGTACTTTCAAATTTACATAGATGGTGCGTTGACGTGCGTCTATGCTCCTTTTTAAGATGCGAAGGGCATGGATGGTACGTATATCCAATCCCTTGTCATGTCCGATGAACTGTTTCAGTGACTGTTCGTTGGCTGCTTGTTCAGGCAAGACTCTTATTTGAAATTCCTGTATCATGGTTCTTATTTGGATTGTTCGCCTTCCGGCATTAATTTTTTACGGTAATAAGAATTGGCGGTATATAGTGCGGCGGCAGGGTTGTGTCCTGTCACACGGTCTTTGGTCACTAAAGTTGTAGTATAGGCATTAGAGTACTTGTAGAATAAACTGTCATGTCCCACACATAGTCCGATAACCACGTTCAACTCTGTATGTGCTTGGTTGAGAAGGCGTGCTTGTAGGATAGGGTTACACATTGCCGCACCGATTTTTTCACATTCTTTGGGGATTCCGATAGAGGATTTGGCTATTCCGGCTACTTTGCAGATTACTGAATATACCTCAAAGCCGTTAGCACGGAGGATGCGGGCAAAAATACGGGCTTCATTCACCAGTCCGATACAATAGGCAATTCCTAGTTTTTTATATCCCATCTTGCGTGCGAAGGTCATGATTTCTTCCACACGGGTTAATCGGCAGTAACCTTCATATTCCACTTCGGCACTGGCTGCCATTATCTTGTTATTGTCGTTATATTGTTTCAACGCCCATTCCAAATCTTCTTGTTCCAAATGGGTAGTCAGACAAAATTCAGGGTAAGTGCGCTCTTTGAACTTGCAGTTCTGTGTGCCGCAGTCTATGCAGGTCGGGGGGTATGATTGTTCTTTTGTCATTTTATATCATTATTCAAATTAAGTTTTCTCTTATTTATCTCATCCAAACAAAGCCCGGAACGCTTCTTCTACCTTCCTTACCGGAATGATTTCTATCTTTAATTTTGATGTATCCATTCCTTGCAAATTATGTTTCGGTATAAGAATTTGTTTGAAACCTAACTTCTCTGCTTCTCCGATGCGTTGCTCAATACGGTTTACAGGTCGGATCTCACCACTCAGTCCTACTTCACCCGCCATGCAGGTGTCACGTTCTATTTCCGTATCCATATTGCTGGATAGAATGGCACTGATGACAGACAGGTCGATGGCCGGATCATTCACTTTCAATCCACCTGCGATATTCAAAAAGACATCTTTTTGTGCCAGTTTGAATCCTACCCGTTTTTCAAGTACTGCCAGAAGCATGTTCATACGTCGTAAATCAAATCCGGTGGCAGAACGTTGCGGATTCCCATATACTGCCGAACTGACTAAAGCCTGTGTTTCAATCAAGAAAGGGCGGACTCCTTCTATGGCAGAGGCGATAGCAACCCCGCTCATCCCGTCATGGTCTTGGCTAAGCAACAGTTCGGACGGGTTGCTCACTTGGCGCAAACCGTTTTGGCGCATTTCATAAATGCCCAGTTCGGCGGTGCTTCCGAAACGGTTCTTGATGCTGCGGAGAATGCGGTACATATAATGTTGGTCACCTTCAAATTGCAATACGGTGTCTACAATATGTTCCAGTACCTTGGGGCCGGCAATGCTTCCTTCTTTATTGATATGGCCGATCAGAATGACCGGCGTATTTGTTTCTTTGGCAAATTTTAAAATAGAAGCGGAACATTCACGTACCTGTACCAAACTGCCGGGAGAAGAGTCTATCGTTTCGGTTGAGATGGTTTGAATAGAGTCGATAATCACTAAATCGGGTCGTGTATTCTTGATATGGACGTAAATCTGCTCCAACGAAGTTTCACAGACTATCAGGCAGTCGGAAGAATTATGCGGGATACGGTCTGCACGCAGTTTTAATTGCCGGGCACTCTCTTCTCCCGATATATACAATACTTTTTTGTCAGGCAGATGAAGTACGGTTTGCAGCACCAAAGTGGATTTGCCTATCCCCGGTTCACCGCCCAGTAGAACGAGTGATCCCGGTACTAAACCGCCTCCCAATACCCGGTTCAGTTCTTCGTCGTGCATATCAATTCGAGGCTCGTCCCCTCCGGTAATGTCATTCAGTGTGACAGGCTTGCTTTTTACGGATTCCAGGCCGGATACCGGTCTTTTGTTTGCAGGTTCCTTGCGTATAATTTCTTCTACGTATGTGTTCCATGCACCGCAAGACGGACATTTCCCTACCCATTTGGGTGAATCCTGCCCACAGTTGGTGCATACATATACAGTCTTTTCCTTTGCCATATTCTTACGGGATAATTAAAACAGCGCAACTTGAGGCTGAATTTGTACAAAGGTAAGGAAATAGTTCTGCATATCAACATGGGCAGGATAAAAAAGTTTTGTCTTATTTCTGCTTTAATAAAAAGCATTCTTATATTTTATCGCAAAAAAATGGGAAATTGTGATAGATTGTAGGAAATTGTTTTTATATTTGCATCGTTCAAATAAAAAACAGAAGAAGAACAATAATAAAATGACGATATACTATCTCCATACAACCACCACATTAGGGATGGGGCACATGACAACTACAATGTCCACATCCACAACAATGACCCCTCGGGGTTAAGGATAGTATATGTGTTTCTACGTGATACACGCTTACGGACGTAAGCAAAACAAGCTTTTAATTTTATTTTTTTAGTGTAAACAGATACAGTTTCTTTTCGTTGTCATGCTGGGTGAAACGAAAGTAGATTCTTTACCGGACTTGAAATGGCTCGGAGGACAGAATGGCAAAAGAAGCTGGAATAAAAATAGATAATTGCATGAAAGTTATGAAATTCGGCGGGACATCCGTAGGTTCCGTGAACAGCATTTTAAGCGTCAAACAGATAGTAGAGGCAGTTGAAGAGCCCGTAATTGTAGTTGTGTCGGCATTGGGCGGTATAACTGACAAGTTAATCAATACTTCGCAGATGGCTGCCAATGGGGATTCCGCATACGAGAAAGAATACCGTGAAATTGTGAATCGTCACATTGAAATGGTATATACCGTAATTCCGGCAGGTAATGAGCGTACTGTTTTATTGGATAAGGTCAATGAATTGTTGAGTGAACTGAAGGATATTTTTCAGGGAATTTATCTGATAAAGGACTTGTCGTCTAAAACGTCGGCTACTATTGTAAGTTATGGTGAGCGCTTGTCGTCTATTATTGTAGCTTCGTTGATAAAGGGGGCTGTATGGTATGACTCCCGCAACTTCATTAAGACTGAAAAAAAACATGCCAAACATATTCTGGATTCCGAACTGACCACTCGCTTGGTTAAAGAAACTTTCCAGAAATTACCGGAAGTGGCATTGGTTCCCGGATTTATCTCTACTGATAAGAACAGTGGTGAAGTGACCAATTTGGGACGTGGCGGTTCAGATTATACCGCTTCTGTCATAGCTGCGGCACTGAATGCGGATAGCTTGGAAATATGGACGGATGTGGATGGTTTCATGACGGCAGACCCGCGTGTAATCAGTACGGCCTATACCATTAATGAGTTGAGCTATGTGGAAGCGATGGAGCTTTGTAACTTTGGAGCGAAGGTGGTTTATCCGCCGACTATTTATCCGGTATGTCATAAGAATATTCCTATTCTGATTAAGAATACATTCAATCCTCAAGGCGAGGGAACTATCATAAAGCAGGAAGTGAATTCCGGTTCTAAAGCCATTAAAGGTATCTCATCCATCAATGATACGAGTTTGATTACGGTTACCGGTCTGGGAATGGTGGGAGTGATCGGAGTGAATTTCCGGATTTTTAAAGCATTGGCACAAAACGGCATCAGCGTGTTTATGGTATCGCAGGCATCTTCCGAGAACAGTACTTCTATCGGTGTGCGTAATCAAGATGCGGCGCTGGCTTGTGAAGTGCTGAATGAGGAATTCTCCAAAGAAATAGAAATGGGGGAAATCAGTCCGGTTGTTGCCGAAATGAATTTGGCTACCATTGCCATTGTCGGTGAGAACATGAAACATACACCGGGCATCGCCGGTAAGCTGTTCGGGACTTTAGGCCGTAACGGCATTAGTGTGATTGCTTGTGCGCAAGGTGCTTCGGAAACCAATATCTCTTTCGTGGTAGAATCCAAGTCACTGCGCAAATCATTGAATGTGATTCATGATTCGTTCTTCCTGTCCGAATATCAGGTGCTGAACCTTTTTATCTGCGGTACAGGTACGGTAGGAGGCAGTTTGATAGAGCAAATCCGTTGTCAGCAACAAAAGTTGATGCAGGAACGCGGTTTGAAGCTGAAAGTGGTAGGTATAGCCGATGGACATCATGCGTTGTTTACCCGTGCAGGCGTAGACTTGTCACATTATAAGGAAGAGTTGGCAGAGAAAGGAATGCCTTCGTCCACTCAGGTGTTGCATGACGAGATTATAGGTATGAATATATTCAACTCTGTGTTTGTGGATTGTACAGCCAGTGCAGAAGTTGCATCCTTATATAAAGATTTTCTGATGAATAATATTTCGGTGGTAGCGGCCAACAAAATTGCTGCTTCTTCCGAATACTCCGTTTATAGCGAACTGAAACAAATAGCCCGCCGTCGCGGTGTAAAATTCTTGTTTGAAACCAATGTAGGTGCAGGGCTACCCATTATCAACACAATCAATGACTTGATAAACAGCGGAGACAAGATATTGAAAATAGAGGCGGTATTGAGCGGTACGCTGAATTACATCTTTAACAAAATCAGCGCGGACATTCCTTTCAGCAAGACCATCAAAATGGCACAGGAAGAGCGCTACTCGGAACCCGATCCGCGTATTGACCTGAGTGGCAAGGATGTGATTCGTAAACTGGTTATTCTGGCTCGTGAAGCCGGATATAAATTGGAACAGGAAGATGTGGAAAAACATCTTTTTGTACCGAATGATTTCTTTGAAGGCCCGTTGGAGGAGTTCTGGAAGAAAGTACCTTCCCTGGATGCGGATTTTGAATCACGCCGTCAAAAGCTGGAGGATGAAAACAAACGCTGGCGTTTTGTAGCCAAACTGGAAGATGGGAAAGGCAGTGTGTCTTTGCAGGAAGTGGACAGCAAACATCCATTCTATGGTCTGGAAGGCAGCAACAACATTATTCTGCTTACAACCGAGCGATATAAAGAGTATCCGATGATGATACAAGGATATGGGGCCGGTGCCAGTGTGACTGCCGCCGGAGTATTTGCCGATATCATGAGCATCGCTAATATTTAGGCTTATGAAACATATTATTATTTTAGGCGACGGTATGGCCGACTGGCCTGCCGAATCACTGGGAAACAAAACATTGCTGCAATACTCCAGTACACCTTATATGGATAAGTTGGCCGCTATGGGACGTACCGGGAGGTTGGTTACAGTTGCTCCCGGATTTCATCCGGGTAGTGAAGTGGCGAATATGTCTGTTATGGGCTATAATTTACCGAAGGTGTACGAAGGCCGTGGACCGTTGGAAGCAGCAAGCATCGGGGTGGAGTTGCAACCGGGCGATATGGCTATGCGTTGTAACATTATCTGCATCGAAGATGAGAAGATAAAAAATCACTCCGCCGGACATATCACTACCGAAGAAGCTGATGTGCTGGTTAGATATTTGGAAGAAAAATTGGGTTCTGACCGGATTCATTTCTATACCGGTGTACAATATCGCCATTTGTTGGTGATAAAAGGGGGAAATAAACAATTGGACTGCACCCCGCCCCATGATGTGCCTTTGCAGCCTTTCCGTCCGCTCATGGTGAAGGCGGAAGTACCGGAGGCGCAGGAAACAGCCGGATTGATAAATAATCTTATCCTGGCTTCCCAGGAATTGTTGGCAGATCATCCGGTTAATCAAAAACGTATAGCCGAAGGCAAAGATCCTGCTAATAGTATCTGGCCTTGGAGTCCGGGGTATCGCCCGCAGATGAAACCTCTCTCCGGGAAGTATCCGGCCATAAAGAAAGGGGCTGTTATTTCAGCGGTGGACTTAATCAATGGCATAGGACATTATGCAGGATTACGCCGTATTGCTGTAGAGGGGGCTACCGGTTTATATAATACGAATTATGAGAATAAGGTGGCTGCAGCATTGGAAGCATTGAAGACGGACGACTTTGTGTATCTGCATATTGAGGCCAGTGATGAGGCCGGTCACGAAGGAGATTTTAAGTTGAAGCAGTTTACTATTGAAAATCTGGACAAACGTGTTGTAGGACCTGTTTATGAAGCAGTGAAGGATTGGGATGAGCCTGTGGCTATCGCCGTGCTTCCGGATCATCCTACGCCTTGCGAACTCCGTACCCATACGGCCGAACCTGTGCCTTTCCTTATCTATTATCCCGGTATAGAACCGGACTGTGTGCAGACCTTTGATGAAGTGGCATGTGTGGAAGGCAGTTATGGAATATTGAAAGAAGATGAGTTTATGAATGAATTTATGAAAAAATAATGTGGCAGTTTGCTAATTTGCCCCAATGGCAACCCTCCATGCAAAGCCCTTGGCACATTAGCACATTGACGCATTGAAAAATTGTTTACTATGAAATATTACAGTACGAATCACCAGGCTTCCGATGCTTCTCTGGAAGAAGCTGTAGTGAAGGGGCTGGCTTCTGACAAAGGTTTGTATATGCCCAAGGCCATCAAGCCATTGCCGCAAGAGTTTTATGATCAGATTGAGAATCTGTCGTTTCAGGAAATTGCTTATCGCGTGGCCGATGCTTTCTTCGGTGAGGATGTTCCTGCTGAAACACTGAAGCAGATCGTTTATGATACATTGAGTTTTGATGTTCCTGCCGTAAAGGTAAAGGATAATATTTACTCTTTGGAACTGTTTCATGGTCCCACATTGGCATTTAAAGATGTAGGTGGACGTTTCATGGCCCGTTTGTTGGGCTACTTCATTAAAAAAGAAGGGCAAAAGCAGGTGAATGTACTGGTTGCGACTTCGGGGGATACCGGTAGTGCTGTAGCCAATGGCTTCCTCGGAGTGGAAGGTATTCATGTGTATGTGCTTTATCCGAAAGGAAAAGTCAGTGAAATTCAGGAAAAGCAGTTCACTACTCTGGGGCGGAATATCACAGCGTTAGAAGTGGACGGTACTTTTGATGACTGTCAGGCATTGGTTAAGAATGCGTTTATGGATGCTGATTTGAATGCGCACATGAAGTTGACTTCTGCCAACTCCATCAATGTGGCTCGTTTCCTGCCACAGGCATTTTATTACTTCTATGCCTACGCACAGTTAAAGAAAGAAGGAAAAGCGGATCATCTGGTAGTGTGCGTACCTAGCGGAAACTTTGGTAATATCACCGCCGGACTATTTGGTAAACGCATGGGCTTGCCTGTCAAGCGTTTTATTGCAGCCAATAACCGGAATGATATTTTCTACCAATACTTACAGACCGGAAAATACAATCCTCGCCCTTCCATAGCTACTATTGCCAATGCAATGGATGTGGGAGATCCAAGTAATTTTGCCCGTGTACTGGCATTGTACGGTAACAGTCATGCTGCCATAACAGCGGATATCTCTGGTGCGACTTATACGGATGAACAGATTCGTGAAACGGTGGGTGAGGTATATTGGGAAACCGATTACTTGCTCGATCCGCATGGAGCCTGCGGTTATCGTGCTTTATCCGAAGGATTGTCCGCCAGCGAAACGGGTATTTTCCTGGAAACGGCACATCCGGCTAAATTCCTGGAAACTGTGGAAGGCATCATTGGAGACAAAGTGGAGATTCCCGCCAAACTGCAAGCGTTTATGAAAGGAACCAAACAAAGTGTTCCGATGGAAAAAGACTTTGAAAGTTTCAAAGGCTATTTGATGAAAGAATAGCTTTTAGAAATAGATATCTGATAAGAAAAGAGAGGGGCAAAAGTCCAAAGTAACTATCCAATGGTTTACCGTAGGGGCGGATTGAATAGTTACTTTGGGCTTGTTTACATAAAGAACAAAAAAGTTCCGTCACAGCAACGTGCTCATTACTAGTTACTTTCTGTGTAAAAGAATCTCAAACCTCCTTCAATCGGTATGCTTCCGGCTATCGAATCCTGTTACGTATGTAACAAAGTTTGTTCCTACCGTATTTTTCACTCCGTTTCATTTTCACTCCGTTTCATTTGATATTTCACTTGGGTGAAGCAACTGTTTCACTTAGGCGAAAACGGCTGTTCATCTAAGTGAAATCGCCTCTTCACTTGGGTGAAGCAACAAATGCAGATGGGCAAAAATAAGCCTTATGACGCTCTCCTGCAAGGAAGTAACCGCAACTATGGCACAGGAATTAGAACAACCGATATACGTCAAGCCGAATTTGATAGCGGAGAATGGAAAACCGTTTTAGGGGAATTTAGAATGTTTTTTCACATTATATTGTTGATTTACAGAGAGATACTGCGCATGATCCGGAATGGTTGATGCGTGTCTTTATTTTATTTCTTCCAGCAACTTCCCGAACGAAGTGAATGTCCGTTGTTTCCCGCCCCAGGTGAGGTACAAGGCATCGGGAGTGATGACTTGTAGATGGGGCAGACCGGCAGGAACGTTTTGGGTTTGCAGACAAGTATATCCGTGACGGTTCAGTGCGTTGATAGTCCAGTGCAATAAGGTTTCGTCTGTCGCTTCCACCGTTATTTCCTGCTTTCCATTCACGGTTGGATAGTAGATGCCATGATCATAATCGAACCGGATATTATTGTGTGAGAACAGCGTGTCCATCCGATGGTTCAGAATCATATCTTCCGTCACTCCGCATTGCAGTCCTGTTTCTTTGGACAGCAGCCAAAGCTTGTCCGACAGTACCAGGGCTTGTTCTATGTCATGGGTGGATAGCAGGATGGCCTTGTTTTGCTCCACCGCCAGCTGATGCAGCAAAGTCATGATTTCTATGCGGCTCACCACGTCTAGAAAAGCGGTCGGCTCATCCAAGATGATAAGCGGACATTCCTGAACCAATGCTTTGGCTATCATTACCTTTTGCCGTTCTCCGTCCGAAAGTTCGGCGGTGTAGCTTTCGGCTTTGTGGGCAATGCCTACGGCATCCAATGCCTCTTTGATAATGAGATGGTCTTTGGGATGGAGCCGTCCGAAGAAGCCTGTATGCGGCTGGCGTCCCAAAGCTACCAGTTCATACACGGTCAGCCCTCCGGCTTGTGTCTTGTCTGTCAGGACTACACCGATGGTGCGCGAACGTTCCTTTTCCGAATACTGCTGCAAAGGCTTGCCCAGCAATTGCAAATCTCCTGCCAGTGAAGGTTGCGAAGCGGACAGGGTGCGGAGCAAAGTTGATTTTCCGGCCCCGTTTGCTCCAAGCAGACTGGTCAGTTCTCCCGGATAGAGTCCGAAAGAAAGGTGTTCGTGCACTTTCTTTTCTCCTTTGTGGGTACGATAACCTATGCACAGGTCTGTGGCGGTGATGACAGCTTGCTTTTCCATCAGTTGAAGTACTGGATTTTACGTTGGTTCACAATGACATAAATAATAATGGGCGCACCAATGACCGGAGTGACGGCATTCAGCGGAATGATACCTGCTTCGCCCGGCAGAATGCAGATGAAGTTGCAGAGCAGGGCAATGGCTCCTCCCGTCAGCATGGTGACAGGTAGCAGAGAATTATGGTTGGAGGTTCCCAGCATGAGGCGGGCAATGTGCGGCACGGCCAGTCCGATAAAGGAAATCGGGCCGCAGAAAGCGGTGGTCGTCGCTGTCAGTAATCCGGTGGCGACAAGCAGCAGGTTACGTGTACGGCGGATGTTGATTCCCAGGTTTTCGGCATAGCGTGTTCCCAGCAGCAGGGCATTCAGAGGCTTTATCAGCAGTATGGTAATCAGCAGTCCCGCCGCTGTGACCAAGGAGAAAAAGGGAAGCTGCTGCAAAGATACTCCTCCAAAGTTTCCCATTCCCCAAATCATGTAGGAATGCACCCCTTCTGCCGTGGAGAAAAAGTTGAGCAGGGAGATGGCAGATGAAGTGATATACCCTATCATGATACCTATAATGAGCAGCATGATGCTGTTTTTTATCAAAGTGGAGAAGAACAGGATGATTCCCATCACCAGCATGGAGCCTATGAATGCTCCGATAATGACGGACAGGAATCCGGATAAAGTGAATACTCCGGCAGTAATCGTACCTGCGCCTGCCAGCATGACCAAGGCAACTCCCAAACTGGCTCCCGAACTGATGCCCAGTATGGAAGGGTCGGCCAAAGGATTATTGAATGTGGTTTGCAACATCAGTCCCGATGCTGCGAGTGCCATTCCGCAAAGGAGGGCGGTAATGGCTTGCGGCAGGCGGGATTCCCAGACTATGAAACTCCAACTTGCCTTTTCTACTTCATTGCCTGTAAGGATATGCCACACCGCCTCGGCAGGGATGTTTACCGAGCCGAACAACAGGTTGGCTCCTGTCAATGCAAGGATGATGAGGAGCAGTATGATACCGTATTTTGTTCCTTTGTTATTCATTGATACTGTTTGGGGTTACGCCCACTGTAGGGAGTGTGTCAAAACTAACCTGGCCTATCCCATCGTCAGCTGTAGGGGCAGCATTATCCACGTTTTGACATAACCCTACGGTGATTTACTCCGCTAATTTAGTGAAATATTTTAATTCATACCCTTCTAAAAGCGTAGGATGGAATATTTTTATCAAATCTTTCAGTAATCGGTCGGGATGGAAAGGGGAATCTTCGTAAAAGTCTACCTTCCCTGTGTTGCATCCATAAATGTTGCGTTCCTTGAATGCACGGAAACCGGTGTATGGAGCATAGTCCTGCTCCAATTCCTTATAAGTCTTGTCAATGGCCTGATTATATTTGATGAGCCAGAAGTCTGCATTCTGACCTTTGTCAAACACGGTTTCGAAGGCTAGGGGAACAGAACCGCTATGCTCGTCATCGGCAAACACATAATTGGCCCCGGCATCCGCATAGATGCGTGCAGAGGTGCTTTTACCTCCTGGAACATACCATGCCGAACCATTTTTCAGTTCGCTGATAACGCTCGGTGCGTATGAAAGGGGAGCAACCAATGCTTTCAGCTCATTATAGTTTTTTTCCACCTCGGCAAACAAGCTGTCCGCTTTTTGTGCCTCACCGAACAGAAGGCCGTAGAAACGCATCCATTCGGCACGTCCCAATGCCGAAGTTTCCATGTAGTCTGCACATTCGATAATGGGGATGTTGAGTTTCTCCACCCGTCCGTATCCGCCACTGTTCTCGAAAGGGGAGAGCATAATGGCATCGGGGTGCAGGTCGATTATCTTTTCTATATCCGGGTTCATTCCATTCCCTACATCGGTGATGCTTCCTGTGCGGCAGCCATCCTGCACTTCTTGCAGTTTGATATACTTCAAATCGCAGACTCCTCCAATACTTTTCAAAGCACCAATCTGGTTGAGCAATCCGCAATGTACGGATGAGTAAACAACGGCCTTGCTCAATGGCGTGCGGACAAGTGTCCCTTCCGGCAAGTCGGCAGGCAGGGACTTTTCTTTGTCAACCAAGACGTAGGTATGCAGTATCCGGGTCGTATCCCAAGGATTGCGCAGGCGGGCAATGGTATAGTCTTCGGTTGCAGACAGATTGAGGTTTTCTGCATAACGCAAAGGGATTGCTTTTTCTGCTTCTATTACAGAAGCAGTCTTGCTTCTTCCGCCGCAGGAGGAAAGAAGGGCAAGCAAGAAGGTGAATAGGATTACTTGTTTCATGTTATTTTTTATAATATCCGCCGGTTTTATGGGAACCTTTGTATTCTATTAATTCTTTATCTTTCAGTGATCGTAAATAACGCTCTGTCGTAGCAGCTCCTTTTTGGATATATTCTGCAATTTCATATCCTTTTGCACCGGGTCTCTTTTCCAAGAAGGTGAGGATAAGGCTCTCAAGTTCGTTTATTCCCTCATTTATTCCCTCATCTTCGTTTACTCCCTCATCAGCGATTCTGTCTATTATTGAAATGAACTGCATTCCTGCCGGCTCATTAATGAATTTTATATTCGGCTCTTCTTGAAGTGCACGTATAATCCCCGAGCCCAGCCCGCGATAAGGCATCGTTTTAGCACAGAAATTGGCAATGAAAGGATTGCGTACTACGGCGCTTCCCAGTTTGATGCTTTCCACCGTCAGCCCATCGGGAAGGCATCCCGGGCTGATAATCTCTACACGGTTATCAAAAATGAGGAAAGTTTTATGAGATTATTTAATTTATGAAGGAAATAATTGTAGTTTTGCTTCCTTCATCAAAAGTGAAGAGAAGCAAAACCATATTTTATTATTTCAGTAAGAAGGTTAATCCGCATGGACCTACCCCTACATCGTATTTGTTTGTAAATTTGCCGTTTGCCGAATATTCGTTTACATAGCCATCAGTGGTATAACTTGGCCATCCTCCAACCATATTGTAAGAACTGATATAAATATTTCCGGTAAATGGATTGACTGCGATGCCACAAGGGCTATCAACAGGTTGATTTATTAAATTTTTTGTTTCATTTCCTGTTTTTGTATCTATACTGAAATAAGTATTTTCCGTTGCGCCATAAGGAGCATTGATAAGGTAAAGGGTATTATCTTTTACAGTCATTAATGTTGCTTCCGTTACATCTGTAACAATATTCATATTGTCAATTTTTTGTACTTTAGCTGATATGTCATTATAATTACCCATTGCTAAGACATATACGTTTCCTTCCGTAGTAGAACAAATTTTAGTGGGATTTAGTCCTACGGGTATTCTTTTTGCTTCTGTAAATGTCTTTAGGCCTATTTTAGAAACACTTTTTCCATTTGCATAATCTGCACCATAATTCATTCCGTCTGAGTTAGCAACATACAGGTAGCCGTTGGCCACTGTCATCTCTTCTGGATTTGGACCAACTTTTAATGTAGCATCAATAGTTAGGCTAAGAGTGTCGATACGAGAAACATATCCATCATACATAGAAACATATACTTTTCCATTAGCAGCTATAATATCACGTGGACCTTCCCCTTGAGTGGATGTCGGAACAATCTGTTTGATGGATTTAGCTGTATTTTTGTCTACTATTTCTATAATATTTGAACCATATATGGCAATATACATTTTCGAACCATATACTATTGCATCTTGAGGGGTACCTCCCAAACTTCTTTTGTTTATGTCAAAAAATACATTGTTGCTTGCTGTTCCTTTTTCAAAGTTAATAAAAGAAAGTGTTCCATTAACATTGTTGCTAAGATTACCTGCATTAATAACGTACAAGCCTGTTGCCTCGGTTGGCGAAGTTGCTTCAGGAGTCGTGTCGGGTTGTGAAGAAGGGTCTTCTTCCGGATCTCTAGGAACTTCGATCTCATTGTCATCATCGTTACAAGCACAGAACAGCGGGGCTATACTAAATAAGGCTGCTGCAAAAAATAAATGTTTGAATTTCATACTTATATAATTTTTAAAAATGAATACTGCAAGTTAGTTTATAGCTTCTACCCGGCATCGGGTAGCTTTTCACTATGTCATATTGTTTATTTCCCAAATTAATAATATCTCCCCGAAGATTGTATGTAAACTTCTTTATCTTGAAGCTGCGGTATAATGAAAGGCCGTATTCTATATATCCATCCATTTCATTACTTGGACGATTTTCGGATGCAATATACCGTTTGCTCACACCCGTAGCATGAAGAGAAGCATTTATGAAAGGATTTTCCAAGGCTAAAGAAGCACCTGCGCTATGACGTGGGGTATATGCAATCTGATGTTTGTAATATACGACTTCCGGGTCTGTTTTATCTACTGCATATTGATAGGTATAGTTTCCGGTCAATAGTAAGGAATAATGTTTTGCCAGTTGGAAAGTGGTGTTTATATTGGCATCTACTCCCCAAATTTCTACTTTGCCTAAATTTACCATATTCCAGATAAACATATTATAGGGCATTGCCACAATTTTATCTTTTACCTTATTATAATACCCATCCAATGTCAGACTGATTGCTGGTAGCCAGCTTGTAAAGTTGTTCTGGTAAGTGATACCTATATTATATTGTTGAGCCTTTTCGGGACGAAGGTCACGGCTACCCATCCGGTCAAAGTAGTTTTCAGAAAAAGTAGCCACTCTGAATATGTCTTTATAGGAAGCCCGAAGGTATAGCTGTCCGTCTGTACAAGGTTTCCATGAAAAAGAGAAGGAAGGGGATAATTTTCGCCGGTTCTCAGCTCCGTTTCCTTCTTTTGCACCATTAAGATATATCGATCCGAGTAGTATGGCAACAGCTGTTATGTTATCAGTTTGATATCGGAGAGTTGCTGTTTGTAATATAGAATGCCGGTAAGGGCTTGTATTGTTAGGAGTATTGGCATTTAGGTTATTATATATGTAATCTGCCGCATAAACCATGCTCCAGTGACTAGTCGGAGTATATAGTAATGCTCCTGATGTATAGTATTCTCGTTGGAAATAACGGTCGTTTAATTCTCCTCCGGGGTATTTTCCTCCTTCATCGTGGTAATGAGATTGGCTCCAGTTAAATTTCCCATTGATTAACAAAGAAAGATTATTTTCCCAATAAGTACGGTAATGTACTTGTGAAAAGAAATTTCGTTCGCGTAACTTCTCACGGCTTTTCGCGTTGTAAAGAATGACTGCACCGGGTAATTGCTGATTTGTATCGTAATAATAAATCTTTCCGTTCAGTGTGCTTCTGTTATTAGGGCTGATGTAAAGATTCAGTTCTCCTCTGTAGGTTTGAATGTTGTTGTTATAGCGTTTTTCTTTGGAAACATAATCTCCGTTGACTAAAGTGAAAGGATATAGGTTATCTGCCCTCATAAATTCACCAGTGGTAGATGCTGAAATCTTTTCGTTAAACTTTTGTTCGTAGCGGATAAGGGGATTAATCATCCCGAAAGAACCTGTCTTTATCTGTCCCGTCAAGTGATTTTTTTTGTTTGAAAAATCCGGGGATATGCTTTGTAATTTTAAGGCGGCAGCAGAAGCAACTGTACGTGCCGGTACAAAAATATCTTCATTGTCCCCAATGGTCAGTGAAATTTGTTGAATATTGTCAATAGAGAAACGAGACAAGTCTATTTGTCCGCTTTGACAATCACTGAGTGTAACCCCGTCATAAACTACGGCTGTATGTTTGGCTCCTAAACTCCGGACGGAGATAGTTTTCATTCCTCCTGCACCCCCATAATCCTTTATGTTGACTCCTGAAAAGCGACGTAAAGCATCAGCAATATCCGTAATGCCTTGTTGTTGCAATTGCTTCTTGTTGAGTTGTTGGAAGGGACTGCTACTTTTAACCTGTTGCTTGGTACGTTCAGCTGTAACCGTAACTTCATCTATTTTATGCACTTTTCCGGTGATGGAATCTCCTTTCTCCTGTGCCTGTATTTCAAGCGGCAATAGGAGAAAGCTGCAAAGCAGACAAAGCCATAGCTTATAAGCCTGGTTATTTCCTTTCATTTAAAAAAAACATATTAATGAATAAATACCGCATTCTTACCGCTGCTCTTTCCTCGAAAGCGACGGTCGATGACTTTACGTTTTGCAGGTCTTCTGACTTACTCCTGTTTACTTGCCTTCCCACCTTATTATATATACAGGCAGTGGCGTGAGTGGATAAGTAAACCTATCCCCTTATAGGGGTAGATGGAGTTCACAGCAGCGGGACTGTTCAGGACTTGCACCTGATTCCCTTTTCATCCGCTTCCTCGCATCAGTCGGAGGTACGCGGAACAAAACATGGCAAAGATAGTTTGTTTGGATGAATAAGAAAAGGGAAATGATAAAAAATCCTTTTTTTAATTAGTTACAGATTTATTTTCTCCCAGCAAAAGTAGGCGTGTATAACGGTTCTTTTTTTAGTGACAAAACGACTTGATTCTATCTATGTTGAAGATAAAATAGAATAGTATTGAATAAAATAAAACTGATGCTTAACAACATTCAAATATTGATTCGCTTTATTCAATACAATCACTATATTTGTTAAATGGATAATCTTAAAATACGTAATAGATGAAACACTTGAATTTTATTTTAGTCGGTTTATTTTTCCTGTGCGGTCTTTGTTGTCGGGCACAAGTGCTTCCTTTGGAAGAAAATGTGGTGCTGAACACCAAGGAAGGACAAATCAAAGGAAAACTGCTTTTGCCCGGTGGGGTGAAAACCTGTCCGGTGGTGCTTATTATAGCCGGCTCCGGACCTACGGATATGGATGGTAATTCAGCCATTGGCAATTTGAGGAATAATTCGTTGAAGTTTCTGGCGGAAGGCTTGGCGGCAAACGGCATCGCTTCCTTGCGCTTTGACAAGCGGGGGATAGGAACCAGTGCGTCGGCAGGTAAGGAGGAAGCGAAACTTCGTTTTGAAGATTATGTGAATGATGTGACGGGCTGGATTGATTACCTGGCGAAAGAGAAACGTTTTACGACAATCACGGTGGCAGGACATAGCGAAGGGGCGCTGATTGGAATGCTGGCCTGTCAGAACCGGCCGAAGGTGAAAGGCTATATCTCGGTTGCCGGTGCGGGGCGTCCTGCCTACGAGATTATAGAGGCGCAAGTGGCTGCTCAACAGAATCCGGAAGCGGTGCGGAAGGAGGTGGCATCCATTAACGGGTCCTTGAAAAACGGCAAGGAAGTGAGTGACGTGCCGGCTTATCTGCAATCATTGTATCGGGCTTCTGTCCAACCTTATTTGATTTCCTGGTTCAAGTATAATCCCCGGACGGTGATTGCTTCCGTCAAAGTGCCGGTCCTCATTGTTCAGGGTAAAAATGATATTCAGGTTTCGGTGGAGGATGCCGAACTTCTGAAAAAGGGTTGCCCGGCTGCCGAACTGCTTTTGATTGATAAGATGAACCATGTGCTGAAAGATTGTGAATCAAAGGACGTACAGCAGCAGATGCTTACTTACGGGAATCCTTCTCTGCCGGTGAACAGTACTTTGATAGCTTCTGTCAGTACATTTGTGAAAAAACTGAAATGATATGGGAGAAATAAAGAAACGTTTGCCGTTGAAATGCCCTGCGTGTGATGCACCGTTGAGGGAGATTCATTTCGGTCCGGCACCCAATCCTGTCTGGTTGGTGTTATGCGGTAGAGCATCTGATGGTGTGGCTGTTGTGTCGTATGTTGATAAGCCATCTTTATGGATAAAATAAAAAAGAGGATGCCAAAAGTCTTGTTGAAGCTTTGACATCCTCTTCTATGTTATACTGATGCGTTATTTAATCTTTTCTCGAATCTTGCTAAGATAGGCACGCATCCCCGCAGCATCTTTCTTGTTGATGATATCCAACAGCTCATTTAATTCTGTACGGATACCTTCTACCTGTGCAGGGGTGCGGGGATTGAATAAAATTTCCTGCAACAGGTAGTCGTCTTCGTTCAATACTCCTTTGGCTATCTTCATGTGGCGTTTGAAAGTAGTACCGGGAGCGTCCTGATGCTTCATCACTGCCGCAAAAACGAAAGTGGAAACAAAAGGGATGGATAGCGAATAGGCCACTGTCTCATCGTGCTCTTCAAAGGTATATTCAAAAATGTTCAGACCAAGGTTTTGGTATAAGTCCTTGAAGAAGATTTTACCCAGATGGTCGCCTTCGCTGATGATGATGGCATTTTCGGTGCTCAGTTTGTCAAGGTTGGCAAATGTGGGACCGAACATGGGGTGGGTAGATACATAACGGAATCCGCATTGGTCATAAAACTCTTTCAGTCCGGTCTTTACCGAGGCAATATCGCTGATGATGCAATCCTTGGGGAGAGCGGGCAATACTTGGTGAAAAGCATCCAGCGTATATTTCACGGTTGCCGCATTGATAACCAGTTCGGGCTTGAATTCTTCAATCTCTTCGAGTGTGGTATATCGGTAGGTGTTGTAAACGAAACGAAGGCGTTTCGGGTCTACATCAAATACAGCGGTTTCGTGCTGGAAGCTCAATACATCGGTAAAGAAGGAGCCCATTTTACCGGCCCCTAAAATTAGAATTCTCATAATCTTTCTATGTTTATTTATTAATGTCCTAAATTTATAGTGTTACAAAAAAATCCCGCATCCATTTTAGGAGCGGGATCCAACGTATCTTTTTCAATTTCAGTATTTATTATCTGTTATTTCATACATACAAATTCCCACTCTACTTTCTTGCCGAAGTAAAAGTAATAATAAGAATAATATGTATAAGTAAACAAATTCATAAGCCTGATTTCTTTTTGTTCTAAATTTGAGGGCAAAAGTAATACTTTTATTTAAGGTGCAAATCAAAAAAAAGATTTTTTTGTATTTTCTTGATGAGAAATCCTCCATGTCTTATGATTTAGAAGAATCCTCATAGACTTTTCATTTGTTAAAATGTAATAATATTGCTCTCCTTTGCTTAAACATGGTTAAAGGTGAATGAACTGGTAACTGTCTTTCTTGTACTTAAAGCTTAAAATATATTTATTTGTCAGACAAATAAGATAAATTGAATTCGCTAACTTTAAATATCAGTCAGATGTATAATTTGAAACTTCATAATCAGGCTGTAACTTTAGTTGACCAGGTTGAGGACAGCTTGCTGAATTATTTTCGTGAGCATGATTTGCGTATAGGAGATTCTATTCCCAATGAGTTGGATTTGGCGGCTGCTCTAGGGGTGGCACGTAGTGTGTTACGTGAAGCTTTGAGCCGTTTAAAAATGATGGGGATGATAGAAACACGTACCCGGAAAGGGATGATTCTGACAGAACCTTCTATTTTAGGTGGAATGAAGCGGGTGGTTGACCCTCGTATTTTGAGCGAGGATTCATTATTTGATATACTTGGCTTTAGGATAGCTTTGGAAATAGGTATATGTAGTGATCTGTTTCGGAATATTACACCTGAAGATATTGTGGAATTAGAAGAAATAGTGCGTTTGGGTATTGTGTTTGAAAATAATGAGTATGCGCCTATAAGTGAATTTACTTTTCATGCTAAACTTTATGAGATTACCGGAAATAAGACTATCCGGGAATTTCAGGAGATCATTCATCCGGTGATGGTATTTGTAAAGGATAAATTCAAAAGGTTTCTTGAGCCTATCAATGTCGAAATGAAGAAAAACGGCGATTTGGTCACTCATGCCGACCTTTTGGAATATATAAAGAAGAATGATGAAGCGGGGTATCGTGACGCATTGGAACGTCATTTTGCGGTTTATAAGATTTTTATGTCGGAACGGGAAAAGTTGAAGGAATCCCATGATATGGATTCAGTCTAATTGATATGAAGGAGAGAAGAACAGCACTTTATGATAGAAGTTCTTTTAATCGGGATATAATGGAAATATATAAAGTCATGAAGTATCGTATTTATTTTTTTTTGATTGTATTTGTTTTTATGATTGGTGGTCTGTGGGCATCGCCTGTGAAAGTTATTGTAAGACAGCCTGTTTTACCTGTATTAACACTGAAAGAAGCGAATCCTGTACTGAGATTGGAGTTTGTCAAACAGGCTTCGGGTGATTGTGCTGTCCGGGAAATTGTTTGCTCTTTGAAAGGGAGTACAGACTTAACGGATATTGAACATATCAGGCTTTATGCTTCGGCTGCGGATGGAACATTGTCTGTTGAACATCCGTTAACGCTTCCCATGCAAGTTTCTGAAAAAGTTTCTTTCAAGGAACCTTTGGTCTTGAAAGACGATACGACCCTTGTCTGGGTGACGTTGAAATTGAAGGACCGGGTCAATCTTTCTCACCGTGTCCGATTGGCTTGCTCTTCGGTAAAAACAGTGAAGGGAAAAGGAGAAGTTTTGCTGGATGGCTCTTTGGTGGATTTGCGTCTTGGTGTGGCTGTACGTCAGTTTGGACAAGATGGAGTGAATACTTCCCGTATTCCGGGCATCGCTACTTCAAAGAACGGAACATTACTGGCTGTTTACGATGCACGTTATGATACTTCGCGCGACTTGCAAGGTAATATTGATATTGCTTTGAATCGTAGTTTTGACGGTGGTGAAACTTGGCAGCCTATGCAGGTTGTCCTGGACATGAAGACTTGGGGTGGCTTGCCTGAAAAATATAATGGAGTAAGTGATGCTTGCATTTTGGTGGATGAAAAGACTGGAGATATCTATGTGGCAGGACTGTGGATGCATGGTGTTTTAGATGGAAAAACGGGGAAATGGGTAGAAGGTATGACCCAGGATAGTACGCGTTGGATTCATCAATGGCATGCGAAAGGTTCTCAACCGGGACTGGAGGTGAAAGAAACATCTCAATTCTTAATTACTAAAAGTACCGATGAAGGACGGACATGGAGTGAACCGATAAATATAACCCGGAATACAAAGCGTCCGGAATGGTGGCTTTATGCACCGGCACCGGGGCATGGAATTACATTGAAAGACGGAACTTTGGTCTTTCCTACCCAAGGACGGGATAAGGATGGAATGCCTTTTTCGAATATAACCTGGAGTAGGGATGGAGGGAAAACGTGGACAGCCGGTAAGCCTGCCTATCATAATACGACAGAATGTATGGCTGTGCAGCTGCAAGATGGAAATATCATGCTTAATATGCGTGATAATCGGAATTATGGTAATAAGGAGATAAATGGACGTAGAATTTGTGTAACTGCTGATTTGGGTGAAACATGGGTAGAACATTCCACTTCCCGTAATGCATTGGTTGAACCTACTTGTATGGCAAGTATCCATAAACATCTTTATAGAAGAAACGGTATGGAGAAGTCTATTCTTTTATTTTGTAATCCTGAATCATATAATAGTCGGGATCACATGACATTGAAGGTCAGTCTGGATGACGGAAAAACATGGCCGGAGGAAAGAAAAATTCTGCTTGATGAATATGGCGGTTTCGGATATTCTTGTATTACTTCTGTTGACGGGGAAACTATTGGGATATTGTATGAAAGCAGCCAAGCACAGATGGTTTTTCAGCAAGTAAAAATAAAAGAGTTAATCGGAGATTAAAGAATAAATAAACTTCTGTTTCTTATCTCCGGAAAAGGTGATATGGAATACTGCAAAAGTAAATTTGCTTATCATTTTATCATTCTGAACAATAGTGAAGAATCTGTTAGCAGCATACTTTATGTATGTATATTCTTCGCAAAGTTCAGAATGATAAAAATGAAATGATAGCATTTCAGAGTCTTGATATACTCTTTTGTATTTATTTATTTATTTATTTATTAATGATTTCCATTTGTTGCCTTACGCTTTCTTCGTGGATGGCTTCGAATACTTTTTTAATGAATTCTGAATCCATGCCGCACAATGAACCTTGTGCACCGCGCTTGTCCAGAATCTCATTGTAACGACCTGTCTGTAGAATGGTCATATCATGTTCTTTCTTGAATGTACCGATTTCACGGCAGACACGCATACGTTTTGCCAATACTTCGATAATCTCATTGTCGCAATCATCGATTTGGTTACGCAGTTCACCCAGGTTTTCAGTTGTTTGGGTTTCTTTGCGGATGACCAGCAGATTTAGGATGTAGTCCAGCACATCGGGAGTGACTTGTTGGGCGGCATCGCTCCATGCACAGTCGGGATTGCAGTGTGATTCTACGATTAAGCCGTCAAAACCTAAGTCCATCGCCTGCTGGCAGAGGGGAGCTACCAACTCGCGCTTGCCACCGATATGGCTGGGGTCACAGAAAATAGGCAGTTCGGGAATGCGGCGGCGCAATTCGATAGGGATATGCCATTGGGGTAGGTTACGGTAAATCTTTTTATCATAAGAAGAGAATCCGCGATGGATAGCACCCAGTTGCTTCAAACCTGCATTGTTGATGCGCTCGAAAGCTCCAATCCACAATTCAAGGTCAGGGTTGACAGGGTTTTTAATCAATATAGGAATATCCACACCTTTCAGTGCATCGGCAATTTCCTGCACGGCAAACGGATTGGCAGTGGTGCGTGCGCCAATCCAAAGCACATCAATACCTGCCTTTAAACATTCGTAAACGTGTTTGGCAGTAGCTACTTCGGTGGCAACATACATACCGGTTTCCTGTTTCACACGTTTCAGCCATGCCAGGCCATCTACACCGATGCCTTCGAAACCTCCCGGTTTGGTACGCGGTTTCCAGATGCCGGCACGGAAAATCTTAATGCCTTTATTGGCCAGCATAGTGGCGGTATCCATTACTTGTTCTTCGGTTTCGGCACTACATGGGCCGGCGATAATCATCGGGCGTTTCTTTTCAATTCCCGGAAGTTCGATGGGTTTTAAATCTAATTCCATAATCTGATATTTTGTTTTGTTACATTATCTTTTTAATTCTTTCCAGTGCTTCTGCCAGCTTTTCTTCTTTGGCACAGAGGGAAATACGGATATAGCGTTTGCCGTTGCTGCCGAAGATAAAGCCCGGAGTAATGAACACACGTGCTTCGTGCAAAACTTTTTCGGTCAGTTCTTCTACATCATTGTAAGATTCGGGAATGCGTCCCCAAAGGAACATACCTACCTGATTGGGATCAAAGCTACAACCGAGTACTTTCATAATCTCTTCTGCCAGTTGGCGGCGACGGCTATATACATTGACGTTCGCTTCTTCGTGCCATTCCACACTGTTGTTGTAAGCTTGTGCGGCGGCCAGTTGCATGGGGCGGAAAGTTCCTGAGTCAATATTACTCTTTATTTTCAATATCCATTGTATAAACTGCGCATTGGTGGCGAGCATTCCCACACGCCAGCCGGGCATGTTGTGGCTCTTGCTCATAGAGTTGAACTCGATGCAGCATTCTTTGGCTCCGGGCACATTAAGAATACTCAGTGGTTTCTTGTTCAGGATAAAGCTGTATGGGTTGTCGTTTACAATCACAATATTATGGCGGCGTGCAAAGTTTACCAGCTTTTCATACAGTTCCATCGTGGCGTT
The DNA here is from genome assembly GCF_031119655.1 of Phocaeicola sp. GP0067. Lineage (NCBI taxonomy): Bacteria > Pseudomonadati > Bacteroidota > Bacteroidia > Bacteroidales > Bacteroidaceae > Phocaeicola > Phocaeicola sp. GP0067. The sequence goes on from NZ_JAVHZY010000022.1 coordinate 46,083, forward strand.
CGCTCCGGTCGGCATATTGGGATAGTTGGTCCACATAATCTTGACGCGGCTCAAGTCCATCTTCTCCAGTTCATCAAAATCGGGTTGCCAATGGTTGTCTTCGCGCAGGTTGTAGTTCACAATCTCACTGCCCAATATTTTATTTAAAGAGGTGTAGGTAGGATACCCCGGATTGGGAACCAATACCTGATCACCCGGATTGACCAATGCCAGCGTCACATGCAGGATACCTTCTTTGGAACCGATGAGCGGCTGGATTTCGGTTGCCGGATCAAGCTCTACATGATACCAACGCTTGTACCAGTCGGCCATGGCTTTGCGTAATTCAGGAATGCCGACAGTAGGTTGGTATCCGTGCGCATCAGGACGCTTTGCCTGTTCGCACAACACATTGACGGTTTCTTCCGAAGGAGGCATGTCAGGGCTTCCGATACCCAAACTGATTACATTTTTACCTTCGGCATTCATTTGTGCCACTTCTTTCAGTTTACGGCTGAAGTAGTATTCGCTAACATTCGCCAGACGGTCTGCCGGCTGAATATTATATGGTTGATGTTCCTTCTGCATATTCTCCTAATATTTTAAGTTCTTTTGTCAATGGTGAAACGGCGTCGATAGACTGCTTGTATCTTAAATAATCATTGAAAATTACGTCTACATAGAACAGATATTCCCATTCGCGGCCTATAATCGGTAATGATTGAATCTTGGTCAGATTTATTTTATAGAAAGAAAAGATAGAGAGCACTTGCGACAGGCTTCCTTCGTTGTGGGGGAGGGAGAAGACGATGTTGGCCTTGTTTACTTTCGAACGTTCACGTAAGTCATCGGCTTTCCATGGGTCGGCCACTACAAGGAAACGCGTGAAGTTGTGTTTGTTTGTTTCGATGCCTTCTTCCAATACTTTCATTCCGTACAAATCGGCGGCGTATCTGGAGCAGATAGCGGCGTGTCCTTTCAGATTTTCCCGTTTGATGGCTTCCGCACTTCCTGCCGTATCTTCCGTTTCTACTATTTTCAGTTTGGGATGTTGTATCAGGAATTCACGGCATTGTGCCAAGGCAACAGGGTGGGAGTTGACTTCTGTCAGTGTTTCCCAATTGTCGTCCGGCAAGCACATGAAGCTGTGTTTGATGCGTAGTTTGTGTTCGCCGACAATGGTCATGCCGCTTTCGCGCAGTAACTCATAGTTGTGCAGCAAACTGCCTGCAATGGTGTTCTCGATAGCGAGCATACCAATTACATTGCTATCCTGCTTTATGTTCGCAAAGACTTCTTCGAACGTGGAACAGCAGATTAGTTCGATCTCTTCTCCGGGGAAGAACTTGTGGGCGGCAATGTCGTGATACGAGCCCGGTACACCTTGTATTGCTATCTTTTTCATTCGTATATATATTATAAAAAAATCCCGCTTCTGCCGGAAGCGGGATTTCGTTGTTATTATCGCATTGTTTTAATCATTGTTTAACGTACACATACAAACTCCCGCTTCACTTTGTTGCTAAAGTAAAAGTAATAAAAGAAGAAAAAGTATGTATTGTATAATGCTTTCATTTTGTTCTTATTGTTATTGAATACGCTGCAAAAGTAATATATTTCTAGTAAAAACAAATAAATAAGAAGCTTTTTTTCAATTTTTTTTTAGGCAGTGCCTGTTTGGCTCCTGCTTTCCATAATTCCCGGCATCTGTTGTAAAGCCCAATCTACTAATCCTTCTATATGTGGTATTAAGCTTTTCCCTCTTTCTGTCAGTTCATATTCTACTCGCGGCGGAACTTCGGCATACACCTTCCGGCTCACTAGTCCGTCAGTTTCCAGTGTGCGCAGAGTTACAGTCAGCATACGTTGTGAGATATCGGCTATTGTTTTATGAATGTCGCAGAATCGCATGGTTCCGTTAGCATTTAATGTGATAAGAACCAGCATAGACCATTTATCACCAAGCCTGCACAATACATTCCGTACAGGGCAATTATTATCCGGATGAAAATTTTTCATTTTTTAATATTCTCTATTTGCTTGCCGTTCAACAATGGTTACCTCTATGTAAGTTCCTTATCTACAGGTGCCTTCTTGTTTTTGGGAAGAAGGATACTTACATTTGCATTACAAAAGTAATAAACTTACTAAAGAGAACTATTGTTCTACTAGATAAATTTATTGTTTCACTTATAATAAGTTAAGATTATGGCAAAGAAAGTAGCTGTTTTAGCGGTAAATCCGGTGAACGGATTCGGTTTGTTCCAGTATTTGGAAGCGTTTTTTGAAAATGGTATATCCTATAAGGTGTATGCAGTGGCGGAAACAAAGGAAATTAAAACAAACTCGGGCATTGAATTGGTGGCCGATGATGTGATTGCAAATCTTATAGGGCATGAAGATGATTTTGATGCTTTGGTTTTTGCCTGTGGGGATGCGGTTCCCGTATTTGCTCAAAATGCGGATAAGTCTTATAATGTGGACTTGATGTCGGTCTTGAAGGCATTTGCCGGGAAGGGAAAGATCCTGATAGGTCATTGTGCTGCAGGTCTGTTGTTTGATTTTGCTGGAATTACAGAGGGAAAGAGATTAGCTGTGCATCCTTTGGCAAAACCGGCTGTAAGTAAAGGGATGGCTACTGATGAGAGATCGGTTGTTGATGGTAATTTTTATACAGCACAAAGTGAAAATTTTGTTTGGACAATGATGCCTCAGGTAATTGAAGCCTTGAAAAAATAAGGGAATATTAATGTCGCCCAATGTAGAAATTTCCTATATTTGGGCGACAATTCCTAAAAATAGAAACAATGAAATACAATTTTGATAAAGTGATAGATCGCAGCGGTACGTCTGCTGAGAAAGTAGAAGGGCTGAAACATATTTGGGGACGTACGGATTTGATTCCTTTATGGGTGGCTGATATGGATTTTGCCACAGCTCCTTTTGTAACAGATGCTATTCGTAAACGTTGCGAAAATGAAGTTTTAGGGTATACCGGCAAACCAGATAGCTATTATAATGCGATTATAAACTGGGTAAAACAGCGTTATGATTTGATCGTGACCAAGGAAGTGATAAATTTTGTTCCCGGCATTGTACCGGGCATCGGTATGGCTATGAATTGTTTTACTCAGAAAGGGGATAAGGTAATGATTCAACCTCCTGTTTATCATCCTTTTGCATGGGTTACGACTCGTAATGAGCGTACTTTGGTCATAAATCCGTTGAAATGGGAGAACGGGATGTACCGTATGGATTTGGATGCTTTTCGTGAACAAATTAAAGGTTGTAAGCTCTTTATTTTATGTAATCCTCATAATCCGGGTGGCGTTGTGTGGACTGAAGCAGAGTTACGAGCGATAGCTGATATCTGTTATGATGAGAAAGTATTGGTCTTCTCGGATGAAATTCATGCGGATTTGACTTTACCTCCTCATACGCATCGTCCTTTTGCTACTGTCAGTGAAAAGGCTCGAATGAACTCCGTTACTTTTATGTCTCCTAGCAAGGCTTTTAATATGCCGGGACTATCTGCCTCACATGCTCTTATTTTTAATGAAGATTTGCGTAAACGCTTCCGTATCTATATGGATGCCGGTGAGTTGGATATGGGACATGTCTTTGCTTTTCTTTCTGTTGAGGCTGCTTATAGTCATGGTACGGAATGGCTTGACCAATGTTTGGCGTATATACAAGGAAATATAGATTTTGTCGACGAATTTTTGAAAAAACATGCACCTAAAATCAAGGCCATTCGTCCGGAGGCTTCTTATTTAGTTTGGTTGGATTGCCGTGAACTGGAGTTGAGCCAGAAAGATTTGAATGAATTCTTTGTAGATAAAGCGCATTTGGCATTGAATGACGGGGAAATGTTTGGTAAGGAAGGCATTGGCTTTATGCGTTTAAACGTGGCAAGTCCGCGTTGTATCATTGAAAAGGCGATGAAACAACTGGCGGATGCTTATCAACTATATATAAAGTGATTATTTTAAGTATTGCGTCTTAAAGATATTCACGCATAAAATGAAGATGGATAACAATAACGGTCCGAATATGACACCCATGAATCCGAATAAGGAAAGTCCGATGACCACTCCAAAAATGGTGATGAGTGGATGGGTGTCTGCCATCTTCTTTTGCAGAATAAAACGAATTAGATTGTCAATGTTTGTTACAATTAATCCACAATAAAGAAGTAGTCCGACGGCATGTGTCCAATCTCCTGAAAGAGCAAGATAGGCGGCTAGCGGGAACCATACCAATGCCGTTCCTACAATAGGAATGACGGTGGCAAAGCAGGTCAGGAAGCCAAACAATAGCGCGCTGGGTACATCAAACAAATAGTAGCCTAATGTAGCTATTCCTCCTTGAATGACTGCCAGTAAGGGAATACCTATTGCATTACTCCTGACAATCATATTAATTTCTTTCAGTACATTTTTTTTGTTTGTATCGCTGAAGGGAAGTAACTCATAGATGTATTTTTCCATTTGAATTCCGCCAATCAGCATGAAGTAGAGAATAAAGACCAATACGAAAGCATTAACGGCAAAGCTACTGATACTTCCCATCAGAAACTGTCCGATGGCAGGAAGAATGGAGGCTATGGATGAAATGTTTTCTGCGCTTAGTAAGTCATATCCCGTCTTGGTATGAAGCCAATCGGCAAGATTGGTTACCGTATGGATAAAACCTGTTGTATCTACGTTTACCGTCTGTAATTTATTGATCAGTAACCATACAGCCAATGATAAAGGTACAAGAAAGCACATGATGGCTTCTATCAAGAGTAAAATGGCTGTAATACTTTTTTTGAAATGTTTTTCTTGGGTAAGATAAAACATTTGTTTTCTTACCATGATGTAAATGGTGCATGCTCCTAAAATACCTCCCATGAAAGGAGACATTTTTATAAATAAAATAAGTCCTAATCCCAGTATAATGGTGATAAGGGAATATTTCCAATACTGTTCTTTTACGCTCATGTGTTTTTTGCTTATTTTGTATATAAATAAACAATAAAACGAATTGAAATGTTCCGCTTTTAAAACGGAACATTCTTAGTCATGTTTTCATAATTATTGTATTGACCGCTAATATTCATTTCATTTTCAGGAGCCAGTTCTATTGCTTTCTTCATATCTTCCACAGATCCGTCTTTGTCTCCTTTAAGTAATTTGATACGTCCTCGTTCATGATATGCTTTGGCAAAGTTGGGATTGATTTCAATGGCTTCATCATATACAGCCAATGCTTTGTCAAAATCTTTGTTTACCAGATATAGTTCTCCTGACAGGATATAGGCCTTTTCATTGAACGGATTGAGTGACAATACTTGATTAAAACATTCTTGTGCTTGTTCCGGTTCATTGGTGGCGGCTAGAATTTCTCCTTTCAAAAGCAAGGCTTGTTCGTCGTCGGGATTGAGGCTGAGCAACTTTTGTATATCTTCGGCAGCATCTTTTGCTTGTTTCATTTTCCAAAGTACTTCAGCGCGTAGCTGGTATGCTTCGGTATAATCTTCTTTCAATACGATAGCTTTAGTCAGCATAGCGATGGCGGTGATATCATCTTTCATGCCGATAGCTGCTTTTGCTGTCAAATAGAAAGATAGGGGGTTCTTATTATCTAAAACCAAAGCTTTTTGGCAGGCATCCTTCATATTTTCGTAATCTTCCTGCATATAGCAGATGCCAGCTAGTGAAAGGAAGGTGTTTACTTGTTCAGGATCTTTTGTAGCCATGCGGTCTAGTGTGATACGGGCATCATCTAGTCGGTTTGCCTGTGTATAAGCAGTGGCTAGCAGGCTGAGTGTTTCCAATTCATCGTTGATGGCAACTGCTTCTTCAAAACATTTAATGGCATAAGGTAGTTTACCCATACGTTGGGCGCGGATGCCGTCGTATTTTAAAATCTCGAAGTTCTTTTTATCATTTTTCTCTTTTTCGGTTTCGGGGGTGTTGTTTCCGCCGAATAAGGATTTAAATAAGCCCATAATTTATAGTTGTTTTATTTGTCTATTGTTATAATAAATCGTCTGAGGTAAATTTCTTGTTCCTGATGCTGCATGTTGGTAAAACGTACTGCCTTTATTGGTTTCTGTTGTAAACTGGCAGTCAGTCGGTTGTTTTTTTGTGTAAAGTTTACTTTACTCCAGTCTTTTCCATTTGCAGATATCTCAAGACTTCCCCAAGTTGCGATTTCCGGTTTCCCGAAATCTATCTCTATATTTTCTCCGGGATAAACTTGATCCAGTTCGATAGTCAATGAACCATTACCGGGCCATCTGATAACTTCCAGCGCCGGAGAAATCTGAATGCGGTTTATCTTTACCTGTAAAGGTAAGTTCTTTATCTGACTGATATCGCTTATTAGTTTATGCGGCATATAGTCGGTTTCAGCATTCAGCAGTGTGCTATATTTTTGGTTATAGCATTGCGTGACGGTGGCGAAAGTTTGATCAATCAATGGCTTGATTACTCTTCCTGCTGTCTTTATACCCGGTTGGTAAGGGTTTTGGTTGTATGTCTGGTCAATTTGAAACATTTGTTGTTGCAAGGCTTTCACGTGCTTGTATTTACGCATAAATAAAGATTGGTCATTTTTGTCGTATGCTTTGACCATTGCCAGTACTTCATTTCCGGTTTCACCCAATAGTTTGAACTGATAAAGCCAAGGCATGATTTCTACTATAATCGGATTTTTATCAGCATGGGCGACTAAAATATCACTTGATTCAACCATCTGGCTGAAGGTTTCTTGTAGAATAGAGAAGTCTTTTTCAGTGTAAGTTTTATTTTTTATGTAACTTTCAGTAAAGCTCTGCGCTGTGGGTTGGAGATTTACAGATTCCTCTCGGCGATATTTATGTCCGTTGGGGCCCAAGTCCGAATTATGGGCGGCAAAGAATTCCAGTTCAGTGGCAGCATCGGGCAAAATGTTCATAATAGCGTCTTTCCAAGTTTTTTCACTGTTATATTTTGTTGGATTCCAAGCGTATGAGGCTACACTATAAATGGCTATTTTAGAAGCCTCGGCATGTTCCATCGGATTAGTTACAAAGCCAGACATCTGATTGGCTATTTGAGTATCGTTTCCATATACTGGTCCCATGAGCAGATGATCTCTAACGTAATCGGAAACAGGAAAGTTCCACCATATATATGCCGGACGTTTAATCCGTTCGTTTATCCATTGAATACCATCTTGGGTAATATCGGAAATAACCCGGTCTCCTGTCCACATAATTTGTATGGATGGATTCAGTTTGTCTCCTAAAGTAGTAAGATATCCTTTAGCAGGGTCGGACCAACTTTTATTGTATTCTGTGGGGCACATGATAAGGGGAGTTACATCCGGTTTTACTTTTACAAAATGTTCATCTATGTAATTCAGCAGTTCTGCTTGTTTCACAGGGTTGGTACCTTCTCCTGAAATATCATCAAAGAAGACGGCAAAAGAACGGACACCGAGATGATACATCTTTTCAAATTTTGCCAATAATAATTCACGGTCTTCCTTATTCCATTTGATGTCTTGTCCCGGATGGATAGCCCAAACAAAATCGACTTCGTTTTCTTGAGCTACTTTTACTAATTCCTGTAATTGTTTTGCTTCTTTTTCGGGGTAAGGCAGACGCCAGTTGGGAGAACTATGGTAAGGGTCATCTTTAGGGCCGTATATATAGGTGTTCATTTTGTTTTCACCATAAAATTGAAGTTGGCGAAGACGGGCATTATGGCTCCAGGGGGTCCCGTAAAATCCTTCTACGACACCACGGTAGCGTATGGCCGGATAGTCTTGTATCTCTATTACCGGTAATTGGTTATCTTTGAGCAATTGTTTTAAGGTTTGCAAGGCATAGTAGGTTCCACGTTCATCGTTTCCTGCCAGAATTATTTCCTTATTATTGATGGATAGATAATAACCTTCCTTTTGGTTGGGGATCTGACGAGTAAACTTGCGGATGGACTTGTCTCCTTTTTCTCCTATATAAATGCGCAAACCGGTATTGGCCGGGTGTTTTCCACCTAATAAATCTTTTAATTCTTGTACGGCATATGGATTGGCTTCAGTTTCTCCCAAGAGTTGGTAAGTTTCAGGTAAATTGATTTGTCCGTCTTGTTTGGAAACTTGTTGAGGGATGGGCTGTACTTCTATGTTTTGGGCAAAGATAGTACAACCGGTAAAAAGACAAATGATTGCCAAATGCATTTTTTTCATGTTCTGTTGGGGTAAAAGGTTAATAAATCAATGGCAAAGATACGATTTATACAGAAAGAATTCCATCTTTTAATTGTATTATTTCTTCGGAAAGTAGGTAGGAGAGTACCTTTTCCGCTTTTTCACGATTGCTATTCAATTGGTTCAGTAGTTCTGAAGCAGGCATGGCGCCTGCCTGCAATAGCTGTTTGATTTGTTGTTCCAATTCTTGAAATTCTCCCTGTTTTATTCCTGAATGATGTTTGTTAAGACATACATCACATTGTCCGCAGTTGTGTTCGTTCTTTTCTCCGAAATATCTGAGTAGCATTCGGCTACGACATTTATCATCGGCTGTGGCATATTCTATCATAGCCTTGATTCGGGTGGTATAGCTTTTTTTCCGGTCTTCGTATATTTCCCGGGTTAGGGCAAGGCGATTCTTTTCTTGCCGTTCACGGGTATATATAATATAAGGTGTCTTTTTCCGTGGAATGTAATGTATGATATGTCTACGAGTCAGCGCCAGTAGAATTTCATAGATTCGTTGGCGGGTTAATCCGGAGCGGATTACTAAGGAATCTTCGTTAATATAGGCATAATCAGTAAATAGTCCTGTATAAGAACGCAAGATGATGTTTATCAGTTTCTCTGTATCTGTATCATTCTCGTGTAGTTTATAGAGTTCGTCGCGTTTCATCGTGAAAAGAATACGTGAAGCATTATCTTGCTCGTCTGTATATTCTAAATATCCGGCACGGGTCAGAATCTTTAAAGCGCTGTCGGCTTGTACGGGGAAATGTTTGAAGTTACGACAGAATTCATCCAAGTTAAAAGCAAAGGTGCAACCCATACCGTCTCCCATGGCCATTTGAAAATAGTAGTTGATATCTTCGTACACTTTTCGGATATAATCCTTGTCGGGAAATGTATCACTGATACGTTTGTTGAGGGTGGTTTTATCACTTTGGGCGTATAGCAGGACAGCATATGCTTTCTGCCCGTCGCGCCCTGCTCGTCCGGCTTCTTGAAAATAGGCTTCAGGAGAATCAGGCATATCTATGTGGATAACGATACGTACATCTGGTTTGTCGATACCCATTCCGAAGGCGTTGGTTGCTACCATAGTACGGCTTTCTCCGGTGAGCCAGCTTTTTTGACGTTGATCTTTTACATCATTATTCAAACCGGCATGATAGAAAGTGGCAGTTATGCCGTTATTGACCAGTAGTTCGGCAATTTCACGTGTACGTTTCCGGTTGCGGGTATAGACAATGGCGCAGCCGGGCACACTATTTAAAATATGTAATAGCTCTTCCTGTTTATTTTCTGTAGGACGTACAATGTAAGCCAAGTTTTTTCTTTCGAAACTCATTCGGAAAACCTGACTGTCTTTTTTAAAGTTTAGCTTTGTTTGAATGTCTGTTACTACTTCCGGAGTGGCAGTTGCTGTCAGTGCCAATACAGGTATGTCGGGAAGGAGTTCGCGAATTTCTGCAATTTTCAGATAAGCAGGGCGGAAATCATATCCCCATTGAGAGATACAGTGTGACTCATCTACCGTGATCATGCTTACCTTCATGTTCCGTAGTTTGCTACGGAATATTTCAGTATCCAGCCTTTCCGGAGAAATATAAAGGAATTTATAGTCGCCGAAGATACAGTTTTCCAATGCAACAATGATCTCTTCGCGTGTCATGCCTGAATAAACTGCCAAAGCTTTGATACCTCGGTCGCGTAAATTGCGTACTTGGTCCTTCATCAGGGCAATAAGAGGTGTAATAACCAAACATAATCCGGGTTGTGCTAAAGCTGGTACTTGGAAGGTAATGGATTTGCCGCCACCGGTAGGCATCAATCCTAGCGTGTCGTGACCGTTGCCTATACTTTCAATGATTTCTTTCTGTATGCCCCGAAAGTCATCATATCCCCAATATTGTTTTAGAATTTCTTTATAGGTCATTGGACGGGAAATAAGAAAATTATGTCAAAACTCCAATGACTTATCATCTTATTATTCTGATAAGTGTCTGATAACGTCATTAAAGTTTTGACATATTTCAAAGATAAATCTTTATCATTATTCCTCACTGGGTTTTATATCTTCTATTTGCAATTGTACTTCACCACGTTTGTGCGTATTCTCTTCAATGGTATAACAAATATCAAAAGAACGTTTGGTCTTGATATAGCGTGCTTGTGAACTTTGTCCGAAAGCGATGCCATTCATCACATTGTTTGATTTATTGTCTACCAATTCCAACTTGATGTGTTCCTGATCACGCCCTACTACTTTGCTGGTTCCATAATCATATACATTATGTGTACAAAAGATTGGTTTGTGGTTGTCCGGTCCGAAGGGATTGAACTTTTTCAGGTCTGCATGGAACTTCGGAGTGATATCCCGGAAGTCAATTTCTGCATCAATATCAATTACAGCACTGGTCTGTTCCGGCAAAATATGTTCTGTGACATAGGTTTCAAAACGACGGGTGAATTCTTCCACATTTTCCACTTTCATGGATAGTCCTGCAGCATAAGTGTGTCCTCCAAAGTTTTCCAACAAGTCACGACAATGTTCGATAGCTTTGTAGACATCGAAACCTGATACGGAACGGGCGGAACCAGTTGCCAGATTATCTGTACGGGTTAATACAACTGCCGGGCGGTAATAAATCTCTGTAAGGCGTGAGGCTACGATACCGATAACACCTTTATGCCACGCTTCATTATAGATGACAATGGAACGCCGGTCTGCTAGTCCTTCCAAGTGGTCTACAATTTGGTTGGCCTCTTCGGTCATGGTCTTATCCAGATCTTTACGGGTTTCATTGTATTGGTTGATTTGGTTGGCTTTCTCCAATGCTGCCGAGAAGTCCTTTTCTATGAGCAGTTCCACCGCCTCTTTTCCGTTCTGTATACGTCCGGATGCGTTGATGCGCGGACCTATCTTGAATACGATATCACCTACGGTAATTTCTTTTTCTGATAATCCGCATACATCGATAATAGCTTTCAGACCTACACTGGGATTGGAATTCAACTGCTTTAAGCCGTGGTGTGTCAGCACTCGGTTCTCTCCCATGATAGGTACGATGTCTGATGCTACGCTGACAGCAACCAAATCTAATAAAGGAGTTAGTTGATGAAATTCAATGCCATTATTCAAAGCGAAAGCCTGCATGAACTTGAAGCCTACACCACATCCCGAAAGATGATCGTAAGGATATGTATTGTCAGCCCGTTTGGCATTCAGAATAGCTACGGCTGGTGGCAATATATCATCAGGCACATGGTGGTCACAGATGATGAAATCGATACCTTTTTCTTTTGCATAAGCAATTTCCTCTACGGCTTTAATACCGCAATCTAACACAATAATGAGTTTTACACCTGTTTCACAGGCATAATCCACTCCTTTTACTGATACTCCGTAGCCCTCATTATATCGGTCGGGAATATAGTAGTCAATGTTCGAATAGAACTGCTGGAGAAATTTGTATACCAATGCTACAGCTGTTGTACCGTCTACATCATAATCTCCATAAACCATGATACGTTCTTTCCTGCCCATAGCTTGATTAAGCCGTTCTACAGCAATGCTCATATCCTTCATCAGGAATGGGTCGTGTAGCTCGTTAAGCTGGGGGCGGAAAAATCTTTTAGCCTCTGCTGCTGAGGTTATACCTCTTTCCAGCAACAACTTACAAAGAATCGGGCTGATCCCTGTTTCTTTGGCTAATGCTTTAGCTGCTTCTGTCTGTTCTTGGCTTGGAGGTTGATAATTCCATTTGTGATTCATTTTATATATTGTTTTTTCTTTTTTCTGCTCTCGGAAACGGGATAATACCATTTTCTGGTTATACTTACCCAATCAATCCGTAAAGTTAGGAAAAAACAAATAAAAAAACCGCTAATTCCATATATATTTTATGGAATTAGCGGTAAAGTATTGTATAGTAGCGGATTATTTGATACCTAATTTTTTAGCAATTTCTTTAGGCAGTGCATTTTTATTGACTACGATATTCATGGTTTTGTAACGGACGAATGCTTTAGAGGCATACCATAAGCCATCGTATTTTCCGGCTTTTCCCCAAGAATTCTTTACCATATAATAGTCGTTTCCTTCTTGATCCTTAGCTATACCGTAAATCAACATACCATGATCATCGGTTGTTTCCCAATTGTCATAAGCTTCCTGGCGTTCTTCTTGTGTACACCATTTCTGAGGTTGTGGTTTGGTGTTCAGTTTCTTTTCTTCCGGTTTCATTTTCAACCAATGAGCCATGTCTGATCCACTTAGTTCTTGTACTTTTTCCGTATCGGGCATAACAGCTACGCCGTCACGTGTAAAGCCTTGTTCACTGACATCAGATCCCCATGCGATTGGATAGCCGTTATTAATGGCATTATCAAAAACCTGCATGAATTCATCAATGGGAAGGTTGTATGATTGCCCCCAACGCCAGTTGTCTTGAATTTCAAGAACAAATGGTTCGTAGAACGGATGGTGGGTGTACGAGGTCAATGAAATGTAATCATTTGGATTCAATCCTGTTGATTCGAAGAATGAATGGGGAGTGTATTCTTTTCCTTTATAAGTGAATTTTTCAGGGCATTTACCTAAATAGATATCATGAATAGCGGCAATGGCCTTTTTCCATAATGGATTATGGTTATTATCTGTCTGGAGTTTGCGTAATTTTCCTTTGGCTATTGCTGCTACTACAGCATCCGATACGGCTGTAAGTTCTGTATGGTTACTTAATGTATCACCATACATGACTCCCGGACGCATAACTTCTTCGGGTACCAGACCAAATTTTTTCATTCCATAGATAACGTCATAGAATGATCCTCCTTGGGAAAAAGATACATCTCCGTGAGTACGTACGGCGGCATCGGCTCGATCCAAATAAGTTTGGTGTACGATGTACATTTCAGAAAAGTCGTATTCTCCTTTTCCCATACGAAGTAATTCTGATTCTAGAAAAGCCATACTGGAATAGCACCAGCAAGTACCGGCACGGCTTTGGTTCTTGACAGAAGTAATAGGCAGTTCTTTTACTGTAGTGAATACAAACCCTTCTTCCTTTGGCTCTTCTTTTTGTGCATCTTGTGCAAAGAGGCTTATACTGCATAAACCTAATGCTGCTAATAATGTAAATCTTTTCATTTTAGAAATAATAGTTTTGTTTGTTATGTTACTCATTCATGATAGTTTCTACTTCTTCGATAGTGATAGGGATGCGTTTCTCGCCAGTGAAACGGGAGCCTTCCGAAGTAATCAGAATATCGTCTTCCAGGCGGATGCCTCCAAAATCTTTGAATTTTTCAATGGCATCAAAGTTCAGGAAGTCTGTATGCATTTTCTCAGCTTTCCATTTGTCAATCAATGCTGGAATAAAATAGCAGCCCGGTTCATCGGTAATCACAAAGCCTTCCTGTAAGCGACGTCCCATGCGCAGGGAGGCTAGCCCGAACTGGGAAGAAGGACGGATTTCATCGTCATATCCTACGTAAATTTGTCCCAGGTCTTCCATGTCATGTACATCCAATCCCATCATATGACCTAATCCATGGGGCAGGAATAAAGCGTGTGCACCAGCGGCAACAGCTTCTTCCACATTGCCCTTCATGAGCCCCAGGTCTTTTAATCCTTGAACCAGCACTTTGCAGACTTCTAAGTGTACAGACATATAGGTTATACCTGGACGAGTAATTTCCAATGCTTTATCATGGCAAGCCAATACAATATTATACACATCTTTTTGCCGTCCTTCAAATTTGCCTCCCACAGGTACGGTACGGGTATGGTCAGAACAATAATTTGTCACTCTTTCAGCTCCGGCATCTGTCAGCATCATGCGTCCTGGTTCTAATATATGGCTATGGTCATGATTATGTAATGTTTCCCCATGTTGGGTCAGGATAGTGGCAAATGAAGTCATGCTTCCATAAGAAGCGGCGATGCCATCCAGTACTCCGGCGATATATTGTTCCTTTATTCCAGGTTTACATAGACGCATAGCGGCTGTGTGCATTTCATAACCGATATTACATGCCAAATTGATTTCTGCTATTTCGCAAGCTTCTTTTACAGAACGTAAATCAACTACAGCTTTTATCAATTCTACAGAAGCGTATTTCTTTACTATAGCGGCACGGATACCGGTTAAGTCTTCCAAGAGCATCATATTATCGAATCGGTAGGGAGGAAGGAAATGTACTTTTCTACCTTGCGCGATAGCTTTTCCTACCACCTCTTTTAGCTGGGGGAAGGGAAAACTTTTCTGAATACCTACTTGTGCAGCCAACTCTTTCACACTGGGTTGGGGCCCCATCCAGATAATGTCGTCCATATCTACATCATTTCCGAAGAAATAATCCTCTCCTGCTTCTATATCTATTACACCTGCATATCCGGGGTGAGAATGACCGAAGAAGTAGAGGAATGAACTGTCCTGACGGAATTTATATGTGTTATCCGGATAGTTTGCCGGAGCTTCATTATTACCTAGTATAAGGATAATACCGTTTTGCACTTTGTTTCTAAGTGCCTGACGGCGTCTTTGATAAGTTGCGGAATCAAACATGGCTAACTTTATTTTAATTGAAAATTTATTGAACTGTGTTGCAAATGTAATAATTATAATCTTAAAAGTACTATTTGCTTATTTGATTTTTTAATCGATTTCGGCTTTATTTTTATCATTTGTCAATCTTGCTTTTCTAATTTCACAGGTTTCTCTTATTTTTCCTTGATAAGTTGCCATTCAGTAATTTATACTGCTAGGAGAATTTGATTGATATTTATGATGGAATGCAATTATTTAATAAATATAAAAGATACGGCTAAATACTTTGAAAAGGTTAACTTTGCAGTGAACTCTTTCAAGGATAGATTTGTTCCTCAACATTGATTATGAAAATAGATGATAAAACAGGGCTGGTACTGGAAGGCGGAGGTATGCGCGGAGTTTTTACCTGCGGGGTATTAGACTATATGATGGATAAGAAGGTTTGGTTTCCGTATGGGGTAGGAGTTTCTGCCGGAGCGTGCAATGGTCTTTCATATATGTCTCGCCAGCGTGGTAGAGCTAAGTTTAGTAATATTGATTTATTGGAGAAATATCATTATATCGGCATAAAGCATTTATGGCGTAAGCACAGTATTCTTGATCAGGAATTGCTTTATGAACATTTTCCTAAGGAAATTCTTCCTTATGATTATAAAACATATGCTGAAAATCCTGCTCGTTTTGAAATGGTGACTACTAATTGCATTACAGGTAGGGCGTGTTATTTGGAAGAGAAACATGATCCTCGACGTATTATTGCCATAGCTAAGGCGTCCAGCAGTCTTCCTTATGTTTGTCCTATAGCTTATGTAGATGGTGAGCCGATGCTGGATGGGGGAATTGTGGATTCTATTCCTGTGTTGCGTGCTATTGAACAAGGATTTGATAAAAATGTAGTGGTACTTACCCGTAATCGGGGATATCGCAAAAAAGGAAAGGATATGAAAATTCCTCATTTTATCTATAAAAAATACCCTCGTTTGCGCGTGGTTTTAAGTAAACGTTGTCGTATTTA
Source organism: Phocaeicola sp. GP0067 (assembly GCF_031119655.1). Taxonomy (NCBI): domain Bacteria; kingdom Pseudomonadati; phylum Bacteroidota; class Bacteroidia; order Bacteroidales; family Bacteroidaceae; genus Phocaeicola; species Phocaeicola sp. GP0067. The sequence goes on from NZ_JAVHZY010000022.1 coordinate 61,863, forward strand.
CAACGAACAGCTTGATTTGGTAGAGCAATTGGAAGACAGGGGCAGGATTGTGGTAATTCGTCCTGAAAAGCCGATGGAAGTGGACCGTATTGAAACAGATATAAAGAAACTGACCGATTTATATGAGGAAGGGTATGCCTGTGCAAAAAAAATGTTCGAAGAAAAACGAATACTTCAAAAATAAACTTTTGGCCAAAAGAATGTTTTTTATACATGGGGATATTGGAGGAATGGGGGATCATTCTTGTTATATGGGGTAGATGAGGTTCTACCGCATATAACAAGAATGAATGCTCTTTCCTTTTGGAAAGAAAGATAATATATTAATAATATAAATGTGACGGTACAGTTAATACTTGCTCGGTATAAACTTGCTCGACGGTCGGATAATCTATAGTGAATGTCTTTTTTAAATCCTCAAAAAAAGCCATGAGGACTATGGGGGAAGTCCTGGAAGAAGGTATATATTCAGAGATTATAAATGTTCTTTTGGGTTGTTCTGGAAGAGTTAGATCAAATGAGATGATATGTCTTGTACCCCATTGTTCATTTTCTATTTCATTGGATTTTCTTTCAAAACTACCTTCTATAGCCTTGTTTCCAAACTTTTCTTGATAAACCAGTACTTTGCCTCTTGCAATTTCTGCATCCGTGTAGATAAATTTGTATCCTCCTCCTGTCTTTACTGGTATTGTAGCTAATGCTTTTTCTTTAATTGTTTGTTTTTCAGAATCTTTTAAGTCTCCTGTAAGAAGTATATCCTGTTTGCTTACAATGTAATTATCGGTGTAATAGTCTACTATTACATGAATGTCAAGTGTGTTTCCTGATTGATCTCTTACAGTAATAATCGCTTCACCTAATGCTAATGCTTTTATGGATATGTCGCAAGAAGAAATCATTTTGGTTTCTATAATTTCCGGTTTATCGCAGCTTATTTCATAATTCCCGTCTCCCCCTTGCAAAGGAAAAGAGTATGTCTGATTATTAGGATAGTTTAATTTTATATTTGCTGTTTCTCTATTTTTTAAGGAGATGGGAGCAAGTTCATCATTGCTGCACGATGAAATTACTAAAGAGCAAAGGAAAATAAGCACTGTGGCTAGCATACTGTTAAGTCTCATAGTTTGATCTTGTTTTATGTTCTACATAATTTAAATGAAGGATTAGATGATTTACTGCTTGGCAATTAGAAATTTATTTTTTTTTCTTGAGTTTGTCCAGGCTGTGGATAAAATGTGGGAATACAAAATGAAAAATCCCTCTTTCTTCTAAAGAAAAAGAGGGATTATAGTTGAGTTTCTTGTTTCTGATTTTTATTTGGCGAAACTTACCGCACGTGTTTCGCGGATGACTGTAATCTTCACTTGTCCCGGATAAGTCATTTCGTCTTGAATCTTTTTCGCAATTTCACCGGATAAACTTTCAGTCTGTTTGTCGTCAATCTTGTCGGCACCTACAATCACACGTAATTCGCGGCCAGCTTGGATAGCATAGGTTTTTGTTACCCCTGGATAAGACATGGCTAATTGTTCTAGATCGTTCAAACGCTTGATATAAGCTTCTACGATTTCACGGCGAGCGCCTGGACGTGCGCCTGAAATGGCATCACATACCTGTACGATGGGAGCCAGCAGGCTAGTCATTTCAGTTTCGTCATGGTGAGCACCGATAGCATTACATATGTCTGGTTTCTCTTTATATTTTTCGGCTATCTTCATGCCTAACAATGCGTGCGGCAATTCCGGTTCTTCATCAGGTACTTTACCTATATCATGCAGTAATCCAGCACGTTTTGCTTTTTTAGGATTCAAACCTAGTTCAGAAGCCATCACAGCGCAAAGATTGGCTGTTTCACGAGCATGTTGTAGAAGGTTCTGACCGTATGAGGACCGATATTTCATCTTACCGATAATACGGATCAATTCAGGGTGCAGGCCATGAATACCTAAATCAATAGTGGTACGTTTACCGGTTTCAATAATTTCTTCTTCTACCTGTTTGCGTACTTTAGCTACCACTTCTTCAATGCGTGCCGGGTGGATACGTCCATCTGTAACCAGTTGGTGTAATGCTAAGCGGGCAATTTCGCGGCGTACAGGGTCAAACGCTGAAAGTACAATAGCCTCGGGTGTGTCATCTACAACGATTTCGACACCGGTTGCTGCTTCTAAAGCCCGGATATTACGCCCTTCACGGCCGATGATGCGTCCCTTTATTTCGTCCGATTCAATATGGAATACGGTTACAGAGTTTTCGATAGCAGTTTCTGTGGCTACTCGTTGGATAGACTGGATAACGATACGTTTAGCTTCTTTATTAGCTGTTAATTTGGCGTCGTCCATAATGTCGTTAATATAGGAAGCAGCCTGTGTTTTCGCTTCTTCTTTCAAAGATTCAATCAGGCGTTCTTTGGCCTCCTCAGCAGAAAGACCGGAAAGAGCTTCCAGTTTTTCACGTTCTTGCATTTGTAATTTATCCAGTTCATCCTTTTTCTTGTCTATGATGACAATTTGAGCTTCTAGATTTTCTTTGATAGCTTCCGCTTCTGTACGTTTGCGTTGAACCTCTTCCTGTTTTTGGTTCAACATCAGTTCGCGTTGTTTTAATTTATTTTCGGCTTGCTGAATCTTTTGGTTACGTAGGGCGACTTCTTTTTCCAGATCAGCTTTTTTGTTCAGGAATTTTTCTTTTACTTCCAAAAGCTTGTTCTTTTTAATTACTTCAGCTTCCGTCTGTGCCTCTTTGATGATGATGTCATACTTAGATTTCAGGCCATATCTGAAAAGCATGTATGATAGGCCACCACCTACAGCGAAACACACAATTGCTATTATTACCGTTGTTATCATTGTTATTAATTTATATATAAATAAAAAACGCACAATCTATCTGTTAAGAACCCTTCTCTTAACAGTATAGCTGTGCGTGAATATCTTCAATTCTAAACGATTACTCTCTGTTACTGATTTGTTTTTCTATCTCTTTGGTCAGCTCCTTCAATTTTTCCTGATAAGGTGCAGTATTATTCCTGTCTTTCATAGAAATATTTTCAAAAGCTAACTCCAGCGCAGCCATTGCCCAATGCCTTGCGGGGCTGAAATCAGGGTAATAACTACGGTATTTGTTTAGTTTATTGTCAATCTGTTTGGCAGCGTCCCTGTATAACTGTTCATCTTCACGACGGATGGTCATCGGGTATCGTTCGTTGTCAATCAGTAGATGTATCTTCATCATATCGTCCATAATACTATCGTTTTATTGTCCAACTTTTTTTATTCGTTTAATAAAGCGATGCATTTGTCGACCTCACGCACAAGCCTTGACAACCGTTGTTTTGTATCATTGATGTCTTTATCATGAATACTGATTGTCCTCGCCATTTTCAAATTGGTATACCTTACTTCTAATTCTTTCCGGCTATTTTCCAATCGTCTTACCTCCTCGTTTTTTTCAGTGAGAAGTTGCTTTAACTGTGCATTTTCATGTTTCAATTCATCATGCAAATACATAAAATGCCTCAGTCTTGCCTCGAAAGTATTTAATAGCTTTTTGTCTTCTTCAGTCATTTTATACCAAAATTGTACACAAATATAAAGGATTGGAAGCAAACACGAAAATATTTCGTCCTAAATTTATCGTTTGTCGTTTAAAAAACTTTTTTAACGTCTTTATTAGCTGTTTTTCCCGTGCTGTTCGAATATGATCTTTTTACTATTACATATGTCTGTTGAGGATTGTCTATCGTTTTAATGTTTTATAGGACAAGATGTGCCAGGTAGTACCGATTGCAATAATCAGAAACAGGATTCTTGCCCAAATGTAGGGTAGTGTCCAGATGGCGCAATAGCTTAGGGTAATCCATATTAATGATACGGAAATGATTTTGGCATGTAAAGGTATTGCTTTATGCTCTCGGAAATTGCGGATGTAGCTTCCTAAATATTTTTGTTGGATGAGCCAATGATACCAGCGTGGTGAACTGCGGAAATACATGGCGGCTGTCAGTAATAAAAAGGGGGTGGTAGGCAGTAAAGGAAGAAATATGCCGATAATGCCTAGTATGAGTGAGGTTGTTCCTACAATGGTATATAGTATTTTCATAGGTGCAAATATAGACCAAAAAACAAAAAAATACAGTGTCCTTTTTATATTATTCTTTTTTATGGTGTATCTTTGCGTCCTGTAGCACCGAGGTGACATTAGGTGTGAGTTCTTTCTTATTATAATTAAATGCTATGTATACAGTAATTAAACGAATGGAAATTTCAGCTTCCCATAGCTTGAAGCTGTCGTATAGAAGTAAATGTGAGAATTTGCACGGTCACAATTGGATTATTACCGTTTATTGTCGTTCCGAGGTTTTGAACGAGGATGGTATGGTGGTGGATTTCACGCATATCAAGGAAACGGTGATGGGGCGTTTGGATCACCGGAATTTGAATGAGGTTGTTTCTTTTAATCCTACAGCTGAAAATATTGCACGCTGGGTATGTGAGCAAATTCCCACTTGTTTCAAGGTTGAAGTTCGCGAGTCAGAAGGAAATACCGTTATCTATGAGAAGGATTAATGAAATATTTTACAGCTTACAGGGGGAAGGGTATCATACTGGAATACCTGCCGTTTTTGTACGTTTTTCCGGGTGCAATTTGAGATGTCCTTTTTGCGATACTCAGCATGAAGAAGGTACATTGATGAGTGATGAGGATATTGTGATGGAAGTGGCAAAATATTCGACCCAGGTAGTAATACTGACTGGTGGTGAGCCAGGATTGTGGATTGATGAAAAGTTAGTTGATGCATTGCATCATGAAGGGAAGTATGTTTGTATTGAGACAAACGGCACTTGTCTGCTGCCTGAAAATATAGATTGGGTTACTTGTTCCCCTAAAGAAGGGGCGAAAATAAATCTAGATCGTATAGATGAGGTGAAAGTGGTTTATGTGGGACAAGATGTTTCTGCTTATTTGGATTTGTCTGCCAGTCATTATTTTTTGCAGCCTTGTTCTTGTGCTAATACAGAAGAAGTGATTGCTTACATTTTGCAACATCCAGAGTGGCGGTTGAGCCTACAAACTCATAAACTTTTGCAAATTCCTTAAGAAAGTAGAAAATATAAAAAAAGATTATCCAATGGCGTGGCATTGAATAATCTTTTTTGCACGGGAGGAGAGGCTCGAACTCCCGACACCCGGTTTTGGAGACCGGTGCTCTACCAACTGAGCTACTCCCGTGTTTGCGGCTGCAAAGGTAGTGTAATATTTGGAATATACAAACCTATTTATGAAAAAATATTGTTCATTATTCGTTTAATAGGCCTAACTCATTGAACATGACCCGGTATATTGCTGATTTTTTTTCAATGGGCAACGGGTAGGCACGGCTGGACGAAGGCATTCTGTATAATCGCATTGTCCGGTCTTCGAATTCGAAAGGTTCACTGGTTCCTACAACGGGTTCTTTTACCTTTATTTGTTCACGAATAATATCCGTTGCTTTTTGTCCTGTGGTTACAATGGCCTTGCACATTGGAATCTGCTTCAGTAGCAAACTGATATCTGTCTGTTCTACAACTTCCAGAAATTTGTCTGAGGCATTGTCCTGTAAACGGCGAACAGCTGAAGCGGTATCATAAAGTGCGATGCCTTTTTTGTTCAAAAGATCAATAATACGTTCCTTGTCAAATACCTTTTTGTCAGGATTCAGAAAGTGGTCTTTGTTTTGGAAAAATATTATTCCAAAAATACGCCACATATCATTTTGCAGATTGGGATAAAAGAATTCCATGCTCCATCGTTTCTTTTGTGGGGGAAAACTGCCTAACATCAGTAGTTTGGCGTTAACCGGTAAAAAAGGCTCTAATGGATGTTCTTCTATATTTAATAAGGATTTCATAAAATCTTTAATGATTATTCTTTTGGCTTTGGTTCTTTTTTAGCCAGTAATACAATGTTATACACATATTCCGTCATCCAGTTTTCAGAATATCCTAAGGCTTGTTTGTATTTACGGATGGCAACACAGGTCTTGTGTACGCTTTCGTCTTTCCAGTCGGTCTTGGTCATGATATCATGAATTGTTTTCTCGGTCATGTTACGTAACATTTTTTTCATTACGCTGGGCATACGGAATTTCCATTGCATCAAATTACCTATCAGCATCATCAAGTCATTGCTGAATCCTTGGAACATAAAAAGATAAGTCTTGACATCATTTACATTCTTGCAATTCTTTTTTATAGAACCGTCAATTTCTTTAAAGAAATCATCACTTAGACCATAAAGTTCTACTAACATCTTTTTGCAGCGTGACTTCTCAGCAATTCCCAACTTGTTGTTTTGGGTCGGTATTTTAAGGGTGCGTTTGAAAACTGCCATGTCTGGCAAAAAATTAATATTTGTGATACCTATGTTGCAGGCCATTACAGACTGATAATATACACGGATTAGTGTCATGAAGTCTTCCATACCACCTATGCGGCTTGTTTCTTCTCCTTCTGTCTGTTTTTTACCAAATAATTTTGAAAATATGCTCATTGTGTTCTTAAATTATATTGTTTTCCTGTCTGCAAAGATAGCGATAAAAACTGAAACATTTTTGATTAAAATCCTTTTGTTTTACTATTTATCATTTTTATTGAATGGTTGATGCCGGGGGTATTGCTTTGTGTTACCAGCATTCCAAATCATTTTCAATATCTTTCATTCTGTCTTTGGTGAAAACTGGATTTTTGACCCCGTTACGTTTCTGAATTCGATAGTCTTCCAATAGACGGAATGCATATTTCCCTAGTAAAGTAATGGCTATCAAGTTACAGATAGTCATAAATCCCATTGCCATATCGGCCAGGCTCCATGCCAGTTCCAGACTGGCCAATGCCCCAAACATAACCATTCCTCCCACTGCTATACGATAAATGGGGATAGCCCATTTCCGATGAGTTATGTAACGTACATTGGCTTCACCGTAATAATAATTTCCCAAAATGCTGCTATAGGCGAAAAACAGAATTGCCACCGCCACATAAATAGTCCCGATGTTGCCTATTTCATTATTCAGTGCCATTTGAGTAAGTTTTATTCCATTGGCTTCTTTTGTGGAGGCCACTCCGCTGAAAAGAATGATGAAAGCAGTGCAGGTACATATGACAAGTGTATCGGTAAAAACTCCCAATGTCTGAATTAATCCTTGTTTTACAGGATGGGTAACATCGGCACTTGCCGCTACATTGGGTGCGGAACCCATACCGGCCTCATTGCTGAATAATCCACGTTTGATTCCTTGCATTAATGCCATGCCTATACCTCCGCTTAATGCCTGTTCCCAGCCAAAGGCATTCGCTATAATCAATTCAATAACTTCTGGCAAATGCTTTGCATTTACAATTACGATGAAAAGGGATAAAAAGATGTATCCCAATGCCATGACAGGAACAATAATGCTACTTACTTTAGCAATACGCTGAATGCCTCCGAAGATGATAATTAATGTGAGCGAGGTCAGTATCACTCCCATTAGGCTGGGAGGAATATTGAATGCTTCTTCGAAAGCGGCACAAATGGTATTGCTTTGTACTGAATTAAAAGCAAATCCAAAAGTAAAGATAAGCAAAAAGGCAAACAAAACTCCCATCCACGGCTGTTTTAATCCTTTTTTCATGTAATAAGCTGGCCCGCCAACGAAAGAATTATGTCCGTGTACTTTATATAATTGGGCCAATGTGGACTCAATAAAAGCGCTGCTGGCCCCCAAAAGAGCAATTACCCACATCCAGAAAACTGCACCCGGACCACCCAAAGTAATGGCGGTGGCGACTCCTGCCAAATTGCCTGTTCCTACGCGGCTAGCTATGGAAACGGCAAAAGCTTGAAAAGAGGAAATATGGTGTTCGCGACCTTCTGTCTTGCCTGTAGAATCACCTAATAGACGTATCATTTCTCTTATCATGCGGAATTGTACGAAATTTGTTTTAAAAGTAAACCAAAATGCACATCCTAACAGCATGATGATCAAAATATAAGTCCAAAGCACATCATTCACTCTGCTGATTAATAGGGTCAGTATATCCATTTTACTTATTCCTTGTTTAATTTAAAATAGAACTTATGTCCATGGAAAACAAGTTCCACTAGACCAAAACGGATAAAGTCTGCTAATAGTTCACAAGTTGTCTTGTGGTTTAACCTGCAAAGTTTGCAACATTGATTTAATGAAAGTTTTTCTTTTTCTTTCAAGACATCCAGTAACCGTTGCTCTCTTTCGGTAAATGTTACAAGTGCTCCTTCAGGTTTTTTGCTGTGTTGCCACATCTTTAGATGGACGGGAGTGGCCAGTATGTTTTCGTCTTTGATGCGGATATAGGCCCATGGCTTATTCGTTTCATCTAGGGCATATACAGGTTTAGAAACCGTTTCGTTAATACGTATTTCCAATACAGTTTTTCCTTCTACCTTGTAAGTCTGCGTTTCCAGTTCTACTTTGGGCTTGCAATACATGGTTGCTGCTGCTTCTATCATATATATTTCTTCGTCAGAGCGGACTCCTGCTATTTTGCCATTGTCCTTTACTCCTATTAACAGCCTGCCGCCCTCGGTATTGGCGAATGCGGAAAGGCTACGGGCTATTTTGCGTGCGTCCGAAATCTCGAATTTGAAATCCTGATGACAGTGTTCTCCCTCCGAGACAAGCTGTCGTATGTATTGTGTATCCGTTAATGCTTTCATTTCAATTGCAAAAATAGGAAAAATGAAACATATTGTGGGTATCGAATGATAAAAAAGCCGATATTAGTTTGTCTGTTATCAAGCTTTTTGCTTCATTTGCAGTGGAATAAAAATAATTAGCCTTTAAAATCTATGGGAATAAGAAAAAAATGTTTGATCATTACATTATTATGCTTTTCTAGTCTGATGCATGCAAGTGAATTCATGTTTAAACTTTTGGAGGTGAAAGATGGTCTGTCAAACAATCAAGTCCTTGATATATTTAAAGATTCCGAAGGTTTTATGTGGTTTGCCACAGCTTCCGGTTTAAATCGGTATGACGGGTGCCAGATGACTTTGTTTCGTAGTAATAATGCTGATCCGGCTTCTTTACCTGATAATTATATCAAAAGCATACAAGAAGATTATAAAGGAAATTTATGGATTCTTACCGGTGTGGGTTATGTCATTTACAACTCGGAATCAGAAACATTTGATAGGGAGGTGCATGCATGGCTATGTGAAGTCGGTATTGACGGAACTCCAGCATTAGTATATATAGACCATAATAAAAATATGTGGTTTTATATAAAAGGAAAAGGCTGTTATTTGTACATTCCGGAATCTCAATTACTGTATCCGCTTTTGTTTGATACTCATCAGTTGCCAGAAGGTGATATTACGGACATTGTAGAATGTAGTAAGGGAATCTTGTTGGTATATAATACCGGAAGACTTGTTTGTTTGGATACTCGGACAAATGAGATTAAATGGCAGCAGGATGATTTGGTTGGGGAATTGGGAACTGACAAGCAGGGAATTTTCACTCTGTTTGTAGATCGTGATAATGATATATGGATGTACAGTCCGCTTGGAATATGGGTTTATAATCCGGAACAGGAAAAGTGGCTGTCTTGGCTGACAAATATTATCAAGCGTCGGTCTCATAACATGGTCCGTGCTGTATCACAGGATAAGCAGGGGCGTATATGGATAGGAACAGATCAGGATGGCATTGATATATTGGATAAGAAGACAGGGGAAGTGAGGCAGTTGCGGAACAAGGCAGGTGATGAACGTAGTTTGCAAAATAATACAGTAATGGTTCTATACGAGGATTCCAGTGAAACTATGTGGGTGGGGACTTATAAAAAAGGAATTTCCTATTTTAATGAGTGTGCTTTTAAATTTGGTGCAGAGTATATAGGAGATATTAGTTGCATTGAAGAAGACAAAGAGGGGTATGTGTGGCTGGGTACCAACGATGTCGGTATCATATATTGGAATTCCGTGACTGGCAACCGGGCTGCTTTTCCACAGAAAGGTAAGGATAAACTCACTACTGATGCCATTGTTTGCATTTTGAAAGCCAGTGATGGGAAACTTTGGATTGGTACTTTTGGGGGAGGCTTGATTTGTTATGATAACGGTCGTATTATTCATTATAAAAAAAACATACCGGAACGGCAAAATTCTTTGGCTCATAATAATGTATTGGCTTTGGCTGAAGATAAGCAGGGGATTATATGGATAGGTACATTGGGTGGGGGAGTGCAGAGTTTGAATCCCAAGACGGGTTTGTTCACCACTTATAATACAACTTCGGCCGGTTTGATATCCGATTATGTTTCCTCTTTGTGTATGGGAAAAGAGGGCTCTTTGTGGATTGGTACCGCTCAGGGACTTTCGGAATTGGATATTGAAACTAAAAAAGTGGTTAATCTGGAAGGTACTAAATCTGGTAAGGAATATTTTTCTGATCAGAATATAAGTCAGGTGTATGAGGATAGCCGTGGATTGATATGGATTGGTACATGTGAGGGGCTGAATGTTTATAATCCCAAAACGGATGAACTGATTATATTAGGAGTGGAGCAAGGAGTTTCCAGCCCTATCATTTCTGGAATAGTAGAAGATGGTAATGAAAATATATGGGTGACTACAGCACGTGGAATAACTAATGTCATACCGGCAGTAGATTTAAAAACAGGGCGCTATATTTTTCATAGTTGTGTTTATGATGACAAAGATGGTTTGCAAAATAGTGGGTTCAACCTGCGTTCCATTAAAAAATTGTCTTCTGGAGAAATTCTTATGGGAGGGCTGTATGGTATTAACCGCTTCCGTCCGGATGATATAAAATACAATAAAAAACGTCCCAGCGTGATGTTTACCCGTTTGTTCTTGTTCAATGAAGAAGTAGGGGTGGGTGAGGAATATGAAGGTAGGGTGATTTTGGATAAGGCGTTGAACAAGGTAGATCAGATAAAATTGAGTTATGAACAGAATATGTTCAGTGTACAATTTGCTTCTGATAACTATATTTTGCCGGAAAAAACGGAGTATGCTTATAAACTGGAAGGTTTCAATGAGGGTTGGATGACTACTGCCTTTGGCAAAGTGACTTATACTAATCTAGCTCCCGGAACTTATATGCTGAAGGTGAAAGCAGTCAACAGTGACGGATATGGTGGAGATGAAGAAGCTTCATTGAAAATTGTTATCTATCCTCCTTTTTGGCGTTCCGTTTGGGCATATGTTGTTTATAGCCTTTTGTTGGTTGCTGTATTGATATTGGGACGCTATTGGATTCTGCGTGGAGAACGGGATAAATTTAAAAAACAGCAAATAAAGCAAGAAATAGAGAGGAATCAGGAGAAGGCAGATATGAAATTGAAGTTCTTCACTCATGTCGGCCACGAATTACGTACTCCGCTCACTCTTATTATCTCACCGTTGGAAACGCTGATGAAGGAATATCAATCGGATGCTGCTCTGATGGATAAATTGAATATAGTGCAACGCAATGCATTAAGGTTGTTGAATCTTGTAAATCAGTTGTTGGATTTTAGGAAAATTGATGTGAATGGATATTATTTAAGTCTGTCTGATGATGATATCATCTCTTGTATTCATACGATTTGTGATTCTTTTATCTCTTTGTCTGAAAAGAAAGATATTTCTCTCATTTTTCATTCAGCAGTTCCTTCGTTGAATATGTTGTTTGATGGGGATAAAATGAGGGAAGTGATGATGAATCTGCTTTCCAATGCTTTAAAATTTACTTGCAATGGTGGACGAGTTGATGTGTCTGTCGGTTTAGTGGAAGGACAGGATTCTCGGGAAATGCTGGAAATCAGAGTGGCTGATACAGGTGTCGGCATTAAAGAAGAAAACAGAGAACGCATTTTCGAACGTTTTTATCAAGTGGATAATCCGGATATGAATATCTCAGATGGCGGAGGTGGTCTGAGTATTGTACGTGATTTTGTCACACTTCACGATGGCACGGTGAACGTAATGGATAATACTCCTGTCGGTTGTGTTTTTGTTATCCATATCCCGGTAAAGCGTTCCGAGAGTAAACCGACGAAGATAGAACAGGTGCAAGTTACAGATAAGCCGGTAGAAGACATTTCCACACTTCAGATTCCGGAGTTTTATATGGCGTCTAATGCCGGGGAGGAATCGGAAGAAGAACCAAACCATATAATAACAATAGAAGGACTGGAGGAGGATATCCGAAGATTAGAATCTGGTAATACGGAAGAAATTGCAGAAGAAAAAAACATAGAAACAATCTCAGCCGTTGCTCCACAAAGAGCAACGGTGATTCAATTGGTTGAGGGTGAGGATAATGAGATGATAACTCATATTATTCCACCGGAGGAGTTGCCGGAAATGGTGACTGCTGTTCCTGAAGAAAAAAGTGAACAGAAGTTGAAAACGGTTTGGAATCATGCTTATATTGATTTCAAACCTAGTGGGACTGCCATAACTTCGATGGATGAAAAACTGATAAATCATGCTGTGAAATATGTAGAAGACAATATTGCACGCAGTGATTTGTCTGTAGAAGAGTTAAGCAAGGAATTAGGGATGAGCCGCGTTCATTTATATAAAAAGTTATTGGCTATTACCGGTAAGACTCCTATCGAGTTTATTCGTATAATTCGTTTACAGCGGGCTGCCCAATTACTCCGTGGAAGTCAACAGAATATTTCAGAAATAGCCTATCAGGTGGGCTTTAATAATCCGAAATATTTCAGTCGGTATTTTAAGGAAGAATTTGGTATACTACCTTCGGCTTTTCAATATAGACAAGGCAGATAGTTCTCAATATTTTATAGTGTCATTTAAAGTGTGTATCGGAGTTTCGTCAACAGACATACGTTCTGTAACAGATTTCATCTATGAGTAAAAACAATTCCATTTTATTATTGTTTTTATTAGTAATAGTTATACATTAAAACCAATATAGAATGGAACATACAGTTATACATGACGAGAAAGTAGACCGTTTCGAAGTATTTGAATCGGGACAAATCGCCTATTTGCAATATGATGAAAAGAACGGAGTTTTGGATATCCTTCATACCATAGTTCCCCCACAGTTGGAAGGGCAGGGAATAGCTCAGGCTTTGACCGAGGCCGCTGTGAGATATGCTTCGGTTGTAGGGCTTAAAATACGTCCTACTTGTTCTTTTGCAAAAATGTTTTTTACCCGGCATACCCAATATAAAGACATGTTGGTGGAGTGAGAAATAAAATCAGACACGGATTGTATAAAATGCCGTGTCTGATTCGTTTTTAACTCTCTTATCTTTATATATATTTAATCACATTGTTTGTGGGTCATAATATCCAATACTAGTTTATCGGTTTCATTCATGCCTTGTGAACCAATTCTGGTCAGGTTGCGGATGCTGCGGTCCACATCATTGTCAATGATACCTTCTACAGAAGATACACATTTATGTTCCATCGCTAATATAGCTGAAAATACAGCAGTAGAAACACCGCTGCTTAATTTCAGAGCACAACTGGGCTTGGCTCCGTCACAAATCATACCTGTCAGGTTAGCGATCATATTTTGTACGGCAAAAGTGATTTGCTCGTAAGTGCCTCCCATCAAATAAGTGATACCACAGCTGGAACCTGTTGCAGCCACTACACAGCCGCATAGTGCAGACAGACGTCCCAAGCTTTGTTTGATGTAAATCGCTGTCAGGTGGCTAAGTGTCAGTGCGCGGATCAATTCTTCTTCTGATTTATGGTTATCTTCGGCATAGACTACTACCGGTAAAGTAGCTGTAATTCCTTGGTTCCCACTTCCTGAATTGCTCATGACAGGAATCATAGCTCCCGCCATACGTGCATCGCAAGCTGCCGAGGTATAAGAAAGGATGTGAGTAAATGTATTACTTCCCAATATTTGTTCTTCGCTTTTGCTGCTTTTCAGAATCTTGCCTAATTCGTGACCGTAGTTTCCTTTGAAAGAACGTTCTGCCGCTGCTTTGTTCAAACGTTTGGTCTCAAGAATAAAACGAATTTCATCCAATGGTGTGGTGGTGGCAAAATCGTACACTTTCCGCAAGTTCAACTCCGGCTCTTTTGCATCCTCATTGCAGGTGGAGGTAGTTTGTTTGTTTAGTAAAACTTGGTTGTTTAGGGCCACATATATAAAATTGGTATGCCCGCAAGCAATAATGGCCGTCGCTGTATCACCATCAGCTTCACAGATAATTTCGATATATAACTTTTCTTCTATATTCTCTTTCAGCCCGATAGAGATAGCTTGTGAGTCAATTAGTTTTTTACCCTCTGCTACGGCGTCAGGAGTGCTGTCTTTTAAGACTTCCAATTGATATTCGGATTTTCCGATTAATGCCCCTAAGGCGATAGCGATAGGTAGCCCAATCATTCCTGTTCCCGGGATGCCTACTCCCATGGCGTTCTTAAGAATATTGGCGCTGAGTAAAGCTTTAATCCTTTCAGGTCTTTTACCTAGTGTTTCTGTTGCTTTTGCTACACAAAGGGCTACGGCTATGGGTTCTGTGCACCCGATAGCCGGAACGACCTCGCGATTTATAAGGGCAATGATTTGCTCTCTTTCTGGTTTGGCGATCATAGTAGATAATTATTAAGGGGTCTTGCAAAAATCTTTTTGAAAGTGTGTCAAAACTCGAATAAAACTATCGTTTCGTTTGTCTTTTCCTTTTTGTTGATTTTCAGAATATTTTTCATTAAAGAATATTCTGAATGAATAAAATGATAGGTTTATTTAGTTTTGACACTCCTTCGACTTTTGACACACTTTGGTTATTTTTTATAGTTTTGTAATCCGGTCTGGAGGAAATCAACATATTTGTCTATATCCTCATCATATGAATATGATTTATTCAACGGTTTTCCCTCATTGTCAATCAATACATAGAAAGGTTGTGCATTGGCACCGAATTTAGAGCGTTGCAGGTAACTCCATTTATCACCGATCGTGCGTAGTGTACGTTCCTTACCGTTCTCCATCACTTTGATGTGTTCGGGCAATGGAGTTTTGTTATCAACGAACAATGTAATCAGTACATAGTCCTCAGTCATCAACTTGTTTACTTTCGGATCAGTCCATACAGCAGCTTCCATTTTACGGCAATTTACACATCCGTAACCTGTAAAGTCAAGCATTACCGGTTTTCCGGTACGTTTTGCATATTCCATACCGGCATCGTAGTCATCAAACTGCGCATGTACTTCATTGGTGTATAAGTTGAAGTCTTGTGTATTCATGGGAGGAGCAAATGCGCTGACAGCTTTCAAAGGAGCACCCCATAAGCCCGGTACCATATATACAGCAAATGCAAGTGAGATAAGAGCCATAAAAAAACGGGCAACACCTACTTTATCATCATCATCATCGTGAGGGAATTTGATCTTACCCAGCAAATAGAAGCCTAGCAAAGCGAAAATCACAATCCACAAAGCAAGGAATGTTTCACGGTCTAGAATTCCCCATCCATAAGCCAAGTCAGCAACCGACAGGAATTTCAAAGCAAATGCGAGCTCAAGGAAACCTAATACTACTTTAATTACATTCATCCAACCACCGGATTTAGGCATGGATTTCAGCCAAGACGGGAACATGGCAAACAGTGTGAATGGCAACGCTAATGCAAGAGCAAAACCTAACATGCCGATAGCAGGGGCAACTACACTACCTGTAGTGGAAACTTCTACCAACAAAAAGCCGATGATAGGACCTGTGCATGAGAATGAAACCAAAGATAGGGTGAATGCCATCAGGAAGATACTTAACAAACCACTGGTCTGTTCCGCTTTACTGTCTACTGCATTGCTCCATTTTGAAGGAAGAGTAAGTTCGAATGCTCCAAAGAAAGAGGCTGCAAACACAATTAGCATCAAGCAGAAGAATATGTTAAAAATAGCATTTGTGGAAAGTGCATTCAAGGCACTGGCACCGAATATCAAGGTTATGGCAAGACCTAATAATACATAGATCACTACGATAGAAGCACCATATGTCCATGCATCACGGATTCCTTTCTTTTTGTCTTTGCTACGTTTTAAAAAGAAACTTACCGTCATTGGGATGATAGGCCATACACAGGGCGTAAATAAGGCAAGTAATCCACCGATAAACCCGGCAAAGAAGATGTAAATCCATGAACGGTCTTGTTGTGATGTCGTTTCGCCAAATGTGTTCAGCTCTTGGATAACCGGAGTCCAATAATCTTGGACAGCAGTGTCATTGCCGATCAGGGCGGCAGTTGTAGCACTATCTGTTGCGGTAGTTGCAGTAGCTGTTTCCGCTACAGGAACTTCCGTTATGGCTGTTTCTGTTTTTGCGGGTTCAGCAGTCTTGCTTGTAGTGGCAGCGGCAACTCCTTTTCCGGAGAAAGAGAAAGAAACTTCAGTAGGAGGCAGACAGTTTTCATCGTTGCAGGCACCGAATTCCATATAACCTTCTATCATATAGGTAGCGCCCGTTATTTTTAGTTTCTGAATGAAAATGGCAGTGTTCTCAAAGTAACGTAATTTCATTTCAAACACCTTGTCGAAGTTTTCAATTTCTTTACCTTGTGGAGTGAGCTTTCCTACTAATTCTACTCCTTCTATCTTGTCTACGTTGAAAGTAGCGGAGATAGGACCTCCCGAAGGAAGATCAGTGGAATAAACGTGCCATCCGGCATCAATCTTACCAGTGAATACTATTTGTGCTTCCGTATCGGAAATCGTCTTTAACTCGGTTTTGAATTGTACCGGATCTTGAATCTGGGCAACTGCCGGAAGCAATGCCATAACGATTAAGAGGCAACTTAAAAAAAACTTCTTTTTCATTACGTATTATTTAAATTTGGATTAATGTTCATACCGCAAAGTAAGGGATAATATCTTAGATATGCCTCTTTATACCTATATTAATATCGGCAATTGCTGTTTTCAGAATAAAAAAAGAGCAAAAAGATAACCTATTGCTCTTTTTGAAGTTCCATAACTTTGTTCCTATATTGGGAGGGAGTCATTCCCACTGAGGATTGGAAAAGGTTATAAAAGGTGGAAATGGAGTTAAATCCCAGCTCTGTAGAAATGGCTTTCAGCGGAGTTTCGTTATTGGGGTCGGATAATAGACGGATAGCTTCTTCAATACGGAAACGGTTTACATAATGAGTGAAGGATAGTTTGGATTGTTCATTGATGATACGTGATAGATAAGTACGGTTAGTTCCTAATATTTCTGCTACTTTGTCTTTTGTTATAAAATTGTCTTTGTAAATTTTTTCTTCTCTCATAATACGCTCTAATGTACGGAAAAGTTCTAAACTTTTCTCGTCGGTGAGTGAGGAGGAAGCATATTTTTCGGAAGTAGAAACCATGGAGGGGGCATTGGTTTCCAATTCTTTTATACGGCGATTCAGTTCCGTTTCTCTTTTGATTGCTTCTTGGTTTTGCTTGACTATACTTAAATAAAGTTTGTTTTTACGGTGGTAGAGGTAATAAAGCAATCCTAGAACAATCACAATGATAATAAGAATAAATGTCTGTTGTTGTATACGCTGTTCTTTCTGCATTACATCCAGCTTGCTTTGTTTTATCAAATTTTCCTGCCGCTCAGAGTCGTATTTGAATCGCATTTCACTTAAATCTCTTTCTTTGTCCTTGTTGAAAAGACTGTCGTTTTCCAAACGGAATATTTTATAATATTTCAGTGCGTCATGATATTGGTGCAATTGCTCATAGCAGGTGGACAGATTTTCGTATAGTTCATTGCGATGGATGGCGTTGACGCGTGCATAAGAAATAGCTATTCCTTGTTTTAGCAATAAAATAGCTTCTGGTTGTTTGTTTTGCTGCATTAGTATACGTGCATATCCCAAATGGGCATAGACAATAGAGGAAGTTTGTGCCGCCTGTTTGTCCTTCATGGCTTTTTTGTAATATTCCAAGGCCTGGGCATATTCACCCATATCATATAATATATTACCAAAGAGATTGTAGGTATGGGCCTGGTCGTAGAAATCATTTTCCAGCATCAATGTTTCGGCTTCATGTATATATTTCATTGCTTCCTCATTCTGTTTCATTAAAAAATACATATAGGCAGAATTTACTGCACCGGAATAAATGATGTATGGATTACGCATACTGTGTCCTAATTCATAACATTCTAATGCGTATTTGATACCGGCTGTATCTTTTTTGAGGTAATAGATGTTTGCTAAATTGCCTAAAAGCAAAGCGTATTGTTGTTGGAAATTATTTTGTTGTGCCAACTGGATACCTTTATAAAGCCATCGTATGGCACGGTAATAATCGGTTTCAATATTTGCAGAGTAGAGTCCGAGACTACCATAGACGGAACAAAGGGTGGAGTCATTATTCAGTTTGGTTGCTAGTTCAAGAGAAAGGTTCAAGTTTTTTTTGGCTATTTTTTCCCGTCCGCTCATCATTTGTGCTTGTGCTTGGTAGATATATGAATAGAGTTGGAGTAGAGGATTTTTAGTCTTGTCCGCTACGTTTTTCATAATCTCGGCGTAAGTGATGGTTTTGGAATAATCTCCTTTATTTAAATAGTATTGGCATAGAAACTTTAATGCATCCCCGTTATCAGGTTCTTTCCTAATGATCTCCAACTGTTTCTCAAGGATGACGGGGCGCTTTTGTGCATGTACACAAAAGGATATTCCCAAAAGTAACAGTAAGAAAAGACATTTTAGTTTCATATGCTTTTTTTCGGTTGAGAGTGCAAATATAATAAAACCTTTAATTTTTCTTGTTCAAAAGTCTTGCATATTTAAAATAAAGTCGTACCTTTGCAACGCTTTCAACAAAAAGCACTTCTGAAAGGAAGTTTTGGAGAGGTGGCAGAGTGGTCGATTGCGGCGGTCTTGAAAACCGTTGTACCGCGAGGTACCCGGGGTTCGAATCCCTGTCTCTCCGCTGGAAAGAATTGCAAAACAAAGAAAATCCCTGTAAATTAATACTTTACGGGGATTTTTTGTTTTTGGTGCATGGCAAAAATAAGCATATCAAAGCATTGGGTCAACGTAACAATCTGAGGGATTTTATATTTAAGCATATAATTTAGCAAGTCTATATAAGAAAAAAGCTCTATC
>NZ_JAVHZY010000023.1:0-79475 GCF_031119655.1 Phocaeicola sp. GP0067
CTGAAGTTCTTCATGTTCAGACTGGCTAGGCTATACGCTTAAAAGAAAGCTTGCCAACCCGGAAAATCCGCTGACCCATTATTATTCTGGAATGCTTATGCCCTCATGCTCTCATTTTACATATAACAATCTAATTATAAATATCTTACATGATTATAGTAAAAATATTTGCTCTCACTTATGCCCTCATACCCTCACTATATTTTAAAGCAGATTTTCGCATAATACGCTTGCTGTCAACTATATATTCTTTTTTATAAAGTATTCCTGTTTGATATAAAGCAGGGTACTTTCAGACTTTTTCATTTCAAAAATGCATATGAAAGAGATATACTTCCACGAAATAGCAGTTTACAGAGTTCCGATATCGATAAAAAAGATCAAAACGTTTTTAAAAAGTTCCTGTTGTTATTTGAAAAGCTCTTGATCTTTTTTAAAAACGTCCTTATATTGGGGGGATTTATATGATTCACACTCACATACATACGTACAAACCCGTACATACATATGCGTAGCTTCATGTAGACATACGTGCATAAACATACTTCTTGGCATAGTATAAAACACAATCACGCAACACTCCCCATATTTTTACAAGTAAATCAATCTTCCTACTCAGGGTTAGAGATTTTATATGATCACATCTATTGAAAAAACTCTTTTATTCAATATCACTTCGCCGATACAATAATAAAGAGGCTGAATCAAATTTATCTTGAATTTCAGCCTTTTTATTCATCAATACAACATTGGGAAATCGGGCTACATGACCATTCTTGCATTAAGAAAGGCAATTTAATAATGAAACTGCCAAATCTCTAAAACAACAATATCCATCCGTCTACAGTTTGGTAAGTGGATGGATATTGCTTTTTTATTCTTAATCTCTGCCCAAAATAAAAGCAAAGAAGCCTTATATTTAATTTTAACAGAAGAAATTTTCTATTTTTTCTGCATTAATCCTTTAAATGCCGTAGGATAAGGAGTTTCAAACTCCATCAACTCTTTTGTTACCGGATGATAGAAACATAACTTGAAGGCATGTAACGCCAATCGTCCTAAAGGATCACACTCACTGCCATAGCGCCGGTCACCAACAACAGGGTGACCTAAATCCAACATATGCACACGAATCTGATTCTTACGTCCTGTTTCCAAATCCAACTCCACCAATGAATATCCATTGGCCCGCTTTATTGTTTTATAATGAGTGACCGCAAACTTACCTTCCCCATTATCTACAGGACTGGAATATACATACAATTTCCGGTCGGTCAACCAAGACTCTACAGTACCGTAATCTTTCTCCATATCACCAGAAACGATAGACACATAACGGCGGTCCGTCACAATATCATGCCAATTATCACGTAAAGTATTCTGGGTTTTTTCATCTTTGGCATACATCATCAACCCCGAAGTTTCACGGTCCAGACGATGTACTACAAATACGCGGTTGAAACGATGTGAACGTTTTACATACTCATTCAAAATATGTTGTGCAGTACGCTCCTTCTGATGTTCTGTGCTGACAGAAAGCAGTCCCTCCTTCTTTTCCACCACCAAGATATAAGCATCCTCGTATACCAGTTTCAGCATCGGATGTTTAAACTCACGATTATTCTTCACCTTGGATATCTGCACTTTCATACCTGGTTTCAATGCGAAATTATATTGGGTAGTAATCACATTATCTACCAAAATCACGCGGTTGGCAAGCAACGCCTTTACCTTGCTACGACTGATTCCCGCCATTTTCCGCATCAGAAAATCCATCAGCTCAGCGGGCTCCGTCACATTATATATAGTATATCGGGCAACACTTCTCGCCTTTGGCCTGCCGGAATCACTATTCTTACCTCTTGACATAATTCTATTTACTGTTTAAACAATTTATAATTGAACTATCCGGATTATCCTCTTTTTTCCAGCAACACCACATTTTCCACATGATGCGTATGAGGGAACATATCTACGGGTTGCACGGCCATCACCTTGTATTTGGCATCTAACAAAGACAAATCACGTGCCTGGGTGGCAGGATTACAGCTAACATACACAATCCGCTGAGGTTCAGCAAAAAGAATTGTATTAATCACATCATCGTGCATTCCGGCACGCGGAGGATCAGTGATAATAACATCAGGACGACCATGTTGGTTGATAAACTCCTGAGTGAGGATATCCTTCATGTCACCGGCATAAAATAAGGTATTGTCAATGCCATTAATTGCCGAATTTACTTTTGCATCTTCTATTGCTTCAGGCACATATTCGATACCAATCACTTTCTTTGCCTGGCGTGAAACAAAGTTGGCTATGGTTCCAGTCCCTGTATAAAGATCATACACCAATTCTTTACCGGTCAATCCGGCAAAATTACGGGCCACCTTATAAAGATTATACGCCTGTCCAGAATTAGTCTGATAAAATGATTTTGCTCCTATCTTGAAGCGCAACCCCTCCATTTCCTCGAAAATATGATCGTTGCCTTTGAACACCATTACCTCCAGATCGTTAATGGTATCATTGCATTTGTTATTGACTACATATAATAATGAAGTAATCTGCGGAAAACGTTCTGCCACGAAAGCCAGCAGTTGCTTCATCAGATCCATTTCGCTCTCTTCCACAATCTTGCATTGCAGCAACACCATAAGCTCACCCGTACTCGAAGTACGGATCATCAAGTTGCGAAGCATTCCTTCTTGAGAACGCAGATTAAAGAAAGAATAATTGTGTTCGTATGCATAGTCACGAATCGCATTGCGTATCTGGTTGCTGATATCATCCTGTAACCAGCACTTTTCTATAGCCAGTACCTTGTCAAATGCACCGGGAATGTGGAAACCTACGGCGTTCATCTGATCGTACTTCACATCTTCCTTTACCTCTTCCTCTGTCAGCCAACGTTTGTTAGAAAACGTAAATTCCAACTTATTACGGTAAAACTCCGTTTTTTCCGACCCCATGATAGGTAAAATTTCCGGCAATTCGATCTTGCCGATACGGGTCAGATTATCCGTCACCTGCTTTTGCTTATACTTTATTTGTTCTGTATATGGCAGACATTGCCACTTACAACCACCACATATACCATAATGCTGGCAGAAGGGTACTGCACGCACAGGAGAATACTCATGGAATTTCACAGCCACAGCTTCTGCATAATGATTTTTCTTACGCTTCACTTGTAAATCCACCACATCACCGGGCACTACATAAGGCACAAATACTACCAGGTCATTCACTTTCGCCAAAGCTTTTCCTTCGGCAGCTACATCTGTTATGGTTATCTTCTCTAATAATGGAAGTTCTTTCTTCTTTCTAGCCACTTTTCTGAATAAGTTAATTTGGGGACAAATTTAAGCATTTTCCCTGAATATTGCCTCATAAATCGTAAGATATTAAAATTGCAAAGTAGAAATTGCAATTTCCACTAATTTTTTTCAGTAAAAGGTTTGGAGATAACTAAAATATGTATAGTTTTGCGATTACATTTTTTGAGCGAGTTAACTTTAAATACATTTATTATGGATAAAAAAAGAGTTTACACCTTTGGTAATGGACAAGCTGAAGGAAAAGCAGACATGAGAAATCTGCTTGGTGGAAAAGGCGCTAACCTAGCTGAAATGAATCTAATCGGTGTTCCCGTACCTCCGGGATTTACAATCACCACAGAAGTTTGTAGCGAATATTATGAGTTAGGTAAAGATAAAGTAGTAGAACTGCTGAAAGCGGATGTTGAGAAAGCTATCGCCAACATCGAAAATCTGATGAATTCCAAGTTTGGAGATGTAGAGAACCCGTTACTGGTTTCTGTACGTTCGGGTGCCCGCGCTTCTATGCCGGGTATGATGGACACCATCCTTAATTTAGGTTTAAATGACGAAGTGGTGGAAGGCTTGAGCCGCAAGACCGGACGCCCCCGTTTCGCATGGGATTCTTACCGTCGTTTCGTACAAATGTATGGTGACGTGGTATTGGGTATGAAACCGGTGAACAAGGAAGACATCGATCCTTTCGAGGAAATTATCGAAAAAGTAAAGGAAGAAAAAGGTGTGAAGCTCGACAACGAATTGGAAGTGGAAGACCTTAAAGAACTGGTTAAACGCTTTAAAGTTGCTGTAAAAGAACAGACCGGACAAGATTTTCCGACCTGTGCATACGAACAACTTTGGGGTGCCATTTGTGCTGTATTCCGCAGCTGGATGAACGAACGCGCCATTCTTTACCGCAAAATGGAAGGTATTCCTGCCGAATGGGGTACTGCTGTAAGCGTACAAGCCATGGTATTCGGTAACATGGGTGATACTTCGGCTACCGGTGTTTGCTTCTCTCGTGACGCAGGTAACGGTGAGGATTTATTTAATGGCGAATATTTGATCAACGCACAAGGTGAAGATGTTGTAGCCGGTATCCGTACTCCGCAACAAATCACAAAAATCGGTTCTCAGCGTTGGGCAGAACGTGCAGGTATTTCTGAAGAAGAACGCGTAGCCAAATATCCCTCTATGGAAGAAGCTATGCCGGAAATCTACAAAGAACTGGATGCCCTGCAGACCAAACTGGAAAACCACTATCGCGACATGCAGGATATGGAATTTACCGTACAGGAAGGTAAATTATGGTTCTTGCAGACCCGTAACGGTAAACGTACCGGAGCTGCCATGGTAAAAATCGCCATGGACTTGTTGCGCCAGGGCATGATTGATGAAAAAACCGCATTGGAGCGTTGCGAACCTAATAAATTAGACGAACTGCTTCACCCTGTGTTCGACAAGAAAGCGTTGAAAGAAGCGAAAGTTTTGACTCGTGGTTTGCCCGCTTCTCCGGGTGCCGCTACCGGTCAGATTGTGTTCTTCGCCGATGATGCTGCTAAATGGGCTGCCGATGGCAAAAAGGTAGTCATGGTACGTATCGAAACTTCGCCGGAAGACTTGGCAGGTATGGCCGTTGCCGAAGGTATCCTGACTGCACGTGGCGGTATGACATCTCACGCTGCGGTTGTGGCCCGTGGTATGGGTAAGTGCTGCGTATCGGGTGCTGGTGCTATCAATGTAGATTATAAGACACGTACCGTAGAAATTGAAGGTATTACTTTAAAAGAAGGTGACTTCATCTCTCTGAACGGTACTACCGGTGAAGTCTATAAAGGTAAAGTGGAAACCAAAGCAGCCGAAGTTTCAGGCGATTTCGCTGCATTGATGGATCTTTGCAACAAATACACCAAGCTGAATGTCCGCACTAACGCTGATACTCCGCATGATGCGGAAGTGGCCCGCGCTTTTGGTGCTTCAGGTATCGGTCTTTGCCGTACGGAACACATGTTCTTTGATGCTGAAAAGATTGTTGCTATGCGTGAGATGATCCTGTCACCGGATGTAGAAGGACGTAGAAAAGCATTGGCTAAATTGCTCCCCTTCCAAAAAGCCGACTTCAAAGGTATCTTCAAGGCTATGGACGGATGTCCGGTAAATGTTCGTCTGCTCGATCCTCCTTTGCATGAGTTCGTTCCCCATGATGCAAAAGGTCAGGAAGAAATGGCTAAGGCAATGGGCGTAACCGTACAGGAAATCAAAAAACGTGTGGAAAGCCTGTGTGAACACAATCCGATGTTAGGTCACCGCGGCTGTCGTTTGGGTAACACCTATCCCGAAATCACAGAGATGCAGACTCAAGCGATTCTAGGTGCTGCAATTGAACTGAAGAAAGAAGGATATGATCCGCATCCCGAAATTATGGTTCCCTTGACCGGTATCCTGTATGAATTCGAAGCTCAGGAAAAGGTGATCCGTGATGCAGCAGCAGCATTATTTGAAAAAGAAGGTATGGAAATTCCGTTCAAGGTAGGTACCATGATTGAAATTCCGCGTGCTGCGCTGACAGCCAACCGCATTGCCAGCCGTGCAGAATACTTCTCATTCGGTACCAATGACTTGACCCAGATGACCTTCGGTTATTCCCGTGACGATATTGCTTCTTTCTTGCCGGTATATCTGGAAAAGAAGATTCTAAAAGTAGACCCGTTCCAAGTACTCGACCAAAATGGTGTGGGTCAGCTGATTGAAATGGCTGTAGATAAAGGCCGTTCAGTTCGTCCTGATTTGAAATGCGGTATCTGCGGTGAGCATGGTGGTGAGCCTTCATCAGTGAAATTCTGTCACAAAGTTGGTTTGAACTATGTGTCTTGTTCTCCGTTCCGCGTGCCTATTGCCAGACTGGCCGCTGCACAGGCTGCTGTGGAAGATATGAAGTAAATTAATATAAAGGTGGGAGGTGCTTGGAATAAGTACCTCCTACTCTATTTTTATGGCATTTTATTTTTTCAATAAAAACATAGTTTATACATTTGCCTGCAAGACAAAATCTATATTCATATGAAAAACAAATGCCTCTTAGTATTACTGTTAGCTTTGGGATGTTGCCATGTACAAGCACAAAAAAGTCAAAAGGATCCTTTGTCCGAAGCACTCGTCCGGTTGAATCAAAAAGTGGATTCCGAATTGATTCCCGGAATAAAAAGGTTTCCCCTGATTGGAATTTCCACAGATATAAGTCCGAAACGGACAGCCGTAAACACGGCATATGTACAGTCAGTCATTCTCTCTGGAGGAATTCCTTACATGATACCTGTAACGGATAATGTAGAAATACTGCGTCAAATTGTATCCCAGCTGGACGGAATTGTCTTTACAGGTGGAGAAGACATCCAACCAATGTATTATGGCGACCTTCCTTATGAAAAACTGGAAGAAGTAAGCCCCGCCCGGGATACCTTCGACTTGATGGTGCTGAAAATGGCCGCAGATCGGAATATTCCCATATTAGGAATTTGCAGGGGGCTACAATTAATGAATGTAGCTTTCGGTGGAACTTTATATCAAGATCTGCCCACGCAACATCCTTCAAGTGTCAACCATCGCCAAAAAGAATCCGGCACTACCCCCACCCATCCGATATCCATCATAAAGGAAAGCAAGTTGGCAGAAATTACAGGACAAGAAGTGCTGCAAGTCAATACATTCCATCATCAGGCTATCCGGAAATTGGCACCGGGATTCAAAATCACGGCTTGGGCACCCGACAGTATAGCGGAAGCTATAGAAGCTTATCCCATACGACAAATGATAGGTGTACAATTTCATCCGGAAATATTTACAGCTGCCGGAGATACCACCATGCATAAATTATTTAAATTCCTAGTGAACAAGGCTGATACATTCAACCTAGCTAAAAAAATTCACAGCCGCATTCTATCCATTGACACTCATACAGACACTCCTCTTTGGTTTAAAAACGGTTACAGTGTAGGCCTGAGAAAAGACAACATGGTCAGCATCCCCAAAATGGAGGAAGGCAAATTGGACGCACAGTTCCTAGCCGCATTTATATGGCAGGGGAAACGGGATGACGCATCTTCACAAAAAGCCGTAGAAAGCACCACCCGATTAATTCAATCCATTTATGACGAAGTAGAGCAATACAAAGATTTTTGTGGCATCGCCCTTACGGAAGAAGACTTGATACGCCTGAAGCGTGAAGGTAAAAAAGCTTTCTTTATAGGGATCGAGAATGGTTACGCCATCGGCAAGGACCTAAAGAATATAAAAAAATACAAACAGATGGGAGTTAATTATATAACTCTCTGCCATTCTTATGATAACGATATTTGCCATTCGTCCACTCATACGGAAGATGCGACTCAAGGACTGACACAGTTTGGTCGTGAAGTAGTGAAGGAAATGAACCGGTTAGGTATTATGATAGACATATCACATGCCAGTGAAGGTACTTTCTGGGATGTGATAAAATATAGTACACAACCTATCATCGCCTCTCATTCCTCGTCAAAGGCTTTATGCGACCATGATCGTAATCTGACAGACGAACAACTCCGTGCCTTAGCGAAAAATGGCGGAGTGGCACAGTTATGTCTCCTCGATGCCTATATCAATAAAAACCCAAAAGCCGCATCCATTTGTGATGCAGTCGAACATTTAGACCACATGATTAAGGTAGCCGGCATAAACCATGTGGGAATAGGTACGGACTTTGATGGTGGTGGTGGTCTGCAAGGATGTAAAGGAGATAATGACTTAATTAATCTGACCATAAAAATGATTGAAAAAGGATATACAGAAGAAGACTTAAGGAAGATTTGGGGAGGTAATCTCTTGAGAGTAATGAAGCAAGTACAGGAAGCACCACTTCTTTCTTCAAAAAAACGCAGATAATACCCAAACAAGGATAATTAAAAATATATAGAAATATCCTATTATCATTTTTCGGAAATTATCAGGGCTGTCTCACCAATGACAGCCTCTTTTTGTAACTTACAGTTTAATAGTAAAAGAAATAAGACAGACCTTATTCCCCTCTCCTCACCATAGGAATTTTCCTATTACAAATAGGGAAACTCTCCTTTACAAATAGGAATATTCCGTTTATTGTATCATTCCCTCCACTTATCTTTGTGACATAAGAAAAACAAATTTTAAAATTAACGGATATGAGAACAAAAATACTGAAATACTTCGGAATGGTAGTTGTACTGATAATAATGGTTAACCTAACCTCCTGTGAAGTATCCATAGAAAGTTGGTACGATGATGATGATTACAGCGAAATATATTACAGAACCACTCGGGAACTATGCAGCCGGACCTGGCAGGAAACTTGGGAACAAGACGGTGAATACTACACACAACGACTAGACTTTTACGAAAATAGAACAGGCACAGACATCATACGAATAGAACATCGGAACGGCTATGTAACCGAAGACAGGTACAATTTTGAATGGAGATGGGATAACAGCGCACAGACATGCATCCGTATGGTTTACGGTCCCAGTGACATTTCATATTTTGAAAATGTATGGTTGGCCGGGAACTTCTTAAAAGGCACATTGGATGGTGTCAATGTAAATTTCACAGGAATCAGGTAAAAAGAAAAAAAGCGGGATGATACCCAACACATATCATCCCGCTCTCCTTTTTCCAAATACACTACTCAACTTTAATACTCTTTACCGGATTCTCATTAGCGATACGCCAAACTCTAACAACGACACACACCACTATCAGAGCGATAATCACCAATGCTGTTCCGACAAAATACAACGCATTCATATCTATCGTTTCGGCAAATTGATCCAACCAAGCCTTTCCTGTAAAGTACGATACTACAATTCCTATCAAGACCGATGGGACAGCAACATATAATATATCACGGGACAGCAACCGAAGAATAGTCGAAGCTTCAGCACCATTCACCTTACGGATAGCTATTTCCTTACTGCGACGTTGTGTTTCATCATTCACGTAACCTATCAACCCCATAACAACAATAAGCAAAATAAAAGTAGAAGTAATCCATACAGAATTACGAAAACGATATACATTGCGATAGATTTCCTTCAGCATGGTATCTATCGGAATAAATTCCAATGCCTTAGTGGAATGCACCTGCTCCATGTATTCGTTCAGCTTTTTCAAATTCTCATCGTATGGCTGCTTTAAACGTACATCAAAAGTGTGACTGGTATTATGACTATAAACCAAAGCCACGGGAAACTGCTTATAAAGAAAAGACGTATTGCGCACATTACGGAATACACCAACAATGGTTCCGGCTTTATCAAAATCATTCAACCGTTTGCCTACTGCCCCATCTGTCCATTTCATCAGCCGCACTACTTCTTCGTTGACCAATACATCTCCCTCATTCTGCATATCTTTCCCTTCAATAATAGTAATCCCCATGGTTTCAGCATAATTCTTATCACAAGGATTATACATCAAGGTTTCTATTCGCTTGCCACTATTATCAATCAGCCCACGAGTCCAATATTCTCCCAGAACACCATGCATAGAACGGGTGGCATTTTCCACCATGGGTTGACGACGAAGATCGTTAACCATATTCTCTGCTTCTTCGGGTGACATCCATGTTTCCGCCTCCACCAATCCTGGAGTACGGATACCCATATCACTATTAATCAGATGATGATACTGCATCAAAGATACTAACAAAATCCCCATCACAAAAGATACCCCCATAAATTGTACAAATAAAAGAGAACGCTTCCACCCCTTTTTCCCATCTGTGTAACGACGAAAAACTTGAGTGACAGGAATGCGTGAAAACAATCTTCCCGGCAGCACTCCGGCTACTATGAACAGTACAAAAACAATGAGTATCGGAACCCATAAAGTTTCCAATGTAAAGAGTGAGGATAACTGCACCGAAAGTAAATCTTCTATCAGATCTTTGGTATTGAAAATAATAAAGAGGGCCACTATAACGGACATCAATACCACAATCCCCGTCTCAAAAAGGAACATACTGAAAATATTGATTGCACTGGCACCACTACACTTATGCACACCTATACTTTTTGCCCTGCGGCTCATGGTAGCAATAGCTACTAATACATAGTTCATGATTGCCACAAAAAATATGGCAAAGCCCAAAAAACCATAAATGTAAAGGCGAGTGCGGGTATTTGAGTCATCCAAATGAATTTCGGGCAATGGCTGTGCATCATAAAAATTTCTCCATTCATCATCAGCAGAATCAGGATAATATTTTTGCATAGCCTTGTATATCTGACGATTGATTTCTTCCCTGTCCACCCCATCGCGCAAACGGAGAATAGTATAATAAATGTCATTACGCCCCCATGTTCCACCCCCTATATAACCACCTCCGGCATAAATGGGAGCTACAAAATCAAAATGATAGGCCGTATTTTCCGGAGTATCCTGATAAACACCACGGACTGTCAGTTCATGCTGTTTATCCAAAGATAATTTTTGTCCCACAGGGTCCTGTCCACCAAAGACATCACGAACAAAAGTTTCAGAAACGAATATGCTCCCTGCCCTTTGCAATTCCTCAGGATTCCCTTTCAATACTTTGATGCCGAAAGTACGGAAATAGCAAGTATCTACATAAGCGTAGTTTACGTCTTTCAGCTTATGACCATCCTTGAATACATTTAATGTCTCAAAATTGAAAATGACTGTAGCATTTTCAATCCATTGTGACAAATCACTGCGGAATGCTTCTGCCATCGGAGCAAACAAGCTATCATCATATCCTTCTCCTTTCTCTCCAGTCTTTACATTCTCTCCTCCTCCACGTACCAACACCAATCGGTCGGCCTCAGGGTAACATTTTTCATAATTGAGTTCAAATGCTATTTGTGAAAAAAGCAGCACACCAATAGTCAAGCCTAATGAAAGCGATATGATTTTTGTCACATTGCTTCCACGGCCGTGTAATGTCGATTGTATCGCATAATAGATTTGTTTCATTACAACCACCCTTTCATTATTATTCTTTAATGTTCGCCACTACACTACCGTCAAACAAATGAATGACACGATGAGCAAATCCGGCATCATGCTGAGAGTGAGTTACCATGACAATACTAGTCCCCTCCTTGTTAAGTTCGGTCAATAGATTCATTACTTCAGCACCGTTCTTTGAGTCCAAATTACCGGTAGGCTCATCGGCGAGGATCAATTTAGGGTTAGTAACCACAGCACGGGCAATAGCCACACGCTGTTGTTGACCGCCGGAAAGCTGTTGCGGGAAATGCTTGGCACGATGACTCAAGTTCATTCGCTTTAAAATTTCCAGAACACGCTCCTTACGTTCACTAGCCTTGATTCCAAGATAAGTCAACGGTAATTCCACATTTTCAAAAACATTCAGTTCGTCTATCAGATTAAAGCTTTGAAATACAAAACCTATTACACCTTTACGCAGACGGGTGCGTTCTTTTTCTTTCAGATTGGCTACTTCATTGCCCAGCAACTTGTAACTGCCTTCAGTAGGATTGTCCAACAGACCAAGGATATTCAATAAGGTGGATTTTCCACAACCTGATGGTCCCATAATAGCTACAAACTCTCCTTCTTTCACCTCTATGTTTACATGATTCAACGCAATTGTTTCTACTTCTGAAGTACGAAATACCTTACTTAAATTTTCAATCTGTATCATAATAATAAATTTTAATTGTTTGTTCTATTGATCTTTATTCTGATTTAATACTCTTTACTGGATTCTCACTGGCAATGCGCCATGTTTTGGAAATGACACAACTGACAATCAATATCAAGACCACGATAGCTACACATACATAATAAGGAACAAGCGAACCTACAGTCACAGCAAACTGTTCCATCCATAAACCACCTACATACCATGCCCCTAGTGTACCTGCGACTACAGCCGGGAAAGAAATCCAAAGAACATCTTGCACCAACATTTCCAATATCGCAAATGACTCAGCTCCATTCACTTTACGAATAGCAATTTCTTTCGAACGTCGCTGTAATTCATCATTAATATAGCCTATCAGTCCCATCAAAGTAATAAACAAGATGGCAATTGCCGCCAATAAAGTCGCATTACGAAATACACGAACGGAATTATAACTATCCGCCATTTTTTGTTCCAAGCTTTCAAAGCCGACTGTTTGATTAGGAAAAGCTTCGGCAGCATCACGCTTCAGTTTCTGAAGATTCTCACCAAAGGGTTCCTTCAGACGGAGATAAACAAGATCAGCCAAATCTTTGGGATGATGATGCAAGACAAACGGTTTCAGCTCTGAGTAGAATCCGCCAATATTAAAATCTTTAATCACACCTACTATTTTGACACGGCCTTCTTCTGTCTGTATACTCTTACCTAAAACATCTTTTCCCCAATGCATTCTCCGTACAAATTCCTCATTCACTGCCACCTCACCGGATTCACGAGGCACACGCCCTTGCTGTATGACCATTCCCATAAAAGCTACATAATTCTCCTGAGTAAAATCATAACGGCTGGAAAAAAGACTCGTTCCTTTCTCATCCGGTATCATCTGCCCGCTATATCCATTAGACGGATAGCTAGTTGCCGAAGTCAATGCTTCCACGTATGGAAGCCCCTCATAAAAGTGACGGGCAGCAAGCCGGGCTTTAGCATCCGGTGCATTATTAACGCCAATCACTACCCGCTCAGGATTATAACCCGGATCTTTATTAATAACATAATGATACTGGAGCATCACTACACACATCAATCCACATATAAAAGCCACTCCTGCAAATTGGATAAACAATAACGGACGTTTCCATCCTTTCTTACCCTCTGTATAACGCCGGAAAACCTGTGTGACCGGTATCTTTGAAAAAATTCGTCCCGGCAGCACACCACCAATGAGGAATAAGACAGCAGTCACTCCAAAAGGCACCCAAATACGTTCCACCGCAAAAAGAGACTCCAGTTTAGCAGCTGTAGTATCTTCCACAAATTCCCGGAAATTAAACATTAAAAAAACCATCAAAAACAATGAAAGCAAAATAATAATACCGGTTTCCCACATAAACATACCAAAAACAGTACCCGTTCCCGCTCCGCTGCATTTATGAACACCAATACTTTTGGCACGCCGGCTCAATGAAGAAATAGAAATCAACACATAATTCAATGTCGTGATAAACAAAATAGATATACCTAAAATAAGCATGATATTACGCATTCTTTTCACTTCATCATATCCACGGTACGTATCCCGAACAGGTTTTGCCATGACAGTGATTCCCAACTTATCACTTCTGGGAATATGTTGCTGTACTACCATATCAATACGCTTGTTCAATTCATCCAAATCAATATCCTGCTTCAACCGGATATATTCTTTCCAGCTGTCCCCACCGTTCCATGAATAATTTCCTATCCGGCGGCTCCAGATAGAAGGCAAGGAAATGACAGCCTTCGGTCGCATAGTACAATTCTCAGGTAAAGCAGCATACGTTCCTTTGACTGTCAACTCAATTTCCTTATTGAAACTAATTATTTTACCAATCGGGTTCTCACCGCCAAACATTTTATCCGCCAAATCTTTACTCAGGAAAATTACATCTTTTTGCTGCAATTCACGTACCGGATCACCACTCAAGACCTCAATACCCATTGTCTGAAAAAACAATGAATCAGCAGCAACTTTAAAATCATCAAAGCGGACACTCCCGTTATAAATAGGTGCCGAAACCGGCCACGAGCCTGTACTTGCCGCCGATTCCACAATTTCCGGCATTGCATCCAGTATGCCTCCGGCAGCTGCACCGATAATGAACTCACTCGGAGGAAAA
Organism: Phocaeicola sp. GP0067; assembly: GCF_031119655.1. Classification (NCBI taxonomy): domain Bacteria; kingdom Pseudomonadati; phylum Bacteroidota; class Bacteroidia; order Bacteroidales; family Bacteroidaceae; genus Phocaeicola; species Phocaeicola sp. GP0067. The sequence continues at coordinate 14,160 of NZ_JAVHZY010000023.1, forward strand.
GGCTCTCCATTTACTGTCCATATATTCCACAATTGGTATAATTTATCATGATCCTTAAAACAAGTATCAAAACTCTGCTCATACACAACTCTTGAGAAAAGCAGAATACTCATAGTCAGGCCCAAGCCTAACGAAACGACTTTTATAATATTAGCTCCACGTCCATGTATCAAAGCCTGAATGACATAATAAATCTGTTTCATATTTCGTGTTTTTAATTATTATTATTTTAAAAGAGAGAAGTCCCGTTTCACAACGTTACTTCCCATAAAGTGTATAAGAAACTAAAGTTTCTATAATTCGTTCTCTATAATATAAATGCCAAAACCGTGCCACGCAAACAAATAACTGATTAACAACACATTGAAAAATAGCAAAAAGAAACAGTCTGTCTAATTATTAGACAATGATGTATGATAATTAGACAGACTATGAAAACAAACAAATAGTTCTACGCTTCAAACTTATTGGAATTTGCCTTATTTTACTATCTTTGCATTATCACCTATATAAAACAAATTATTATGAAACACATTCTTTTGGCAGCCTGTGCGGTTGCCATATTAAGCGGTTGCGGTTCGCAAGGGAAACAGGCAGCCCCTACCGGAAATCCATTCCTTTCAGAGTACACAACTCCCTTCCAGGTTCCTCCTTTCGACCAAATCAAGATGGAACATTACAAACCCGCCTTTTTGCAGGGCATGGAAGAACAACAGAAAGAGATTGACGCTATAGTGAACAACCCCGAACCCGCCACTTTCCAGAATACCATTGCAGCACTGGATCAAAGCGGAGCGTTACTTCGTAAAGTCAGCACCGTATTCTACGGACTGAAAAGCGCCAATACCAATGATGAAATGGACGCACTGAGCCGTGAACTCTCTCCACTACAATCAAAACACAGCGATGACATCGCCTTAAATGAAAAACTTTTTGCACGCATCAAAGCTGTCTATGAAAATCCCGGCGATTTGGACAAAGAGCAAAAGAAGTTGTTGGAAGAAACCTATAAAGATTTTGTACGTGGAGGTGCCAACCTGGATGCCGAAAGTCAAAAAAAACTGCGTGAATTAAATAGTGAGATTTCCATGTTACAGCTCACCTTCGGCCAAAATATGCAGAAGGAAACCAATGCTTTCCAATTGATCGTGGACAAAGAAGAAGACTTAGCCGGATTACCCCAAAACCTGATTGCCAGTGCTGCCGAAACAGCTAAAGAAGCAGGCATGGAAGGCAAATGGATTTTCACCCTGCATAATCCCAGCGTCATGCCTTTCCTGCAATATGCCGATAACCGAGACCTGCGCGAAAAGATATTCAAAGGATACATTAACAGAGGAAATAACGGAAATGAATACGACAACAAGGAAGTGGTACGCAAACTGCTCAAGGCCCGTCTGGAAAAAGCCAAGCTGATGGGATATGAAAACTATGCTTCCTTTGCACTGGAAGAACGTATGGCGAAAACACCGGATGCCGTATATAAATTATTAGATCAGATTTGGACACCTACTCTGTCCAAAGCCAAAGAAGAACTGGCAGATATCAATGCCGAAATAAAGAAAGACGGAAAAACCTTCACAGCCGAAGGTTGGGACTGGCGTTATTATGCAGACCGAGCCAAGAAAGCCAAATTCGACTTGGATGAAAATCAGGTACGTCCTTATCTGAAACTGGAAAACGTACGTGACGGTGTGTTCTATGTTGCCAACAAACTGTACGGTATCACTTTCACCCAGCTGGACAATCTTCCCCTCCCTCATCCCGATGCACAGGCATTCGAATGTAAGGACAAAGACGGTTCTCATCTAGGTGTACTCTATATGGACTTCTTTCCGCGTGCCAGCAAGAAAGGTGGCGCATGGTGCGGAAGCTATCGTTCACAGACCTACAAGGACGGCAAGAAAGTGGCTCCTGTAGTAACCGTGGTATGCAACTTTACCAAACCGGCAGCCGGACAACCCGCTTTGCTCAGTGCAGATGAAGCGAATACCTTGTTCCACGAATTCGGACACGCTTTACATAATCTTTTCAAAGATGTACATTATTATGGTGTGGCTAGTGTTCCGCGTGATTTTGTAGAACTGCCGTCACAGATAGATGAGCATTGGGCTTTTGAACCGGAGGTATTGAATGTATATGCCAAACATTATCAGACAGGTGAAGTTATTCCTGCCGGACTGGTTGAAAAAATGGACAAGAGTGGCAAATACGGACAAGGCTTCGCTACGGCTGAATATTTAGCTGCTTCCCTGCTGGATATGGATTATCATGTATTAAAAGAAATTCCCGATGATATGGACGTTATGCAGTTCGAAGCAGAAACATTAGGTAAGCGCGGATTGCTGAAACAAATTCCGTCACGCTATCGCACCACTTATTTCAACCACACCATGGGTGGTGGATATACTGCCGGTTACTATAGTTATATTTGGGCAGAAGTGCTGGATTGTGACGCATACGAGGCATACAAGGAAACAGGCGATATCTTTAATCAAGAAGTAGCAGGAAAGTTCCGCAAATATATCCTCACTCCCGGCTGCATTGACGATGCGATGGACATGTATGTCAATTTCCGTGGCAAAGAACCCGGTATTGATCCCTTGTTGAAGAACAGAGGACTAAAATAACCCTCTAACCCTAAATAGAATTCCTCCCCCTGCAAAAGACAAATGATTGTGACTCTTGCAGTGGGAGGATTCTCATTTTGTAGTATGATTGCGGATAGTTCTTTTTATTTTTTGTTCCAAAGCAAGAAATAATCCTCAGAGAAAGCATACCTTTGTGCCTGTCAAATCAAAAATTAAATTATGAATCAACCTATTGCTATGAACACCACAAGAAAACATGTGGTATGGCTGGATGTCGTTCGTTTGGTAGCCATGTTCACCGTAGTTTGCTGCCATAGTGCAGACCCGTTCAACTTTTACCCCGGCGAACCGCCAGCCAACATTGATGAAATCAAATTCTGGGGAGCCGCCTACGGAGCCTTTCTCCGTCCGTGTGTCCCACTGTTTGTCATGATTACAGGAGCATTGCTGCTCCCCGTACGTGGCGAAATATCCGCTTTCTACAAAAAAAGAATCAGCCGTGTATTCTGGCCGTTCCTTATCTGGAGTGTCATTTATAATTTATTTCCCTGGTTTACAGGATTGTTGGGACTTAATCCTGAAATAATCCTTGACTTTTTCCCTTATAGCGGTGAAGAAGCCGCCCGTCAGTCACTCAACGTATCATTGGGTTATATAGCAGAAATGCCTCTCAATTTCTCTTTATTAGACGTACATATGTGGTATATCTATCTGCTTATCGGATTATATCTATACCTTCCTATTTTCTCCGCATGGGTAGAAAAGGCCTCGGAGAAAGCCAAACTATGGTTTCTTGTCGCATGGGGAATAACCGGCTTGTTACCTTATTATTATCAGTTCGTATCCCCATACATTTGGGGAGGCTGTGCGTGGAACTCGTTCAATATGCTCTATTATTTTGCCGGATTCAACGGGTACTTGCTATTGGGACACTATCTGCGCAACCACGACTGGTCATGGAGTAAGACACTGTCAGTCTGTATCCCCATGTTTCTGGCAGGTTACATGGTCACATTCTTCGGTTTCCGCCACATGACCGCATTACCACAATGCACTGATGAAATGTTGGAACTGTTCTTCACCTATAATTCTTTGAATGTGATTATGATGACTATCCCTTTCTTCCTCATAGCCAAGAAAGTAAAAGTACGCTCAGAACTGATCCAGCGTATGCTGGCAAACTTGACCGTATGTGGTTTTGGCATCTATATGATACATTATTTTTTCACAGGTCCGGGTGTAGTCCTGATGCGCAATATCGGTGTTCCCGTGCCTTTACAAATTCCCGCTGCCGCAGTCGTAGCATTTGGCGTATCATGGCTGCTTGTGGTATTCATTCGTAAAATAAGCGGCAAGAATGCTAAATACATTGTAGGATAATAAAAACAGGACATACAAATATCGTTATATAAGAATAGCCGGAACTACTTTTTCCAAGTGATTCCGGCTATTCTTATAATGCTTCATCCACTAGAAATCAAGTCAGTTATTTGAGATGTAATTTAAAGAATATACCTCCGCTAAAAAATTTACCGTCATTCAGTTCAGCAATAAGATTGATATGGTCTTTCCATATTGAATAAGTTCCACCCACATTCACAGTATAAGTTGCTGTATGCAGATCTTCCGCATGTCCGGGACACACTTCCGCCATCAGATTAAATCCATTCAGAGCTTTCTGCCAGAAACCTTCGCCCTTTATGCCAAAGTGAAAGTTTATCCCTGCAGCAGGACGGCTATAATGCACATCACTCATAGCTTTACCGATAACCCAAGCTACATGAACCCCCACTGTACCTATTCCACTAAATTCAACATGTTTCGTTGCCGCCAGATAATAACGTGTCAAGTAATTGTGGTTTCCGCTACCACCGCCCCCCCAATCTATGTCTCCACCTCCATTTGAAGAATGGCTTCCCGGATCATTCGCACCAATCACTACCTGAGGCGTCCAAGCCTTCCACCAGCCTTCTTTCCATGCCCTCAACCGGAAATGAAACGATCTGTCCTGATTGGTAAACCTGCCCCAAGTTTGCTGAGGCCAATAAGAAGAACCATGTATCCCCTTTACCAACGTACAAGTATATGCTACTTCCAGCCAAGGAAACAAAGTACAATTTATATAATAGTTATAGGTATAGGGATGATATTCACTTCTCACCCAATATCGGGAAAGTATATTTACATCCAGCATATTTCCTCCCAGCATAACGGTTTTATCTTTCTGCATAACGGCAGTAGGTGCATGAAGTAGTCCTGTAGTACCATAAAAAGCCTGCCCTTTGATAACATTCATTCCTCCAAAGAGTCCCCCCAGAAATATTAGAGTTCTTAATTTCACTATTCTATGAATTTTAATTTATATTTGCAGCATGAAAACAGATGTATTAAAAATACTCGGAAAAATTATTCCTACTGCTATCTTCGTCCTGTTGTTGCCATTCTCCATTATTTACATGGCAATAAGCAAAGTCTGCTCTTTCATCCGAAAATTCTTTCCCCGATAAAGCGTACCGGAAACAAGAATGCAGCTTGCAGATATCTTGTACGTGTATGTTTCTCCTTATACATTCTATAAACGAAACGCAAATTCATCTTATCAACCCAGTTCGGATAATAGTGCATCCTATTCATTGCCGTTTGGTGAACAAAGCCACCACACGTAAAGCCGATGCCTTGGTAACCCATCTTTTTTACCTTAAGCAGAAACTTTTCCTGCATCAAGGCCCCCATACCTACTATCAGAAAATCCGGATTTAATTCGACTATATGAGAAGCTTCCTTATTCATTTCAGCATCCGAAGAGAAATATCCGTTCCTGAACCCTGCAATGCGTAACTCCGGATACTGCTCTTGAAATATCCTCACAGAACACTCCACTTGTTCTTGACCCGAGGCTACGATATAGAGCGTTTTACGGCTTTCCATGAGGTAATTCAACAATTCGGGAGCAAGGGAGGTCATATCAAAACTACGTCTGGTCACTCGCTTTCCGTATACTAATCTTATGGCAGAAACCAGTAAAGAGCCATCGGCAAAAATACCATCGAATTGTTCAAATAGGGATTTGTTTTCTAAAGCTATGAGGTAAGATACGGGGTTGAGAAAGGTGTAAATTCTGTTTTTCTGAGTAACCAAATGTAAAAACAGCAATTTATCTGTTTGTATGATTTTATTAAGCAATAGAGGGAGCATAAATTAAATGATAATTTATTTTTATGGAAGTTTATAATACTTCTTCAAACAGATTATACCACCTTGTAATAACAGAATCAATTGTAAAACATTTCGCCTTACACATGGCTTCCTTTGCCATTTCTTTTCTTAATTTTTCATTCTCGATTAGCAAGCTGATGCAGTCAATTGTTTTTTGACTATTATAAGGTATCGGAGTTATTAAGCCAGACTTTCCATTGTCTATGATGTCATATATAGCTTCATAACTTCCATACACAACTGGGACCACTCCATAACTCATACTTTCAATAACTACTAATCCAAACCCTTCTAAATCAGAAGTCAATAAAAATATAGAAGCTTCCTTATAATGTTGTATGGGAGGAGATACTTGAAAGCCTTTGAAACAAACACGTTGAATATCATATCTTCTAATATATTCTTCCAATGTACTTTTATAAGGGCCTTCTCCCACCAAAACAAGTTCCCAATCAACATATTTTTCATAAAGAACTTTCCAAGCTTCCACTATTCTATTTACTCGTTTATTTTCATAATCCATTCTTCCTACATATAACAGCTGCTTCTTCTTCTGTTTTAACTCCCATTCTTCAAAATACACAGGAATAGTAACAGGATTGCCTATTGCTATAATATTCTCAGTTCTCTTTATATGTGCATAATCACTTAACGGCTTGATAAAATGAGATGAAAGAAGAACATATTTTTCACAATGGCTACAATTATAACGAATGCTAGCTTTTACCAACTCTTCTTTTAGATACATTATAGCATGATATATGTATTTCAAAAAAGGGTTATAAACTGTTTCACATTTATCACGTGCCTTAATAATTAATTTAGACGTATTTGGAGCACCATGTAATACCGAAATCAATTTACATGATGTTCTTTTTATAGCCACTCTACACAGTAATGTTGACATAAAAGGAAGTCCCCACTGATTAATTATAATATCAATTTTTTCATTTATAATTAATCGATGTAACTTCCTCATATTTTTTATAGAACAAACAGGATAGTCTAATTTGACAAGCTTTACATCTGGTAGTAATTGACAAGCTAGTTCAATATGCGGTTGTTCTATTGAAGCTATGATAACACCATGTCCATCCTTTATAAAACGATTGGCAAGTACAGTTGTCACTACCTCAACACCACCATAATTAGGATAAACACGATAAAAAAACAATATATTCATATTACCATTCTCTTTATTACTGTAATAATGAAGCTAGAAATGCAATTTGTTTGTCCTGCATTTCTTTTAATCCTTCTATGCTGACAAGTCTTTCCCTTACATCAGGAATTTTCGCATTTTCAAACAAGGCTATCCTAGGACTATTGCTAAACAATCTTGCTTTATTTCCAAATGCCAAAGTAGGGATACAAGCATGTACTCTATCAGAATAAACTTCTGAAGCATTCCGGTAAAGGAGTAAATAATCCATTGGATTATCAGATACTATCACTCCATTTTTTACTAACTTACTAACTTTTGTATAAGGAAAAGGCTTATGATAAGAATAAACAATATTCTTTTCTTTAAAAATATTTTTCAGTTCTTCTTTTATCCTATAATGCTTAGGTTCTTCAATATTCAATACTACATACGGTGTTAAATCAGTATCTATTTGGGGTAAATTAAGTAAATTCACAAAGAACACATTATCTATTCCATTATAACTATTTTTTGTAAAATTTGCATAGTACTTATAGGCAAGGCTATCACGGGTCATTATAGCGTAAGGCCGCAATTTTCTTAAATATTCAGAAACAAATTTGACTTCATATTCTGTATAGAAGTTTCCGCTTGCACCTAAAAAAATAATCTTACTTCCTTGTTCTGCTTTTCTCTTTATTAAATCTCCATAAATCGTAAAAAATGGAACAGTTAATACACATCCCGGAATTATAAAATAATCACATTTAACCATACTGGCCATACTAAAGATATTTTGCGTTTTTACCGTTTTGTATGAACGGTCATGAAGCTTTTTAGCAGCCCTTTGCATGGTATGTACCCATAACCAATTTATTATTGGGTTTTCTTTCAGCATGAACATTTGTCCCATTGTAGCTGCAAAATTAGCATTTGAGCTAACTTTAAATAATTCAGCATTAAGCGGTAATGCTTTCATCAAAGCAGCTTCAGCACCCAAATCTATAAATCCGTTACCAATATTATTAAATGTAACAGAAGTCAACAATGCAATTTTCTTTTCTAACATATTAATAGTAAACTAATTTGTATGTAGTTATATTTCTTTCCAATCATGCGGTTTATTCTCTCATCAGTTCCCTAAACAGGTCTAACCATTTTTGCATTACCTTTGGTTTTGAAAAGCATTTTCCCGACATATAAGCCTGCTTACCCATATCTTCTAGTAATACTTTATTTTCTATCAATTTTATACAAGCTTCCGCCAAGGCATTTACATCATTATCCGGCACTAAAAATCCATTCTTACCATTGTCTATGATACTATTTGCTCCAGTAATGTCAAAACTAACACAAGGCAAGCCACAATTCATCGCCTCCACCAATACCAACGGGAAACCTTCATACAAAGATGACATGACAAAAAAAGAAGAATGAGAATATACTTCACCTATACTAGGTGAAACACCTTTCAGATGAACAACTGATGAAAGATGCAAAGCATCAATTTGTCGTTGAAGACTTTCTCGCAGACTTCCTTCACCCCAAATTTCCAATTGCCAGTCCGGACACTTTTGTGCAACTATCACCCAAGCTGCAATCAATCGATTATAACCTTTTACAGATTCTAATCTACCTGCTGATATAGCAACTTTGCTTTTTCTACCATTTCTTTCATGTAGTTGTATATTGCTAAAATTAGGTATTACAAATATATTCGGTAAATTCCACATTTTCTTGTCAGACTCTGTTAATGCAATTACCTTATCGAATTTTGTCAAACAACACTTTCTTAAATATTGAACTAAAAATTTCTTTCCTCGCGATTTAAAAATTTCCTCATCTAATATCTGTTGTCCTTTATAAGAAAAATGAAACTCATGGATCTTCTTTATCCGCCGACAAATAAATGGTAATATCCATATCAATAAAGGAGCATTGGCATTGACAGCAATATCTATCTTATATTTTTTAAATATGTGACGTATAATACTTATATTTTTCCATACTCTATTAATTTTCTTTCCAAAGCCTACCTTCCACTCTATATCAATAGGTAACAGTTGAATGTTCGGGTGCAAAGGATATATAGGTTTTTCCTGTCCATTACCATAATATGCCAAAAAAAGCCGTCCTTCCATATTTTCCGCCAAATAATTCATCTTGTCTGACACTATACGGAATATACCTCCTGCAATGGTAATATTGGGAACAAAATAAATGATATTCATTATTTACTTTTTATCCATGAAATTACTAGTAATAATAATCGCTCTGCCCATTTGAATCTCCAAACAATAGTTTTAACACTCCACAACTCGGCCAAACATGTATCGTAATCATGATGTATAAATGCATTTTTTGCATGTATATACACAACTAAAATCACATACTTTCTATAATAAGAACTTTCCGATGTAAAGTTAAACCACTCGTAATAAGGAAATTCTCCATTTTTAGAATAATCTGATGTAAGACTATCAGATAACCCTGTTCTATAAAAGACTTTCGGAAGGTTCAAATAGGCTACATCATAATTCAACGCTATTCTAAGCCAAAGGTCCAAATCCTCACCACGCTTAATACCTACTCGAAACATTGGTATCTCCTTTATCATTTCTTTTTTTAAGCACAAGGAGCTAGTCCAGCAAATGGATAATCCATTCATTACGGATTCTTTAAAATAATCATGAACAAGGAAGTGTGTGTGTTCGTTAATCAATACATTACGAAGTTTCCGTTTCCCCTTTTCCAAAGAGTAGAAAGCAGTAGAATAAATCCCAGCATCAGGATAGATTTCTATCAACTTCTTTTGGCATTCCAAATAATCAGATTCCCAAATATCATCTGCATCCAGAAAAGCAATATAATCATATTTAGCATGCATAATACCATAGTTACGTGCTGCTGATACACCTTCGTTTTCTTTTGTATAAATATGAATTCGTTCATCCTGAAAACTAGAAGCCACTTCCAAACTATTATCTGTCGATGAATCATTCACCACGATTACTTCATAATCACAATATGTTTGATTCAGAACTGACTTCAGTGTTTCTGCAATATAATCAGCCTTGTTATATAGAGGAATAATAATAGAGAACATTATCTTTTTAATAAATTAAGTTTCTGACTCTTATATATAATGAGCAAAAATATAATCGGAAAATTTATATATAATCCCACTGTTAATGATACGAAAGAAGCCAATACCCAGATACCAACAAAAACCATGTTGAACTTTCTATATGAAGGCAATAATTTGCACATTGAAATTATCAGCCATAGATATCCCAATATACCTAACAAACCACGTTCAATCAACAAATAAAATAATTGAGACTCCGCACCTGCAAGTTCCGGGATTGATATATCTGTCATTAAATAATAAATCATACTCAAGCCACCACCAAATATAGGGTTTTGTAAAAACAGAAAAAGAGAAATATCTAATTGTCTCATTCTCATATCCATAGAGCTTCCACCAACATCATAATTACCCGTAAAATCAAATATGGAATGATATACATTTAATATATAATCAGAAAACGGCAAGACCATAATTAAAAAGATAGAAAAAGCGATTAATAGAGTTTTAGGCTTTCTTATATAGTCAAATTGCAACAATCCAAATACTAATGCAAGAATAGTGGCACGTGAATTAGCAAGAAAAACACCGATAAGAAGCAAACACAAAGTCTTAATATAAGATTTCCTTGATATAAATACTCCTTCATATTTACTATAGAAGAAGGTAAGAAAATAAAAGAATACAACGCACGCATCTCCAAATGTTATGGGAAAATGAAAAAATGAATTATATCGCCCATATCCATATCGGATATCATTGGTATGATCTACCCAAAAAGATAAATCAGTCTGAGATTGCAGCCAATATAGAATTATATTATAATTTAATAGAAACTCTATAATTCCATATATACATAACACCCAAAACACTTTCAAATAAAGATTTACAATTAATTTAATATCGTTCTTTGTTCGCAAAAAATAGATAAATGCAAGTGGCAAAAGTATTTCATTTGATATTGTTTTCCACAACACATACAATGAAGTCCGTTCCGTTCCATACAAAGCAATTAATAACAACAATATAAAATTACCAAACAAAGGTAAAAACAATGGATTGCAGAATATAGCTTTCCTTGCATCTTTCCGACCAAGAATATACCCGTATATAACAAAATTTATCGCATCACAAAGACCAATATACGTACCCCCTATTCTTACAACAGGAAGCATTGTAAAAAACAAAGACAATGGTATTATATAAAGAACAGCCTTCTTTTTATATCTTATAAAAAAAATAATAAAGAGCAGAAAAATAAGCTGAGTAATTATCATCTATCCATTTTTTAGATTCCACACCATGATTCAGGAAAAATATCAGGAGTAAATGTATTATACCACTTTGAGGGATAAATCACCATATTAGTTTTTTTATTTAATCGTGCCGCCCAATAACTAAAAGTACTATTGGCTATAATGTTGTATTTGCAGGAAGACATCAAATACATGTCATAGATGCTGGATTCTCCTGTATTCCAATTCACATAAACAGCATTGGGTATATCCAAATGAGTTTGTACCCAGCTAATATCATCAGAAAAAACATAGAAGACAGCATCATTTACTTTCTCTGTTATTATTCTTATGGCATCATGATAATATTTCTGCGTACAAATATTTCCAAATATAACCAAATTTTGTTTGGTCATGTAGTCACCTCTTCTTATATGCACGCCAACACTATTTGAGTTTTGAATATCCTTCAGCAATGATTGGTTCTTTTCCGACAAAAGAAGATGTTTAAAATCAATAGTATTTTCGTCATAATACTTTTTGTCTAAAAAATATCCAGCTTGAAACAAATGATTAGGATATTGATACTCTACAGAACCTACTACATATATTTTCCAATGGTATAATTTTGATAAAATGGTTTTAAACAGAATTATCCAAAACCTACTACATTTTTTCAAATCATCAGTTTTAAAATATTTATCTAATTCAAATCCATTATGGCTCACATTATACCAAGCATCATTGTAGAAATAAAAGGTTTCATCCTTTCTTGAAAGGTATTTATAAAATGCATACTGAAAGAGTTGATTACCCAGTCCTCCTTTGAACACTACTATTTTCATAAATAAACTATTTAAATATTCTTACTATTTTAACCATTATTGCAAGCCCCTTTTTTACTAAAAATCTTATCCAATGATTATTAAATAAAAAAAGAGCGTTTTCAATAAATTCTTCTCCCAAACAGGATAAACACTGATAATCATTGACAATATAAGCTGGGAGTAGATCTTTAAGCACTTTTTCGCGTTCTTCTTTTATCCGGTTGTTATCACTGCTGGCTCCTCTGGGATTACATATCACAATAACATTGTTATACGCAGCCACACTATGCCCACCTAAAACGATTGATTGTAAATAGAATTTCCAGTCTGATACTATTTTTAAAGATGTATCATAATAATACTTTTTTAATAAAGAGGCCCTTATAAAGCAACTTTGATGAGGTATGGTAGTTATATAAAAATGCAGAAGATTATATCTTCGAGGTAATACACTGCGTGATACTATTTTATTATGTTCATTAACATGTAAATCCTGACCAACTATTATATCTGCCACATGATTAAAGTCCATGACCTGTTTCAATATAGATGAGGAACAAAATTTATCACCTGCATTGATAAAATTACAATATTCTCCATGCGAATAAGCAATTCCTTTATTCATCGCATCATAAATTCCCTTATCCGACTCACTCACCCAATAAGCGATTTTATCCGCATACTTTTTTATTACATTAACCGTTCCATCCGTACTTCCACCGTCAATGATGATATACTCAATATTCAGATAAGTTTGGTTAATGACGGAAAGAATGGTTTGTTCAATTGTTAAAACTGCATTATAAGAAACAGTTATGACAGAAATTAGGGGATAATTCATATTGTTTTTCATTTCACTTCAGCCAAATTCCTTTAGCCGTACCATTTATCATCTTCAATATCTGCACTCTTCCAATAAAGGCCTGCAAAATAAATACCGTAGTAGGAACTATCAGTATACCTTCTATACCATAATACTTACAACAATACTTCATCAACGGAATAGAAACCAAAGCAAATGACAAATAAATGATTAGTTGCAAACGTATTTTGCTCGTTCCATTAATAAGAAACATATACATATTTCCTCCCGTCTGACATAATACATATATTGCCATACAAAATGATAATGAAAAAGATACAGCTACAGAATCACCAATCCAAAATTTATATAAGAGATCAGAACTCAGTACCATTAAAACTAAAATAGGAATACATAACAACCATAATTTCTCCAGTTTTTCTAGCGTACCACGCATCCAATTATAATCTCTCTTAATATAAGCATCAGTAAATGCTGACCAAAACGGAGTCAAAATAATATTTGCAGCCATGTTAAGTACATTAAAATACTTATAAGCAATATTATATTGCGTAACTGCTTCTGGGCCTTGCACTCTTGACAAAATGATATTAGTAAGTTGAAAAATAAAAAGCATAGAAAACATAACAACAAAAAACTGTCCACCCAAACCAACAACACTCCGCACCAACGAAAAGCGAACGTCACGCAACGAAGGGGCTACAATCTTGTATTTTTTAGTTTGATACACAATAATAGAAACAATTAAAAGAAACAGGCACGGTATAGCTGAAAAAGAAACAGCCAAAGCACTCAGACTTCCCTTTGTGGTTTTAGTCAATACATAGACACAAGCAAAAGCCAGTACCTGACCACTTGTACTTATAAGCGAAGCTAAAGCAGGCTTTTGATCTGCCGTCAGCATGGTAGTAAAGACACTTGCCACAATGTTCAGGCAAAAGAAGCATGCCAACAAACCGAAAACCAGACTCAGCTCATCCTTATAAACAGGATCAATATTTAAAATACGACTCCAATCCAAATAATTATTCACCACCAAGGTTATCAATAAAATTACGGAAAAGAGCAAGAAGAGCACTGCATATGTAGTACTGACATATTCTTTTGCCAACTTCATATCCCCTTTTGCTTTTGCCTCAGCAAAACGATTACGAAATCCGTGGGCAAACCCCAAATCAAAATAAGACAGCCAGGCAATAATGGAACTCAACGTCAGCCAAATGCCATACTTCGTAGGATTAACATAACCGATGGTCAATGGAACGACCTGCAAGGAAACTAAAATACTTATACATTTCAACACTAATGAAACGGCGATATTTTTCTTCACCGCAACACTACGCTCATTCCCCTTAGTGAAATAAGCACTAACTTTATCTTTTATATACTGAAACTTCATACGTTTATGATTGTATCACTAGCAAGATATGCAATCTTCCGCCTGCAACATTACTAATCTTACACCCCACACATTAGTAACGTGTGGGGTGACACGTTACCAACCTTCCGGCATACACGTTACTAACCCTTAAAAGATCCTGTTCTTTTCCGAAAAGAACAAGGTCTTTAAAAAAAAGAACAGGACGTTTTCATTGAAAGAACAAGAGCTTTTAAAAATTTGACCTGTTATTTTTTCCATAACGGTATCTACATGCCGAAACGCCTTTTTTTTCCTTCAGATCTTTCAGCCACTCCGCAAACACCCTGCCTGTCGGCATTCCGGCTGAAGGATATGCATTGTGAAATGTTTCAGCCGGAAAATATCCTTCAGGAAAAACGATTCCCTAAGAATCGGAGGAAGATCAGTTCGGCTGAAACATTCCACCCCCAGCTGAAGGATTCCTGAACCCAATCCTTCAGCCGGAATGCCCACGGGTAGGGCGTTTGCGAGCAGGCTGAAGCTTTTGAAGGATTTTTCAGGGTATTCCCTATAGAGCATGACGGATGACCATATTCCATTGAAAAAAGTAAGATATCTTCGTAAGCAAAGTAACACCACTTACTTGGTCCACGAAGTCCGCATACTTTTCTTTACAACAAAACAGACCTCACAGCCATCTCATGCCAATGACGATAATCCCCCATCGGCAAAACATGCTCCGACCACACTTTCCGGTAAATTCCATCGTGCAAAATGATGTACTCACCCAAACAGCCCTCCGCCTCATCGGCAGGAACAGAAACCATCACCACATATTCCACACAATCCGGGACACGAAACAAAGTCAGCTCACTTTTAGAAAACAAACCGCTCAACCTACAGGCGGAACGCTCGAAAGCCACCCAATACGCGCCAATGTCATACAGATGAATGAATTTATCATTATTCTTTTCCCTGGCTAAAATTTCCTTATACTGATTCTGAATCAGCTGCTGGAGCCGGATGCCTGACGGCATGAATGTGGTTCTACACATTATTATACATAAGATTTATATTATCAGATCATTTACTTCCCCATTAATCAAGGGATAACAATATTTAACGTAGCAAATGAAGTCATCTCTTCTTCGGCTCTTCTATCACTTCTATCAAGTCCGGCGAAAGCGTCGCCATGGCCATGGCTATCACCCCTTGCAGACTGATAACCACACGACGGTCTCTCGCACCTTTCACCTTTACAAACACCCCCTCGTAGCCCTCGAAGTCACCACCCGTAATACGGACTTTCGTACCTTTACGCAGGTTCACCTCATCGGGACTGAAGAAGATAAGATGCTCGTCATACGTTCCAGCCACAGCGATAAACTGCCTCATCTGATCATCGGGCACAATGATTTTCTGCCCGTTGCGGATATCAATCATATATTGAAAATACGGAAGTTTGAACTTCACCTTCTGAAGTTCGGACTGGACGGAATGAACAAATATCAGATCACTGATAACGGGAACCAGCTCACGCCTCTTGCGCCCGTTCCTTATACGAACTTCGTAACGCATGGGAATGAAATTGTTGATTCCTTCTTTATCCAACAAAGCCTTGATCTGCATCCCCCGGCGATAAGTGGCACGCATGGCAAACCATTGCATTTTTTCACTTGAAAGCATAGTTATGGAGCTTTGAAGTACAGATATATATCTGCATTTCAATCAATTACGAGAAGTTTCGTAAAGTACAAGAGGAATCGGCCTCTTGTGATTAAGCTGACCGGAGAAAAGCTATTTCAACAAATGGAGGATGGGAATCCGCACGATGTAGATGCAGCCTGTCGGGTCAACCGATGACCTTCCGCAGATTCCCGAACCGGACGGTTCTTATGTGTTAAATCAGAATTTATAATACCTATATATAAAAAAAGCGCGGGAATCTGTACCTGTTACTCGTCCCGCCCTACAAGGCCTTCGCATTGCCCAATCCAGTCTGAACGAGCAACGCAGAAGCCCACGCCGATATGTATAATGACACTTGAATGCACCTTTGACCGGCAAAGGCGCACCAAGGATATAAACATACCCCGCAGACACCTACTGTTGCTTTGTTTTGGCTGGATTTTAGAATTTGCGAAGTTCTGTAGAGCCAAGAACAAAACGTCAAGTAAACGTCTTTTCTATATATGTATATTTCCCACCTCCCTAACTTCCTTGCGGAAGTACCGGCGTGGAAAACGTGGCAAAGATAGCAATTTAATAAATAGGACGAAAATATATTCCGCTATTTTTAGTGATGTTTCTTTATTACTCAAAAAACAAACAAGAAACAGATTATCGGTATACTTACCTTGATGCAAATTCTTCCGGACGCATCATCGCCCAGATGGTAAGATATAAGATACAGCAAACAAGGCTACCTGGTACTCGGTACACGCCTACCCTGTCTGCATCACATGCTTGCCCGGTTCTTGGTATGAACTTGGCTTGTTCACCGCATCTCCCTGACGGATGCAAAAACGTCACGCAGCAACATAGCCGTATTTGTTTATTCTAGCCATATCTTCCTTATATTTAATTATCTTTCTGTTGAAACTATGATTGTGGAAAAATTAACATAAAAAAGGCGTGAAACCAAATGGAATCACACCTAAACTATTATTAAGAGATTAATCAAACGGCAAGTAATTCTTTTCCCAAAAGATGGAGAGCCTCTTTAATCTGCATCTTCCTTATATCACTCGGCTTTTTAATACCATAGATATACTTGGAAAGAAGACTCTTGTTTATTCCCATACTACGTGCAACCTCTGACACATTTAGTTGAGGGAAACGTTTAAATATCATTGCTATCTCATTTTCATAATCCGGCTCCGCTGTATCGAAAAAACTGGATATATGAATATCCTCATCCAATGATTCCCAACGAACATCGTCACCAAACTTTCCTATCTTGAAATCAAGGCGCTCTCTGTCACTTGCATCCTTCAGCAAAGGGAATGCCTCTAAGGGACGGCTGAAAGTTTCTCCACCATCCGTTTTCATATAAATGCGGTTAGCATCAAACCAAATGTCTTTTATTGTATCCATAACTTTCAGTTTTAATAATCATTCTCCATGATATTTTTAATTTTACTAATACAATATAGGGATAAATATTTATCCCCACAAATAAATAAGCAAAAAAATAGCGACAACTCTTTTCGAACCACCGTTCCATAACCTATGATGTACAAAGGAACTGATTTCCCTCCTGTTTTCCTAACAATCATCATCCGGCACACGGGTTCTTGCGTGTCAGAGCAGAGCTGCCATTTAATTGGAAAGATAATAATTATCTAAAGAATATATTTGTAGTTAAAAAGTTTCCTACACAAGAAACTTTATCTATTTTTGTGGTATGAATACGAATTTGCAAAAAATAGGAGAACTTTTGGCCCAATGCCGAAAAAACAAAGGATTGACACAAGAAGAAGTCGGGGTGATGATTGGCGTCCAAAAAGCAATGGTTTCCAAAGTGGAAAACGGTCTGTGTGTTAATTTTGGCACTGTCAACCGCATAGCGGAGGCGTTGGGTGTCGAACCGATAGTGGCGCTCAAGTCCAAAAAGAAAGCGGACAAGAACCTAATCGATTATGTGATGACGGTCATTGTCGAATTTGCGCGCCGTCACGATTTGACAATCCGGGAGGCAAGCAATTATATCAGACGTTTCAAAGGCATTGATTTTCTCACCGAATTTTACGATGTGGAACACACGCTTTCTTTTAACGACTGTGTGGATGACCTGACCATCGTCTGCCAAAACAATGGAGGAACATTGCGATGATACTTTACCACGGTTCAAATACGGCAATCGACGGCATCGACCTCAACAGATGCCGCCCCTATAAGGATTTCGGCAGAGGATTTTACCTGACCGACATTAGGGAACAGGCCCAAAGGATGGCCGCAAGAACAGCGCGGATGTTCAGCGGAAACCCCACTCTGACTATGTTTGAGTTTGACCTCGAAGAAGCGCAGTCGAGCGAATTGAAAGTCAAGGTTTTCAAGGAGCCAGACTGGGAATGGGCACGTTTTGTCATGTCGAACCGCGATATAAACACTACTCAGCCTTGCCACGATTACGATATCGTAATTGGCCCTGTTGCCGATGATACCATTGCGCGCTTGCTACGTTTATACACCGAGAATTTTATTAACGAAGAACAACTATTGCACGAACTGACATTTTCGAAAGTGACTTCACAATATTTCTTTCACTCAGAGGCAGCGATTAAAATGCTGAAACGACTATGAACACGAATACCGCAAAATTCCTCTTTGAAGGAATATCCGCCGATGTAGTCCGTTACTTGGTGGAACGTAATGATATGGATTTGCAGGAAGCCATCTCCACATTCCACAATTCGGAGACATTCGTCAAACTGGAAGACTTCTCCACCGGCCTGTATATCGAAAGCCCGGCATACGTCTATGACCTGCTGATGTCGGAACTGAAAAACGGAAAGCTGGTGCAATAACAATAGGGCATTATTTATCTTCTGGTCATTTTATTCTTCAATCCATTCTACAATTTCCTGTGAAAGCGGACTGGTAGTAGAGCCGATTGAGGCAACCCATCTACCATTTTCATCAATCAGAAACTTATGAAAGTTCCACCCTATCTTAGCATCCGAAACCCCGTTTTCACTTTTATGCGTAAGCCATTGATAGAGGGGAGCTATATCTTTCCCTTTTACAGATATTTTAGCCATCATAGGAAAAGTCACTCCATAATTCAACGTACAAAACTCCTTGATTTCTTCATTCGTTCCGGGTTCCTGATGCAGGAAATTATTGGCAGGGAATCCGATAACGACAAAATCATCTTTTCCATATTTTTCATACAACTCCTCCAACTTGGCGTACTGGGGAGTGAAACCGCATTTAGATGCCACATTGACTACCAATACTTTCTTACCCTTGAACGTGGAAAGTGGCAAGTCCTTCCCGTCAATAGTCTTGACCGTAAAGTCATAAAAACTTTTTTGCTGTGCACCAGCTACCGATGTAATCATGGTTACAATTATGCTTAATATAAATGTTTTCATTTGAAATGCTATTTTATAATAGAACAATTCATGAAATTGAAAAGTTTTCTCTGAAAGAAAAGATTGGCGGATACCTATCGGACAGCTTCCTCCATGTTACCAAAAAGAAAGAACCTTTGTTTTTTGGAGAAGCAGGGAAAAGAAAGTATCTTTGTATGCTATACATATCTCTTTTACCAGAGTTTATTCATAAAAAAAATAATATAACTAATGGAATATGCACCTTCAAACAGGAAACGATTGCCATACGGTATGATGAACTTTGCAGACATCCGTTTCGACAATTATTATTATGTGGACAAAACCGCCTTCATCCCACTGATAGAACAGTCGGACCGGTTTTTCTTCTTCATCCGTCCCCGGCGATTTGGCAAAAGTCTGACCTTGAGCATGCTGCAACATTATTATGATGTACGCACCCGCGATAAGTTTGACGCCCTGTTCGGAGACCTCTACATAGGAAAGCACCCCACGCCGGACCGCAACACCTATCTGGTGCTGAAACTCAATTTTTCCGGTATCAGCGGGGAATTGCACAACTACCGTCAAGGGCTGGACGCACATTGCCAGACCATGTTCGACTATTTCTGCGATATCTATGCCGACTATCTCCCACAAGGTATCAAGGAGAAGCTGGATGAAAAATCAGGAGCGGTAGAACAATTGGAATATCTGTTTACGGAGTGCAACAAGACTGAGCAGAAAATTTATCTTTTTATCGATGAGTATGACCACTTTACCAATGCCATTCTCTCCGATGCCGAAAGCCTGCACCGATACACTGAAGAAACACACAAAGAGGGTTACCTGCGCGCATTCTTCAACAAAGTGAAAGCCGGAACTGATTCCTGCATCAAGCGTTGCTTCATTACCGGAGTAAGCCCCGTAACCATGGATGATCTCACCAGCGGATTCAATATAGGTACCAATTACTCCCTCTCACCGGAGTTCAACGAAATGACAGGGTTCACGGAAAAGGAAGTGCGTGAGATGCTGACGTATTATTCCACAAACAGTCCGTTCAACCATACCGTCGGTCAACTGATAGATATCATGAAGCCGTGGTATGACAACTACTGCTTCGCACCGGAATGCTACGGAGAAACAACCCTGTACAATTCCAACATGGTTCTCTATTTTGTCAAGAACTATATTCTGCGAGGCAAAGCGCCACAGAAAATGATAGAAAGCAACATACGCATAGACTACGAAAAACTCCGGATGCTGATTCGCAAGGACAAGGAGTTTGCTCATGATGCATCCATCATACAAACCCTGGTAAGTCAAGGATATATCACCGGAGAACTGAAGGATAGCTTTCCGGCTGCGAATATTGTCGATCCGGACAATTTCATAAGTCTGCTCTATTATTTCGGTATGCTTACCATCAGCGGAATGCATAAAGGAAAAAACAAACTCACCATTCCCAATCAGGTAGTGGAAGAGCAACTATACACCTATTTGCTGAATACATACAATGAGGCCGACCTTAGTTTCAGCAGTTATGAGAAAGACGAACTGGCCTCGGCTTTGGCATACGATGGTAACTGGCAGGCCTACTTCGGTTACATAGCCGACTGTCTGAAACGTTACGCTTCACAACGTGACAAACAGAAAGGAGAGTTTTTCGTACATGGATTCACACTGGCCATGACAGCGCAAAACCGCTTCTACCGCCCTATTTCTGAAGCGGATACACAAGAAGGATACGCTGATCTTTTCCTGTGTCCTTTGCTGGAAATCTATCCGGACATGAAGCACAGTTATATCATAGAGTTGAAATATGCCAAATACAAAGATTCTGAAAGTCGTGTGGAAGAACTGAGGCTGGAAGGGATCGCTCAGGCAAATCGTTATGCTGATTCCGACCGGGTGAAGAATGCTGTGGGCACCACACAGCTACACAAAATAGTAGTGGTCTATAAAGGAATGGAAATGAGAGTGTGTGAAGAGATAGTACCTTTGCATGAAACGTACAACTAAAGATATCTTTAAAGAAAAAAGAAGCTACAACGACTTATGAGCAAACAAGGAACCATCATTGTGGTAGATGATAACAAAGGAGTGCTGTCGGCAGTAAAGCTATTGCTGAAAAATCATTTCGAACATATCGTCACACTGCCCTCACCCATCACACTGCCCGCTGCGTTACGTGAAGAAAACGCGCAAGTGGTGCTGCTGGATATGAATTTCAGCAGCGGACTGAATACCGGGAATGAAGGTCTGTACTGGTTACACGAGATAAAGAAAATACACCCCTCCCTGCCCGTAGTACTTTTCACAGCCTATGCTGACATAGACCTGGCAGTGCGCGGCATCAAGGAAGGAGCGACAGACTTCATCGTCAAGCCTTGGGACAATGCCCGGCTGATAGAAACCTTGCTGTCTGCCTGCCGCAATTCCTCCAAGAACAAGAAGAGAGCGGAAATCCCTAAAACCGTATCTTCTATGTATTGGGGAGAAAGCAATGCCATGAAGCAACTGCGGACGCTGATAGAGAAAGTGGCGCAAACGGATGCCAATATTCTGATTACAGGAGAGAACGGCACAGGAAAAGAAATGCTGGCGCGGGAAATACACGCCTTGTCCAACCGATACCGGCGGGATATGATAACAGTGGACATGGGTGCCATCACCGAATCCCTGTTCGAAAGCGAACTGTTCGGTCATAAAAAAGGCTCGTTTACCGATGCCCATACCGACCGTGCAGGTAAATTTGAAGCCGCCCATGAAGGGACTTTGTTTCTGGACGAAATAGGCAACCTGCCCTATCACCTGCAATCCAAACTACTCACCGCCATTCAGAGCCGGAGCGTGGTGCGAGTAGGAAGCAACGAACCGATACCTGTCAACATACGTTTGATTTGCGCCACCAATTGTGATTTGGAAGAGATGGTGGCCAAAGGCAAATTCCGCGAAGATTTGCTTTACCGCATCAATACCATCCACATCGAGATTCCCCCTCTGCGGGAACGCAAAGAAGATATTATCCCTTTGGCCGAACGCTTTATAGACCGGTTCTGCAAACAATATGACAAAGGAAATATCCTTCTTTCTACCGGTGCGCAAGAAAAGTTACGGACATATCCGTGGTATGGAAACATACGCGAACTGGAACATGCCGTAGAGAAAGCGGTCATTATCAATGAAGATGGTATATTGAGTGAGGAACATTTTCATTTTCCCCGAAAAATAGCGGCTCCTGCGACAGAAACAAGTGTCTCTACACTGGAAGAGATGGAATTGCAAATGATTCAGAAAGCGATAGAGAAATGCAACGGAAACCTCTCGGCTGTAGCGGCACAGTTGGGAATTACCCGGCAGACGCTTTATAATAAGATGAAAAAATTCGGATTATGACCTATTATCTCATCTCATTCTTCACGATGGGTCAGGATGACAAAACAAATAACAATAATCTATTTTTAAACAGGAACTAAAGGAACATTCAAACGAAATAATAAATAATTAAGCTGTGAAACTATTCTTCTTCCGCCTATTTACCGTACTGGTTCTAGCCATTGCCTGCACCCTGCTGATTCAGCAGCGCAACTGGTTGTGGCTATGCGTAATCGTACCTTCATTCCTCGTTTCCATAGGCTGGTTTTACCGCCTGTACACTTTTAATACCCGGAAGATAGCCTTTCTGCTCGACGCCATCGAAAACGACGACCCCGCTGTTCGTTTTTACGAACATGCCTCCCCTGGCGATTCTTCCATGGTCAATGTCATGCTGAACCGTATCGCACGTATTTTGTACAATGTAAAACAGGAAACGGCACAACGCGAGAAGTATTATGAGCTCATCATGGACTTTGTAGAAACCGGCATAGTGGTACTGAACAGCAAAGGCTCCGTTTATCAAAAGAACAAAGAGGCCATGAATCTGTTGGGGCTGGATGTTCTGACTCATGTCAAACAACTCTCCCGCATCTCGGATGAACTGATGACTGCTTTGGAAAAAGCAGTTCCGGGTGACAAGCTGCAAATTCAGTTCAATACGGAACGGGGAACGGTGCATCTTGCCTTACGGGTGTCCGGCATCCGTATCAAAGACGAGGAACTCCGCATTATTGCCTTGAGTGATATCAATCGGGAATTGGATGAACGGGAAATAGATTCATGGATACGCCTTACCCGCGTGCTGACACACGAAATTATGAACTCCCTGACCCCGGTGACTTCCCTCAGCGAAACGCTGCTGGCTCTTCCCGGAGCTGAAAATGAAGAAATGAAACAAGGGCTGGAAACGATTCACTCTACAGGTAAAGGATTGATAAATTTTGTCATGTCTTATCGCAAACTGACACGACTGCCATCACCTGAGCCATCGCTGTTCTATGTCCGTCCTTTCCTGGAACGGATGATCCGACTGGCACAGCACCAGCATCCATGCCCCAACATCACCCTTTCCATCCTCGAAGCCCGGGAAGACCTGATAGTCTTTGCCGACGAGAACCTGATAGCCCAAGTGGTTACGAATCTGCTGAAAAATGCGATTCAAGCCATAGGTAATGCTCCCGACGGAAAGATCACCTTGAAAGCTTATTGTGATCCGCAAGAAAGTATCCGTATAGAGATAGCCAACAACGGTCCCGCCATTCCTCCCGATGCAGCCGGACAAATTTTTGTACCTTTCTTCACGACCAAAGAGGAAGGAAGCGGCATCGGACTGAGCCTGAGCAAACAAATCATGAGACTGAGCGGTGGCACACTGACCCTGCTGCCTTACAAGGAAAAGGGACAGGCCACTGTTTTTGTGCTGGTTTTTAATTAAAAATAAAAATGTACTAATGTGTCAGCCAATTACCATCCGGTACACAGCGCAGCCATTAGCAAATTAGCAAATTATTTAAAATGAAACATTCTCCTGAATTATTAGTTTATAAAGCCTCTGCCGGTTCGGGAAAAACATTCACACTGGCCGTGGAATATATAAAGCTGCTGATACAGAACCCACGGGCATACCGTAATATACTGGCTGTGACTTTTACCAACAAGGCCACTACCGAAATGAAAGAGCGGATTCTGAGTCAGCTATACGGAATATGGATAAAGGATAAGGATTCTGATCCCTATTTACAGAAAATCACAGAAGAACTGGAAATACCCCAAGAAGACATAAGGACAGCCGCCGGTACGGCACTGCACTACATGATACACGATTACAGCCGCTTCCGGGTGGAAACCATTGACTCATTCTTCCAGTCGGTGATGCGCAATTTGGCACGGGAGCTGGAATTGGGTGCCAATCTGAATATCGAACTGAACAATATGGAGGTACTGAGTGATGCCGTGGACTCCATGATAGAAAAGCTGGACCGACAATCTCCCGTACTCTATTGGCTGTTGGAATACATAGAAGAAAGAATAGCCGATGACAAGAGGTGGAATGTTTCCGGTGAGATAAAGAATTTCGGACGAAATATCTTCGATGAAGGATATATAGAAAAAGGAAACGGACT
Organism: Phocaeicola sp. GP0067; assembly: GCF_031119655.1. Lineage (NCBI taxonomy): Bacteria > Pseudomonadati > Bacteroidota > Bacteroidia > Bacteroidales > Bacteroidaceae > Phocaeicola > Phocaeicola sp. GP0067. The sequence continues at coordinate 39,008 of NZ_JAVHZY010000023.1, forward strand.
ACGGGAAAAATTACGGGACAAAGACTGTATCAAGAATTACCGCGAAACGCTGCAAGCCATTTTGGAAGAGGTGCAGGAACAAATGAAAGGATTTGCCGACCAATTCTTCGGAATATTGGATACAAACGGGGTGAAAGTAGAAGATTTGAAAAACGGCTTCCGAGGTATAGCCAGCTATTTTAATAAATTACAATCGGGTAAACTGGATGACAGTGTCCGCAATGTAACAGTGGAAAAATGTCTGGACTGCCCCGACGAATGGGTGAAAAAAACCTCCCCCATACGCAACGCTATCCTAGGTCTGGCAGAAAAAGAACTGATTCCTCTGCTGAATGAATCGGAAAAATACAGAAGCCGGAACAATATGCTGGCCAATTCCTGCCAACTCTCCCTGCGCCACGTAAACAATATCCGTCTGCTGGCCAATATAGACGAAGAGGTACGCGAATTGAACCATGAAAACAACCGCTTCCTGCTGTCGGATACCAACGCGTTGCTTCATAACCTGGTAAAAGAAGGAGATTCCTCGTTTGTATTCGAAAAGATAGGAACAACCATACGCAACGTAATGATCGATGAATTTCAGGATACTTCGCGTATGCAATGGGATAATTTCCGTCTGTTGCTGCTCGAAGGTTTGTCTCAGGGAGCAGACAGCTTGATTGTAGGAGACGTGAAACAATCCATCTACCGCTGGAGAAACGGTGACTGGGGCATACTGAACGGATTGAAAACAAACATCGAAGCCTTTCCCGTCAAAGTAAAGACACTGACCACCAACCGCCGGAGCGCCGCAAACATCATTCACTTCAACAACGAAGTGTTTACAGCCGCCTGCGAGGTGTTGAACAACATTTACAAGGAAGAACAAAAAAAGGAATGCAAGGAACTGAAGGAAGCCTACAACGACGTGTGTCAGGAAACATACAAAGATCCCGGAAAAGGGTATGTCAAAGTGGAATTTCTATCGGATACGGAAGACATGACCTATATGGAAAACACCCTGCACCACCTAGGAGAAGAAGTGGAGCTGCTTGTGGCGCAGGGCGTGCAACTGAAAGATATTGCCATCCTGGTGCGCAAGAACAGAAGCATTCCTTTAATAGCCGATTACTTCGACAAGAACACCTCTTACAAAATCGTATCCGATGAGGCATTCCGACTGGATGCCTCACTGGCGGTATGTATGATAATGGATGGCCTGCGCTACTTGTCACAACCCGAAAACCGGATTGCCAAGGCGCAACTGGCTGCTGCCTATCAGAATGAAGTATTACATAAAGGAATAGACCTCAACACTCTATTGCTGAACGGAATAGATGATTATCTGCCATTCGATTTCATAAAAGAAGCGGAGCAACTTCGCCTCATGCCACTGTATGAGCTGATGGAAAAACTTTTCAATCTGTTCCAGATGTCCTGCATCGAACAACAGGATGCCTATCTGTGCGCCTTCTTTGATGCCGTGACGGAATATCTGCAAAGCAATTCTTCCGAATTATCCGCTTTTATCACCTACTGGGAAGAAAAACTAGGCAGCAAGACCATCCCTTCCGGCGAGGTGGAAGGAATTCGCATTCTCTCCATCCACAAGTCCAAAGGATTGGAATACCATACCGTACTGCTACCCTTCTGCGACTGGAAAATGGAGAATGAGACTTACAATCATCTGGTATGGTGTGCTCCCCGGCAAGCTCCGTTTAGCGATCTTGACATTGTTCCCATCAACTATTCCACAGCCATGCAGCAATCCATTTATCGGGAAGAGTTCCTGAATGAACGCTTGCAATTATGGGTGGATAATCTGAACCTGCTTTATGTGGCATTTACCCGTGCCAAAAAGAACTTGATTATATATGGAAAGGCGGAACAGAAAGGAACGGTATCCGAATTGTTGGGAAGTGCCTTATCCGACATGACCGGAAAGAGCTATGCCACCGGAGAAGAAATATACGAACTGGGAACGCTCTATCTCTCATCTCACGAAGAGGAAAAACAAGTATCCGGCAACAAGCTGCTGACTGTAGCCCAACGTTTGCCTATCCATCTGGAAACGCTGGAAACCAACATCGAATTCAAACAGTCCAACCGTTCTGCCGAATTTATCCGGGGAGAAGAGGAAACGGAAGACAAATACATCCGGCAAGGACAGTTGTTGCATAATCTGTTCTCCGTAATCCGTACCACGGACGATGTGCCTCCCGCCATAGAACGCCTGCGTTTCGAAGGAATCATAGAGTCGGCACAACAGGAAGAACAGATACGAAAACTCACCGAATGGGCTTTGAAGCATCCGCTGGTCAAAGAATGGTATTCGGGCCGCTGGGAACTATACAATGAGTGTGCCATTATTTATCGGGAAAAAGGAGTGCTGCAAACCCGCCGTCCAGACCGCGTGATGATGAAAGACGGAGAGGTGATTGTGGTGGACTTTAAATTCGGTAAAAAGCGGAAAGCTTACAACAAGCAGGTGAAAGAATATATGGATTTATTATCAGATATGGGATATGAGCATATCCGTGGCTATTTATGGTATGTATTTAACAACGAACTGGAGGAAATAGAATAATGGAAAGCTTTTTGAAACTGGTAGCAGCCGATTTATATAAACATACGAAAGGAAACCTGGCACATACAGCCGTGGTTTTTCCTAACAAACGTGCCGGACTTTTCTTTAATGAGTATCTCGCCCAAGAGTCGGATTCACCTATTTGGTCGCCCGCATACGTCAGCATCAGCGAATTGTTCCGTAGCCTTTCTCCGTGGGAAGTGGGTGATCCGGTAAAACTGGTATGCGAACTTTATAAGATATTCCGACGGGAAACTCAAAGTACGGAAACACTGGATGATTTTTATTTTTGGGGAGAAATGCTGATCAGTGATTTTGACGATGCCGACAAAAATAAAGTGGATACCGACAAACTGTTTTCCAATTTACAGGATCTGCGCAACATAATGGACGACTACACCTTCATTGACGATGAGCAGGAAGAAGCTATCCGGCAGTTCTTCCAGAACTTCTCCATCGAACGGAGAACAGCGCTGAAAGAACGGTTTATCTCTTTATGGGACGTATTGGGAAACATCTACAAAGGGTTCCGTGAATCCTTAGCTTCTCAAAACATTGCCTACGAAGGAATGATGTACCGCCACGTCATAGAGCATCTGGATGTGGACAAACTTCCATACGAGAAATATGTTTTTGTAGGATTTAATGTACTGAACAAAGTAGAACATACGTTGTTCACCCAATTGAAAGATGCCGGGAAAGCTGTTTTTTATTGGGATTACGACGAATTTTATATGAAGGAAAACAGACAAGCCGTCACCCATGAAGCCGGAGAGTTTATCCGCCGGAACTTACGCGACTTTCCTTCTCCTTTGTCCGGTGAGTTATTCAAAAATCTCTCGAAACCTAAAGAGGTACACTACATCGCATCTTCTACTGAAAATGCACAAGCCCGTTACCTGCCTCAATGGATACGAAACAATCTGACTACACCGGAAAAGGAAACCGCAGTCGTATTGTGTAACGAAGCATTGCTTCAGCCGGTCCTCCATTCATTGCCGGCAGAAGTAAAACATGTCAATATCACCATGGGATTTCCGTTATCGCAAACTCCTGTATATAGTTTCCTCATCGCCTTACTGGAATTGCATACCCACGGATTTAATTTCAAAAGCGGCCGCTACACGTTTCAATCGGTTGTTACACTGTTAAAACACCCCTATACCCGGCAACTCACCGGTCAAGCCGAATTGTTGGAAAAAGAACTGACCCGGAACAACCGTTTCTATCCGTTACCCGGCGAATTGGGTAAAGATGAATTCCTTACCCGGCTTTTCACTCCGCTTTCCGGAAACCTGAATCTGTGCATACGCCTGTCCGAAACTTTGCAGCAAGTGGCAGGCATTTACCAGGCAAACACTTCCGGTACCGAGGACACAGATGCATTCAACCAACTTTACCGGGAGTCGCTTTTCAAAGCCTATACCACCATCAACCGGTTCCGCACACTGATAGAAGAAGATGAATTAACCGTACAGAGCGAAACATTCCGGCGATTGCTGGTCAAGGTCTTGTCAGCGACCAATATTCCATTCCATGGCGAACCGGCCATTGGTATGCAGGTCATGGGGGTATTGGAAACACGTAACCTGGATTTCCGCCACTTGGTATTACTATCGGTCAACGAAGGGCAGCTTCCCAAATCGGGAGGAGACTCTTCCTTTATTCCTTACAACCTGCGCAAAGCTTTCGGAATGACTACTATAGAGCATAAGATTGCCGTATATGCATACTATTTCTATCGTCTGCTGCAACGGGCAGAAAGGATTACCTTGATGTACAATACCAGTTCGGACGGACTGAACCGCGGCGAATGGAGCCGTTTCATGCTGCAATTCCTTATTGAATGGCCTCACCCCATCACACGCCAGTTTCTGGAGGCCGGACAGTCCCCCCAAGGCACCTCGCCTATCACTGTAGAAAAGACCCCGGATGTCATGCGCCGGATGCAAAGCCTGTTTGATGTCCGTGCCAATCCCAAAGCAAAATTTTCTCCATCAGCCTTGAATTATTACCTGGATTGTCCTTTAAAATTTTATTATAGGTATGTAGCCGGCCTCTCCGCCCCCGATGAAGTGAGTGCGGAAATAGATTCTGCCACATTCGGAAGTATTTTCCATTATGCAGCCGAACATATTTATAAAGACCTGACCACTCATGGCAAAGTCATTAATAAGGAAGCATTGGAAACGTTGCTACGCAATGAAGTGAAGCTGCAAGATTATGTGGATACAGCATTCAAGAAATTATTCTTTAATGTTCCGCAAAACGAGAAACCGGAATATAACGGCATACAACTTATCAACTCTGCCGTTATTGCAAGATATTTAAAACAACTTTTACAAAATGATTTACGTTACGCTCCCTTCACTTTTATTGCATCGGAAATGGAAGTGGATGAACCCATCGACATACAAACACCCAAAGGAGTCATAAAATCACGTATCGGGGGAATTATTGACCGTATGGACAGCAAGGATGGCACACTCCGTATTGTGGACTACAAGACAGGCGGTGATGCAGACACCCCACCCCATGTGGAATCTCTGTTTATTCCGGACAAGAAACGTTCCAACTATGTATTCCAGACGTTCCTGTATGCCGCCATCATGTGCCGCAAGCAACCAACGATGAAGATAGCTCCGGCCCTTCTCTATATTCATCGGGCCGCTACAGAAACCTATTCTCCCGTTATACAAATGGGCGAGCCACGAAAGCCCAAAGAGGCTGTGGAAGATTTCAGTAAATATGAAAAAGAATACCGTGAACGACTTCAAGGATTATTAGAAGAGATATTTAATCCGGAAAAATCATTTACCCAAACAGAAATCATAGAAAAATGTACCTATTGTGATTTCAAGGCACTATGTAAAAGATAGACTATAGTGGTTAGTGGTTAATACCTGCGGCATGACAGCGCAGTCCACTAATCACTAACCACTGATCTGCCACACTATTCCAACGCTCTCTGTCTGCAAAAGCATCCACAGAATTTATCTTCCACATTCTCTATCGGTGCTTTGAAAATACCATAGACGGAAGACCCCGAGCCACTCATGGCGGCATACACTGCCCCCAAATCATACAATTCATCTTTGATAGCAGCAATCTCAGGGAACTTTTTGAAGACACTATCTTCAAAATCATTCTTCATACTGTTTTTCCATGTTTCCATAGGTTGCCTTACAATTTCTTTCAAAGAAACAGCCGGACGCACAGGCTTTATTTCGGCAAACGCATCCCGGGTGGACACAAAGATATCAGGTTTAATCAAAATTATATGGTATCCCTTTAATGACAATTCCACAGGCTCGAACAGATTCCCTATTCCGGTAGCGAAAACAGGTTTGTTCCGAATGAAAAAAGCACAGTCTGCCCCTAGTTTTACCGCATATTCCTCCATCCGTTCCGTACTGAGTCCCAATGAAAATTTATCATTCAGAAGCTTTATCATACAAGCGGCATCTGATGATCCGCCACCTAGTCCGGCACCCGCCGGTATATGCTTGTACATGTGTATATCTACCGGCAACAGTCCGGGATAGTCTTTTTTTAATAACTTATAGGCTTTTACTACCAGATTATCTTCGGGTTCACCCTCCAAAGGAGATCCGCTTATGTGTAAAGTGTATTCTTTGTCATTGTTTTCCCGCCGCGTCACTTCCAGAGCGTCTTGCAGGTTTATCGGATAAAATATGGTTTCCAGATTGTGGTATCCATCCGGGCGCTTTTCTACAATATTAAGTCCCAAATTAATCTTTGCATTAGGAAATGTAATCATATTCTGTTCTTTAAATAGTTATTTTTAGTGTGTTTCGTTAGATTGTTGCCCGTTCTACAAAGATGCACGCCATCTTTTATCCGGACAGAGCGCCAAATATAGAACAAACTTTTCATTTTACCATATAAAAAAACCATTTACTGTCCAGATTGTTCATTTCTCCGTAGATTCAGGTTCATATTTCTTTTATTATTTTTGGGAATGGACGAGTGTCCAACTCAGCAAAAAGTTCTATCTTTGCCCTACTTTAAACAGACGACAATGGCAGAAACGAGAAAAATGACACGTACTCCCAAAACTTCGAAAGCAAAGCCTGTTGACGAATACGGACATTTACAGCCCCAGGCACCTGAGCTGGAGGAAGCTGTATTGGGAGCCTTAATGATAGAAAAAGATGCTTACTCATTAGTAAGTGAGATTCTTCGTCCCGAATCTTTTTATGAACGCCGTCACCAACTTATTTATTCGGCTATTACCTCTTTGGCTTTACGCCAGCAACCAGTCGATATCTTGACTGTGGCCGAACAATTACGCAGCACCGGTGAACTGGAAGATGCAGGCGGTCCTTTTTACATAACACAGCTAAGCGGCAAGGTAGCCTCTTCCGCACACATAGAATATCACGCACGTATCATCGCGCAGAAGTTTCTTGCACGCGAACTGATTACCTTTACCAGCAACATCCAGACAAAGGCTTTCGACGAAACCCAAGACGTGGACGACCTGATGCAGGAAGCGGAAGGAAAACTGTTCGAAATCTCGCAACAGAACATGAAGAAGGATTATACGCAAATCAACCCTGTCATTCAGGAAGCGTATGAGATGCTTCAAAAAGCGGCGGCACGAACGGACGGGCTGAGTGGTCTGGAAAGCGGTTTCCATGCATTGGACAAAATGACCTCGGGCTGGCAAAATTCCGACCTGGTGATTATTGCCGCCCGCCCCGCTATGGGTAAAACGGCTTTTGTGCTTTCCATGGCAAAGAACATGGCGGTAAATGCGAAAATCCCTGTGGCTTTGTTCTCTCTTGAAATGTCCAACGTACAGTTGGTCAACCGTATGATTGTCAACGTGTGCGAAATTCCGGGTGAGAAAATCAAGAGTGGTCAGTTGGCTCCGTATGAATGGGGACAATTGGATTATAAAATAAAAGAATTATACGATGCTCCGATGTATGTGGATGACACACCATCCTTGTCCGTCTTTGAATTACGCACCAAAGCACGACGGCTTGTACGCGAGCATGGAGTAAAAATCATTATCATTGACTACCTTCAGTTAATGAATGCCAGCGGAATGTCATTCGGTAGCCGTCAGGAAGAGGTCAGTACCATTTCACGTTCACTGAAGGGGTTAGCCAAAGAACTGAACATCCCCATCATCGCACTGAGCCAGCTGAACCGTGGTGTGGAAAGTCGTGAGGGTATTGACGGAAAACGTCCCCAGCTCAGTGACCTCCGTGAATCCGGAGCTATTGAGCAGGATGCCGATATGGTATGCTTTATCCACCGCCCGGAATACTATAAAATCTACTCGGATGAAAAAGGGAACGACTTGCACGGTATGGCAGAAATCATTATCGCCAAGCACCGTAACGGTGCCGTAGGTGATGTACTGCTGCGTTTCCGTGGCGAATTCGCCCGCTTCCAGAATCCGGACGATGATGTCATCGTGCCTATGCCGGGTGAGGCACCGGGTATTATCCGTTCCAAAATGAACGGTGGCGGCAACAGTGTACCTCCCCCATCTCCTGATGCCGCACCTGCCGACAATAATCCGTTCGGAGCCCCTATTCCCGAAGGACCTTTACCGTTCTGACATTTATTTATCCCTCACAGAATTAACACGGATTATTTCCCTCAAAGAAAAATCTGTGTTAATCTGAGTAATCTGTGATGGATAAATAACAGGATAAAAGAAAATAATTACTAAATTTGCAGGTCATTTGGAAATACATAAAAAATATCATATATGAATATCTCTTATAATTGGCTGAAAGAATACGTCAACTTCGATTTGACACCGGATGAAGTGGCCGAGGCGCTGACTTCCATCGGTTTGGAAACCGGAGGCGTAGAAGAAGTCCAAACAATTAAAGGTGGTCTGGAAGGTATTGTCATCGGCGAAGTGCTGACTTGCGAACCTCATCCCAATTCAGACCACATGCATGTTACTACTGTGAATTTGGGACAAGGCGAACCGGTACAGATTGTCTGTGGAGCCGCTAACGTAGCTGCCGGACAGAAAGTGGTGGTTGCCACATTGGGCACCAAGCTATACGATGGCGAAGAATGTTTTACCATCAAGAAATCAAAGCTCCGCGGAATTGAATCTATGGGTATGATCTGTGCCGAAGACGAAATCGGTATCGGAAACAGCCACGAAGGTATCATCGTATTGCCGGCGGATGCTGTTCCGGGTACTCCCGCTAAAGATTATTTCAATATCAAAAGCGAATACGTACTGGAAGTGGATATCACCCCGAACCGTGCGGACGCCTGCTCACATTACGGCGTGGCCCGAGATCTGTATGCCTACCTGATTCAAAACGGCAAACAAGCCACTTTAAAACGTCCGTCTGTAGAAGCGTTTAAAGTGGATAACCATGATATGGACATCGCCATTGAAGTAGAGAATACGGAAGCATGTCCGCGTTATGCCGGAGTTTCCATAAAAGGGGTAACTGTAAAAGAGAGTCCCGAATGGCTGCAAAACAAATTACGCCTGATCGGAGTACGTCCTATCAATAATATCGTGGATATCACCAACTACATCCTTCACGCATACGGCCAGCCCCTGCACTGTTTTGATGCAGATAAGATTAAAGGTGGTAAGATTGTAGTGAAGACTGTTGCCGAAGGTACTACATTCGTTACTTTGGACGAAGTGGAACGCAAGTTATCCGACAAGGACCTGATGATATGCAACACAGAAGAACCGATGTGCATTGCCGGCGTATTCGGTGGTCTGGATTCGGGAACAACCGAGCAGACAGTAGACGTATTTTTGGAAAGCGCTTATTTCAACCCGACTTGGGTACGTAAAACAGCCCGTCGCCATGGATTGAGCACAGACTCTTCTTTCCGTTTCGAACGTGGTATTGACCCCAACGGAACTATTTATGCATTGAAAGAAGCGGCTTTACTGGTTCAAGAACTGGCAGGAGGTACTATTTCTTCTGAAATTAAAGACAACTACCCTGCCCCGATAGCCGATTTTACAGTAGAGCTGAATTATGAGAAAGTCCACTCACTGATAGGAAAAACCATACCGGTGGAAACCATAAAGAGCATTGTCACCAGTCTTGAAATGAAGATTGTAAACGAAACACCCGAAGGCTTGACTTTACAAGTTCCCCCCTATCGTGTGGATGTGCAACGTGATTGCGATGTAGTAGAAGACATTCTCCGTATCTACGGATATAATAATGTGGAGATTCCTACTACCTTGAAATCCAGCCTGACCACCAAAGGTGAAGTGGATTACTCCCAGAAATTACAAAATCTGATTTCAGAGCAACTGGTAGGTTGTGGTTTCAATGAAATACTGAACAATTCACTGACCGCCGCTTCCTATTACGAAGGGTCGGAAACATACAAGAACGAAAATTTGGTTTACTTGATGAACCCATTGAGTAACGATTTGAACGTGATGCGTCAAACTTTGTTATTCGGTGGTTTGGAAAGTATCCAGCACAATGCCAATCGTAAGAACGCCGATTTGAAATTCTTTGAATTCGGTAACTGCTATTTTTATAATGCAGAAAAGAAAAACCCGGAAAAAGTGCTTGCGGCTTATGCTGAAGAATATCATTTAGGATTGTGGGTAACCGGCAAACGCGTCAGCAATTCATGGGCCCATCCCGATGAAAACAGCAGTGTTTACGAATTAAAAGCATACGTGCTGAACATCTTTACCCGTTTGGGATTGAATTTCGGCAACGTGGTATTCGGCAACCTGACCAACGATATCTATTCAACAGCCATCAGCGTACACACACGTGGCGGCAAGTTATTGGCCACCTTCGGCATCATCAGCAAGAAGATTCAAAAAGCATTCGATATAGACAATGAGGTATATTATGCAGAAATCAACTGGAAAGAACTGATGAAAGCCATCAAGTCGGCTAAAGTCAACTTTAAAGAACTTTCCAAGTTCCCGGCTGTGAAACGTGACTTGGCTTTGTTGATTGACAAGAACATACAGTTTGCAGAAATCGAAAAAATAGCCTATGAGACTGAAAAGAAACTGCTGAAAGAAGTAGAATTGTTTGATGTTTATGAAGGCAAGAATCTGGAACCGGGTAAAAAAAGTTATGCAGTGAGCTTCTTGTTACAGGATGAAAGCGCAACACTGAACGACAAACAGATTGACAAGATCATGTCCAAACTGATTGCTAACTTGGAAAACAAACTAGGTGCAAAACTAAGATAATAATAAAAATAACCATTATAAAACTACAATCCAATGGGAAGAGCATTTGAATATAGAAAAGCTACAAAGCTGAAAAGATGGGGCCACATGGCCAAAACATTTACAAGACTGGGTAAACAAATCGCTATAGCTGTAAAAGCAGGTGGTCCGGAACCCGAAAATAACCCGACCCTACGTGGTGTGATCGCTACTTGTAAGCGTGAAAACATGCCGAAGGATAACATTGAACGCGCCATTAAGAATGCAATGGGTAAAGATACCAGTGACTACAAAGGTATGACTTACGAAGGATATGGTCCTCACGGAGTAGCTGTATTTGTTGATACATTGACAGACAACACTACCCGTACCGTAGCAGATGTGCGTTCAGTATTCAACAAATTCGGTGGAAACTTGGGTACTACCGGTTCCTTAGCTTTCTTGTTCGACCATAAATGTGTATTTACTTTCAAGAAGAAAGAAGGAATGGATATGGAAGAACTGATCCTGGATTTGATTGACTATAATGTAGAGGATGAGTTCGACGAAGATGAAGAAGAAGGAACTATCACCATCTATGGTGATCCGAAGAGCTACGCAGCAATTCAGAAACACTTGGAAGAATGTGGTTTCGAAGAAGTGGGTGGTGATTTCACATATATTCCCAATGACTTAAAAGATGTGACTCCTGAACAACGTGAAACTCTAGACAAGATGGTAGAGCGTCTGGAAGAATTTGATGATGTTCAGACCGTTTATACAAACATGAAACCTGCTGATAATGACGACAGTCAAGAATAACACTGATAATCAACTAGTTATAAAATACATAATCTAAATTTTAACTTAGATTAACACAAAAGGGAGGTGATTAGCTTCCCTTTTGTTGTATATGTTGCACCATCAGCTATAGATTTACGCTTTAAATGTGTCTTAATGGGCTATAGTCTAGCAAAATGTATCTGTAATGAAATATTAAGGTTTTAGATATTCAAATTCTACAGTTCGTGGAAAGTAGGGTAGGCTGGGGTTTAAAGCACTATCAGCTTAAAATATTACCCCATTCCCCTTCATTCATTACTTATTCATAAATTCATCTAGTTCCTGCTTCTTTCGTTCCATATAATTAGTATATAGTTCTGTTGGTTCATCTGTAACCAAAGTGGCTTCATCACCGCCAAAACATATAGCTTCAAATTCATTCCTAGATAAGAATACAGCCTTTATATCTTCCTTATCAACCTCTATAGAATATACAGCAGTATCTTCCTGCTCATTTCTAAATGCAAAGAACTCTGCTACATCTCTACTGGTAGTCCAAGAAATACCGAAACAGCTATCTCCATCTTCATCTTCATACTCTTCTATACTGCAACCTCTATACAAAGTAACCTTATCGGGCAAACTATTATAATAGGCTAGTTCTTCTTCATTCATCACTAATTCCTTCTTACACCTCATAAAGTATTGTATAGCCCTAAAATCCCCTGTACCTCTGCCCTCAGTCCAAGCTATAGCCAGTCCTTTATTAAAGGCTTCATCAGATAGTTTGCCCTTCTCAGCAAGGTCTGCAAATAGTTCCCATCTGAGATTACTATCTGTATAAGTCCATAATAAAGTAGTAATATCTTCACCTGTTGCTATCCCTCTTTGGAAAGCATCTTCAATAGCTTTAGCTTTCTTAGCTTCCCATTCTTGCATCTGCTTTAAAGCATCATCTAATTCTTTTCCTTCTAATATTCTCATACTTATTAGTATTTAATGTTGTTTACTGTTCATTCTCTATATACTCTTTTACTCTAGCTATTAATCTTTCCTTATCATCAATCTGCTCACCTCTAAGCATATCAAAGGTTATATAAGTCCTTAATAAAGTATTCCCATCATCTAACTTACCTCCTAGTAATACGCCATTAGTAATAGTGAAGAATATATTATCATCATACTTATCATTAGTCACATCTATATATCTACCTACCCCGTTATTCTTAAAGAACTCTATAATAGTCTGCATCTTTGGTTTATGAATGTCCTGTAGTTCTCGTTCTCTGTACCTATCAAACAGATGCGGAATATAGATATTATAAGATGCTTCCTTCAAATCCCAGCTAGATTGCGGACATCTCATTACTGCATATATACCTTCTGGTCTATGATAGTACATAAACAATAAAAACATTAGCCCACCTCTTTTGTAATCAGACCTACCTTTACTGTTTATCTGTAAAATATATTTATTTCCTCTATTACTAGTTAGTTCTATTGGTTTAAAGAATACAGGAACATTATCCTTGGCTTCTTTAAGCATATATCTCCGATACTTGCTATCATTCATAAATCTAGGCAGAACATTTGGAAAATAATTCTCCCAGTCCTTCTTAAACTCAGATATTATTTCTTCATAAGTCATACTATCTACTATCATACACCATAAGTATTTAAAGCCAGCTACCATTACCGATAACTGGCTATTGATTTAAAAATCTATTTTAACTTGTTTCCCTTCAAAAGTCTGTAATAGCTTATCTCCAATCAGCTTTACTAATGAATTAACAGAACCTCTTTTGTATGCAACAGGTTCTTCCATATAATCATTAACCAAACTGACTACAGCTACTAGACCAACAGCTTCAAACATAGATACCTGTTTAGGCTCTATAGGTTCATTCCACTGTTCAGCAGTTTCAGCTATTGCAGTAACATTAATAACTACATCTTCATCACCTTCATTAATAATGCCTGTATCAGCATATCTAAGGTTTAATTCAAACCCCAATTCCAGTAAATTCCAAAGCTGGATTAATTCTTTTGTTTGTGTATCCATACTCATCTGTTTAAACCATTAATAAAATTACTTCTTTCTTCTTCACCCATTGCAGCCAACATAGCTTTTAATTCTTCCTTATGACCTTCTGCCTTCTTAACTAGTTGTTCCTGCTTTAGCTGCTCTAGATTCAGAATCCATTTCTGACAGTTGGCTATCTGTTCATCACATCTTTTAATAATGTGGTCTGGGGTTGATTTACCAAACCAAGTTCCATACTTTGCTACTTCTTCTTTTCTTATCATTGTTATCACCGCTGCCCTGCGGAAGTTATTTAGGTATCTGGCACACCAGTTATTTGTTTTACTGGTGCAAAGTTATAGCTCATTAAACAGACTACCATAGAATTAATTGTTACTTTCTAAAGGTGGAAAGCTAACAGTTTCACCTTCTTTTAGCATTTCATATTCTACTTCTAGCCAGTTATTAGTATTCCACTGCTTCCACTTTATAAAGGTTACAGGTAATAACTGACCTTGCAAGTTCACCCAGCTTAGATTCTCCTTGAATTTGTCAGCCACCATTAATAACTGTCTAAATCGACTTCGTTTCACTAAATAAGGTGTTAATTTAAATAGATGCAGAATCTTTAGAATCATATCCTGTTCATTGGTGCTAACCAGACTATCCTTCTTCCTCTTTACAGGAAAGTAGTAATGCAGGAAGTTAGCCAGTTCTACAGCGAACATACTTTGTATGTAGGTGTTATTAGCTACTTCTGGTAACTTACATATACTATCTACCTTATATTCCCCATTCTTGCTAGCACCAATAGCATTAGTAACATCCTTAATAATACTACTGCTGTTTAATGTGAAGGATGAACCGTCTTTGTATTTTAATGTAATGCCTTCCAAACTATCAGCATTTAATTCTTCTAATGTAGGTCTTAGCTTTACAAAGTAATGCTGTTCCATTACATATATTATATAGCAACACAATTCATACAGTTCTTCTTTGTCCCCATCAAATTCTATCTGCTCATTAAAGGTATCAAAGTCTACTGTAGGCACATAGTTTCCTGCCAACCAAACAGTAGCAAATTTATCTGGCTTCACAGAATAACACCTGTCACCTTCAACTATAGCATAATACTGAATTTCCTTATAATAGTAATCTATATATTCCATACTGCAAAGCTAATAAAATAGCCTGCAATCCAATAAAGGACTACAGGCTAAATTTATTTATTGTCTTACCCTATAATGATAATCTACTCCGAATAGAGCACCAGCAAAGGTACAAGTTTCACCAAAAGCTACCAGTACACTACTATGGATAATTCCTAATGGTGCTACTGTAAATCCTGCAATCAGTAGCCCACAGCCCACCAATATCAATAAGGCTGCTACCACCAACTGTACATTTAATTTCATCTTCTTTGTCATAGTCTTAATAAATTTAAAGTACTTACTGTATATCTGGCATCTCGGCTAATATACCAGTTGTGTATTGAATTGAATTATTATAATAAATCAACAAATACGCCATCATTGAACCACCTCTATTATATAATTGTCCTGTGAATGTTTGAGAAGTTGTTTCATCTGCAATATAGAGAGAATTACTTAATAATGTACTTGCAATAACATTAACCCCATTTCTATCCTTACTTAATACTGCTCTAACATTTGTAATCGTGCCACCTCTATAAGTCGCGCCAACTGCACTAAATTTAATTTCATAACTTACATACTGGTTAGTACTGTTAGTAAATTTGGCAGTACATATAGTATTAACAATCTTGCTTCCTGCTGGTACATCATTCTTAACCTGTATAGTATATACTGGTTCTGGCAGTGCTAAAAACCTGTCATTGGCATTAGCTACATAAGCATTAGTAGGCGTATTGGTTGCATTGGTATAAAACTCATATACTGTCACTGTTTTACCTTTAAACTTCTGCATCTGTGTAGTCCACCAGTACAGCTTATCACTATACCATACTGTATTTGTACCATCTGTCACTAATGCACCTCTTTTTAAGCCTATCTTATTCCCACTATTATCATAAACTGTATACAGATTATCTTTACTGAGATAAGTTGCAGAATCCCCACCATCCATATTTTCAATACCCATCAATACTTTCTCATAGCTTGCGTGATTGGATGAAGTAACACCACCAACATTAACACTGTCACCATTTTTATAGCTTGCTCCAACAGGCATCGCTGCCGAATGGTCATAGTTTCTAAAATCTCCCAACCTATAAGGACTGTTAGCACCGCCTATAGGTTTATTATACTTATATCCCAGATTACTATTATTCTTTATCTGTGTCACCAATGAATCTGGTGTATTGGCTGACAGTATGCTTATACCATAATTCCTGTTCTTCAATTCCGCTAGTGTCATTGTACCTACATTACTTGATATAGGTTTCCATTTAGACCACTCATTTATAAGTGAGGAACTGCATAGAGCACCAACATTCCTGCTGCTGCTCCCTATTGCATTTCCTACCAGACTTGTTGTTATTCCTGTACTTGATAATGCCATTTCTCCAACTGTTTAACTCTGTTATTCAATTCTATTATCTGTGCTTGTAATACTGCTACATACTGTGCATAATTGACAGATAGATATTTATCTTCTGTATTATCTTCTATAACTAGTTCTGGATATAATTCTCTTACTTCTTGTGCTATGAATCCTATACTATCCTTACCATCCTTCTTATATGTAACAGGTTTAATGTAACCCCTATTCTCTAATGGCTGAATGCTGGTTTTAAGCCTAATATCAGAATAAGCAGTCACTTCACCTGTAGCTGTAAGTGTACCGACTTTAATGTTAGTTGGTAATTTCAAATAAGCATTACCACCACCGTTTACACTAACTGCCGAACTGGTATTAGTAGCTGTAGCATCTTGGATATAAATACTTCTAGTAGTACCCCAATTTGCCGTAGTAATGTTAGCAGTACCATTAAATGAAGTACCATTAATAGTTCTGGCTGTTTGTAGCTTTGTAGCACTACCAGCGTTACCACTGATACTAGCACTACTAGTAATGAATCCACTATTATTAGTCAAATGGCTGGTATGTGTTGGAATATTAACCGTTTGATTGGAACTGCCGTTAAATGACTTTGTACTAAAACCACCTGCTGAAAATGACAATGTACTATTAACTTTATCGGCACTACTGACACGACTTGAAGTAGGTCTACTAACATTAGTATTATAATTGTTAGCTACAGTGCTTGAATAAGAAGTATTAGTAAACTGACCTGCCGATACACTACCACCACTATTAGTTACTGTATATTCAAGACTTATATTAGTCCAATCGCTAGGTTGCCTTACTTGTACCTCCCAACTGTTGTTATTATATCGTACTATCCTAATCATATCCCAAGTACAATAAGGGGGAAGATATAAAGTACTTTGATTTAACATTGAGTTTGCAGTACCACCATAAGCATACATTATCGCTTCAAATGGTATATCTATTACGTGCCCTTGATTGTGATTACCTGTTATATAGTAGATTGTACCTTTGACTTTACAGCTTTGATATTGCCCTCCACCTGTACAAACATAGGTTACTATCTTCTTCCAGTTCTTGTCTGTACCACCTCCCCATCTATCAACCCTGTATTTAGTTGAAGTAGTCCAGCCCATACTGAATGCTGCTTGGTGGTAGCCATCCACTGTATCGGCATTTGAGGCATAAGGAACAGTAATATTATTAGTAGTACCGTTTTTAGTCCAAGTAAGGTAATTGCCATTAGTTCCTAATGCAGATACATAACTACTATTATGATTATGGCTACTAGCTGCTTTACCATTTAAGGCATCTTGTAAACCACTAACATTACTAATTGAATGACTATGCGAACTGGCTGCTGCACCTACACTAGCTGCTGTTATATTGAAACTCTTTGCAGCACTACCATCATAAGCACCCTGTGAAGTACCATTCAAGCTAATAGTAAGTGCATTAGGATTTTTTAAAGCAGAAGGTACTGTAGGATATGCTGGTAAGCTGATAGTATTTCCACTAACATTATAATTTGTTGAACCAACCTTAACAGTACTAGCATAATTATGTGTATGCGTACTGGGTGTAAATGTTGAAGGTTTACCACCAATTTCAGACCAGCTATAAGAAGGTTTAGTATCAGTTATCCAGTTTGGCTTATCTGTTAAATCATTCCAGCTACTTACACCACCGCCAACATTATCAATCAATTCCCTTAGAATCCTACCTTGATTGGCTGAAAGTGCTGCATCTGTAGCCGTACTGGTTAAAGCATCTACTATAGTAATACTACCACTTCCACCAGAAGCACCTGCACCATAGGCTGAAACTTCCTTCTCACCGATAACATTTACTTTAACCTTCAAATCTCCATTGGAATCAAAGTAAAAAGCCTTATTCCAGTTAGTTGCTACACCATCCCAATTAGTAACCTTAGCAGATGTTATTCCATCCAATACAGACTTATTAGAATGTGTATGCTTCTTATTATTAGCATCATTCCAGTTGGTTATATTAGCTTCTGTTATCTTATCCAATGCGGACTTATTAGTATGTATGTGATTATTCTTAGCCAGTTCATTCCATTTGGCTATATTGGTATCTGTAAGGTCTGCTGGTTTACCTTCTATATTAGTCCAAGTTACCTTGGTATTATCTAGAGTATCATTCACCCATTTCTTTAAGACTGCATCATACTTTAGTATCTGTCCATTAGTTAAACTGGATAATGATACGTCTGTCAGTTTAGCCAGTGCAGTAACACCACCAGCTGTATTATCTATCAGTTCCTTTAATATCCTACCTTGGTTGGCAGACAAGGCACAATCTGTAGCCACTGAATCCAGACCATCAATAATAGTCACCCCACCTGTTGTAGTACTGCCACTGCCATCAGACGAACCATAAGCTGTAACCTCACCCTCACTAATAACGCTGCCAGTAAATAATACTTTAGACAAATCCACCGTATATGAACCATCACCATTATTAACAGCAGGTAGAAAGTTCCCACTTAAAGAAGAACTTCCCCCACCAACATTAGTAACAGCTACATTACTGGCATTAACTACACCGTTACGAAATGTCTTATTTATGTTTGTTCTTGTAAATTGCATATTACTTCTTCTCTATTAACCGTATTTCCTGCTTACCTAATCTATAATCTGTAATAATGCTGTCTACTATGAATTTCTTATTAGGAAGGTGGTTATCAGTCATAGTAGCATATACTTTAAACTTGTTCTGTAAGTTCAGATTCAGAATAGCAGAAGGTGTACTATACTGCGTTACTAGTCTATATATAAGATGCTCTTCCAGTCTATACATCTGCTTAGTAGCCTTATTATATACGTTATCCAGATAAGTAAAGCTAGTACCATTAGCACTATAGCAAACTGCACTATAGTTACATTCCTTATTATCCCAAGTACATATAGCAAATTCTTCTGAATCCATCTCATTTACAAAGTCCTCGTTTATAATGTTGCTGTATTCAGTATCAGAATCCTTATCTGCTTCCTTCTGAAAGTTCTGAACTTTAGCCTGTATATCAAAATTAGACAACCAGACTGCATCACATCTATAACTATTATCCACCTTGTGCGGATGGTATAATGTAAATGTAGGCTTGCCAATAATCACTTCATTTGTACTAGGCATCGGAATAGCATAGCCTTCACCTTCTAACCCCATATCCCAAGTAATATTGTTCTTTACTGGGAAACTTCTGTTAATACAATGGTCTGTCTGTCCTTGATTGTCAAAATAAAGCTTAAAAGTAGAATCTGTAGTAGTCCATTGTATACCATTCCAGTACATATTACCGTACTTTAACTTACAGTCTATATATAGATTGTCTGGGTTGAAGTCATCATTCTTATTGCTAACCCCTGCATTATATACATCTCACCTTCCCTATCCATAAATAGGAAATTACCCTTAATAATCAGATAGGTAGAACCACCAATAAATGACACATTGGAATCATTCACAGCCAATTCAAACATTGGTCTTAACTGACCGTCATAAGTGTTATGAATATGCAATAACACATAATCGGTAAAGTTAATATCATTGTACTTCTTATTGAAGTTATCAGTCTTTTCAAAGAAAGCCTTACATATAGTTGCGCCTACCAAGTTTTGGCTTGTACCATAATTAAACACCATTGGTTCTAATACCATATTTAATGTATTCTTATCATAGTAATAGCAAGTATAGTTCTTATGCTTTAAATACTTAAAGAAACATTTGTGCATACCACCTTTACCATCTTCATTTACTTCCTGCACATAAGACCAGCTACCACCATAGTTAGTTAAATACTTCTCATCCCAGATACTAGGTATAATGCTGTCAAAGCTGTATAGACTGTCTTTAACAGTAACCTTATTATATACATTATCTAAGGATAACTGACCACCATTTTCAACATAATCACTGGCTTCTATTTCCTTAGATTGCTGCAAAGTAACCTTAGTAGGTGTTTCTGTTCCTAAAGTAAATCTATAGTAAGTATTGATTCCATTTTTAATAGCATCATAATCCAAGAAGTAAACCTTATCACCATCAGCTACAGCAGTTACATTAAGGTATTTACAAACTTCTTCCAGAACTTCCTGCATAGTCATAGGTTCATCATCTTCATCAAAGAAGTTCTGTTCACTGATATACATCTTACTAGGTAAACAAAAGTCAGATGTAGCATTTAATTGTGTATTATCTGAAATATAGAAAGAACTATAAGCATTACATTTACTAAGCAGATGGTTTATAATCTGGGTAAATGAAACTATATTCTTCTTACCGCCTATAGTGGTGTACTTATAATACTGTAATGTGCTGAGTGCATCTATGGCTTCTACCTCTATTTCTTCTAATTCATTCTCATAGCCTTGACTGTATAGATTGGGTGTTACATACCCAACCCATACAATACCACTAGCACTACTAAGAACTACCTTATTCTGTTGTGCTGTACTACTATACAAATCAAACTTATAATCGTCTGTAATCATTCCTATAGTAGCACTGCTATACTTACAAGGTTTATATAGATGTGAATCAGAAGTTTCTAACTCGGTTATGAATGGTGTAGCAGATAAAGTAATGTTCTGCACTTCTCCAGAACCTATTTCCAATGTGTATAGCTTCTCATTTATATCATAGAATTGTGCTGTATATTTCATCTTACTTTAGCTGTTTTATTATTGTAATTGGCTAGAACTCCTACAAGTTCCTTGCCTCTAATCTTAAACTCTACCTGACCACCGCCAGCAGAACCTATAATCCCATTGCCATTAAGCAGGTTAAACAGATTCCTTTGCTGTCTGTTATTAAGAATCATTTCACCAGCATTTACCCTAGCCAGGTTCATATCTCCAATAGTACTATTGCCAGCGAATATACCACCAGTACTAAAGGAAGGAATACTAGCCAAAGCTGCTACTACAGCCGCTGCTGCTGCACCTGCCAACAACCATCCTACAAACGGGGTTTGGGCTGCACTGGCTACACCACTGGCAATAGCTTCACCTTTCTTGGCTGTAGTTAATGCTACAATTTGTGGGATAGCTGCCGCTACAGCACTAATCAAATTAGCACCCCAACTTAACCAAGCTGCCGCACCTTCATTGGTCATATTGGTTACAGAACCCATAATAGAAGCTATAGCACCTAAACTTTGTGCATACTCATTATTCAGTTTGATATTCTTATTAGTAATAGGGCTACTAAACTTAGGAAGTGAAGTAGGTATTTCTGGCTTCACCATACCAGCCAAACCAGCAGGTTTGCCATCCAACTTACCAGTAGGTGCATTAGGATATTTGTACTGGAACTCTATTACCCGCTTCTGTTCAGTAAGTGCATTTAGTTCAGCATTGATTCTTATCCTATCTTCATTACTAATAGCTAGGTTTAATTCCTTTCTTAAAGATGCTATCTGTGCATCCAGTTCTGCTAATGAACCAGTAGGAATAACAGGTTTTAATTTAACCTCTCCATTATTAAGACCATCCTTTAAATCCTGTCCTGCATCAGACATATCTTTCTTAATAGTACCAGCCTTATCAGTAAAGGTTATAGCCTTATCTAGCATATCCTTTACTTCTTCACCGACTTCCGAAGTAAAGATATTCTGGAATCTAATCATATTCTCTAGGCTCTCATCTGTAGCTTCTTCCAGTTCTTTAACACCTCTAGTATAAGTGTCTAATCCTTCACCACCTGTACCAGCACCGCTAATCATCATTAAGTAACCTAGATTCCTAGTACCTTTAGCATCTGACTTCCTTTGCTTGTACTTCTCTAAATCTGCATATTCCTTAGTAGACGGGTCTAATAAACTCTCATATAGTTTCTGTGCTTCCCTAGCATCATTGATACCAGTAACACCTTTAGCCTTCATTACTTCTTGAATCTGTTCCCAGAAGTACTTACTTTTACTTTCCCTCTCTAAGATTTCCTTCTTGGATAATTCTATGTAAGTGTTATAGGCTGCTGTCCTTTCTTCATTACTAATACCCTTCTTAGTAATAAGGTATTCATAGTTATTTCTTTCTGCTTCTAATCTATCTGCTTTAGATTCACCAATAGCCATAGCCATCTTAGCATTAGATAAGGCTTCTGTATATCTCTTAGCTAGTCCGATAGCATTTAATATCCCATTCTCAAATACAGTCCAATCACCACTATATAAAGACGAAAAGAAGTTATCTACAGTAGTCTTAGCAGTACCTACTACAGTATTCCAGTCCTGCTGTGCTTCTCTGGAACTATTAACAACAGCATTAAATGCTTCCCCAGCAGTCATAGCTATACCTAGCACACCAGCAAATCTTCCTATAGTGGCTGTGATATTCCTTCCTACCTGCTGAAACTGTTGTACTTGTTGTGTGGACTGTCTTATGTTGTTATCGAATTGACTACTATTTAATAATAGTCTGGTTACTAAATCAGCCATATTTAATTATGTGTTGTATATTGTTTAGCTTTCTCTTTCAATCTCTTTATATCTTCATTACTAATAGATGTTTCTCCTATAGTATCACTATCCCAAGTAAACTGCATTATATCAGTAGGCTTTAACTTCTTAGTGCTGTTACATTGTGCAATTACATAAGCTATCATTCTAGCCTGTTCCCAGCTATTTCTGTCCTTCCTATGTAGATTGCTAATCAATGGTTCTAACTCATACATCTGCATCTTATCTAGTACATATTCTGGGTCTAGTCCACCTTCTATTACTAAGGCTGAATATATCTCCTTAGTGGTTAGGACTTTTTTTTAGCATCCGTATTATTAGTAATGAATAGCTGCTGCTTCTCCAGTTCCTTCTTTAAAAAGTTCTGGAACTCTACCATAATACCCATATCTTCATCTATGGCTTCTATCAGTTCCTCAAAGGTTAGTGAACTGTCTGGATTATTAGCCATTAAGACACAGTAGAAGAATAGATATTCATCTGTGATAGTCTTTAACTCAAATGCCTTACCTGTAATCTGTTCATAGATAAATAAGGCTCTAAGAGTATATTTCAGTTTGTAGTCTTGTCCTTTAATAGTCATATCAATAAGTATTAAATAATAAAGCCTTTACACCTCCATAACCTAGAGATATAAAGGCTTATAATTATGCTGTCTTTGTAAGTGCTCCAACACCTTCAAATGAAGCTGTAAATGTTGCATTATCTCCATTAGGTGCATTAGCTTCAAGTGCTGTAATAATAACATTACCCGAATAAGTTCCAGTAGTAGCTGGCAACCATCCCCCTTCTGGCACTTCATCTTTCTTTGTTGAATATTCTTTCTCTAAACAGAATACAGCCTTAATAGGTGTTCTGGCTGTCAGCTTATCAAATAACTGGTCAAAAGTCATACCTTCACCATCATTAGAATAAAGGTTCTCGGTACTACAGTTCCAGCTAATCTTTCTGGCTGCTTTAGCTACCCATTTACCACCGCTATCCTTAGAAGTGGTTTCTACTGTTTCTACATTTATACTTAGTTTGTGGCTAGTGGCAAATGCTATAGACTTACCATCTATAAATAGCATTAAGTCACCACCGTTAATTACTTGTCCTGCCATTTGTCTTTATGTTGAATGTAAGGTTCTGAATGAATGTATCTTCTATATAATCCTCATCTGCATTTGTCATTCTAATATCATATATGTTAATACCAGAATAGTTACCCTTCTTACCTTGTAAGGCATCTTTAACCAAGTCAGCAATTTCTATAGATTCATTGTACTTATCAGAAGCTATAACCACTTCCACATAAGTATCTTCACTATATATAAACCTATCCTTACTATCAGATGGTTCTATGCTTGTTCTTCTGTAAACAATGAATGGAAATGTAGTACCTGTATCAGCTATTAAAGGGTAAATTTTATGTCCTACACTATCTATAACCTTTGCATCATTACTAAGGATATTATAGATAGCTTTACCTACTTGTAAACTCATCGTCTGTTCCTATTAGCTATTCTCTGAATTGACTGGCTTATAAGGTTATCCATATTATCAAAGATTTCCCTTTCCTTATTGGCTTTAGCTGTTCTAAAGAAATGTGCTGCATTAATACTACCTCTATTGGCTGCTGCTCTCTGCCTTCTAATAGGATTCCGACCTCTAACAGATGCAGTATTACTACCAGTGGTTCTTCTAACTCTAGTACCCATTTCAAAGAACTTTAATCTAAAGTCCCCCATAATATGTACCTTAGCTTTTTCTCCGTTTCTATCAACATTAGCTTTGATTCCACTTATTAAGGTCTTACCATTCCACCAGTTTCTACTGGAAGCTGCCCTGCCTAAAGTCTGCCTTAGCTGTCTTTTAGTTTCACCGACTAAGATACCAGCACCCTTTCTTAAAGCACTTCTATAGACCTGCCTTTGCTGTCTACTAGTCAAATCTGCAAACATAGAAGTAACCTGTCTGGCATCTACTTCTATATTATTCATTTATCAATTCAGTTACTATAGTTATTGATTGCTTATATAATTCTCGGTTAATACTAAGAATCCTGTACTTATTGCCATTCCAAATAATTCGCATTTGCTCATTAACTTTGTGATATAGCCTTATAGTAAAGGTAACTGTATAGCAGTGGATTATTTCATTATTCTGGTTCTGTCTGTTTCCAGAATTATAAGTAATCTGCGCTCTGGTACTTATAGCATCCTTCCAGTCTATACCATTAGCCCCATATACATCTTTTAGTGTTATAGGTTCTTGTATGGTAATTGGATAATTTAATAGTCCTGCCCTCATTTTATTTCATAGTGTTTATAAAGTCCTATAAGATATTCATAACTATAAGGCAGTTTAACTACCGTACCAAATGCTACAGGCTCTCTATTAGCATATAAGTTACCTATCATTAGTAACATAGCGTGAATTATAGCAGGTGGTAAAGTACCACCTACTTCTAATTCATCTAAAGCTATGTCTAAATGTTTAGATACTGAATCCTCTGCTACAGCTATTAAGTCCAGAATGTACATATCATCTGCCCTAAAATCCTCATCTACTAGCAGGTGTTTCTTTGCTTGTTCTAAAGTTATATACATAGCTTACTACTTATTAAATAGACTATAATTAGGCTTTTAAAACCTTCTTCACAAAAGCATCTGCCCTTCTAGGCTTAGCATCAAAGTAAGCATTGATAACAAGTCTTACTTTACCGTTAGCAGCCTGTGTATATGGGTCTACTGTTAAATCAATTCCACCCCATTGACCGATAACCAAATCAGCGAAGTTACCATAAACAATACCCTTACCTGCAACAGCAGAAGTACAAAGAACTGGATAACCGTTTACCTCGTTACCTTCCATAATGAAAGAATTTTGATTCTTGGCAGTAGATTTTAATACAGCCTTGGCAGAAGGTGAAACAATAAACTTAATATCACCTCTTACATTCTTCTCACCTAATGCAGCTTCCATATTTACAAAGTCTGCATAAGTAACAGCAGCAGTATCAGCAGTTACACCGTTAAGCATACCAGCAGGTTGTGTAGCAGAACCAGCAGCAGTACCCAAAATAGTAGCTTCCAACTTATTAGAAATAGCTGATACAATATCTCTCTTTAGCATTTCTTCTGCACTATTAGAGTCTTGGATTAAGAACTGCTTAGATACATCAATGTAAGCAGTAAGTCTTTTAGGCTCTAGGTTTACTTCTGAGAATGTACCACCGCCATTAGAAGCAGCATCAACTTCACCAGCCCAACCTACATTTGAACCAGAATAAACAGGAATAGAAACATTACCTACAAGTCCTGTCATATAAGAAGCACCAGCCTGTGCCAATACTAAACTTGCTCTCAATGGTTCTAGAATGCCTAACTTATCTTCTGCTACATTCTCCTGTCCTGCTGTAGCTACAGTAGCTTTAATATCACCTCTTTCCTCGATAGGAAGTACAATCTGTCCGCTATAAGATTGACCTGCCTTTCTCATTTCAGCGATACCAGCAGTTACTACTTCCTGTGCTCTCTCGTCTAATTGTCTGTTATTGGCTACATCATTGATAGCCTTTAAAAGTGAAAACTTTTCCTTCATAGTATTAGTTGTATGTGTTGTTTGTTTAAGGTTATCTTCTTCAATCTTCCTAATCTGAATATCTATATCTGCCACTTCTTTAGTAAGTGCATCAAATTCCACCTGCTCGCCAGCATTTAGCTTTCTTACTTCCTTCTCAGCACCAGATATAATTTCCTCTGCTCTCTTTTGAAGCAGTTCCTTTTTGTCCAGTAGTTCTAAGGTGTTCATTAGTTTAACTTACTCCTAAGTCCAGCGAAGTAATCTTTTAAATCCTCGCTCTCTAAATCCTGCATCTTTCTTAATGCTATAGATGTATCTGGATATGCTTCCTTATATACTGGTGATACATCGAATAATTCTTTGAAGCTATTGATAGTTCTTAAATAACTACCATCTTCCTTCTTAGTCCAAGTATCTTTACCGATAGTAAAGGCAAATGAAGAAGTACTAATATCACCCCTTCTAAGACCTTCTAACAGTTCATCACCTAAAGCAGTGTTAGGTGCTTCAAACCTGTATTTAAGTCCAGTATCATCTATAGTTAATTCTAGGCTTCCAGTACCATATTTAGACCTGGCTAATATACCTCTATCCTCATTGTGATTCAGTAAGCATAGTATATCAGACTTTTCTAAAATACCTTCTAAGGCTGTAGGTTCTATTACTTCAGTAAAGCCACCTAAATCCCTAGACTGCTTACCGAATACTAAAGCATACCCTTCTACAGTCCTAGAATCCATCTTTACAATTTCATTACAGTTTCTTAGTTCTCTCATAGTATTGTTATTATTCCAATAGAATCCAACCAGTATTATCTATCTGATTCTGTAATGCTGCTACCTGTTCCTTTAATAGCTTGTTCTGTTCCTCTAAGGATTCAATATACTTTCTTAATGCAGAATCGTCATAGTTACTAAGTCCAGCCAGTTTCTGCTTCTCCAATGTTGTGTAGTCATTAGTAGATAAACCTTTGCCAGATACCTTGTCCACCTTATTAGCTATGCCAGCCTTAATAGTAGAATCATCATAAACAGTATCAGTAAACTTAGCATTAGCAGGTACATCACATTCTACTGTATGTCCGTTTACAGTATCAGCATTACCACCATCAGCAGGAACTTTAGTAGGAATACTATCCTTTACCTTCTTTAGTTCATCCTGTAAATCGGTCTGCTTAGTAATATCACCTTCTATAGTACCCCATACAGCATTAACTGTACTACCAATCTTGGCACTGATTCTATCCAGTTCTAATACTCCTTCTTTAGTTGCTCTCTGTAGTTCCATTACTTCAAATAATAATTAGTCTGCCCCTTTACTACCTCATCATAATAAGCATCATTAAACATAGCATTAGGACTTTTAAAGCTGTAGCTGTAATAGATTAGTCCAGATTGTAGCTTATCTAGGTCAGATGAATTAATAACCGCCTTATCTATTCTATCTTCTTCCACTATACCAGTCAAATCACCACCTTTAAAACTACATTCTATAAACTCTGCTGGGTTTGTGGTGTAAAGTCTAAGTATAAATTCAGAAGTGTTTCTTACCCTAAATGGAATACCGTCCTTATCTTCCAACTTAATATTGAATACTAAGTCAGTTCCCTTGTAAATTGTCTGTATCATTGATTATATTGTTATTAGATGGAATGTTATTAGCAGCATTTTTAATCTCCATTAGATTAACCTGTATAAAGTGAGAATCCCCACCATCTATAGCAGGTAAATCCAACTGCTTTCTAATCTCATTGGCACTAACCACACCGATATTAAACAGTGTATTGTAGTAGTTTGCTAAAGATTGTTTGTCTGCTCTTAGTAATACAGAAGTATCAAATCTTACATCTATTCTACTCCTTTCAGAAGGCTTATACAGCTTCCTTTCAAACTCTAATTCTATCTTCTCTAGTAATGGTGATAATGTATCAGTAAGAAAAGCCAGCTGGGTAGCCTCAACAGTACTATAACTGCTCTTGGATAAGTCAAATGCTTTTACAGGTGATACCCCGAAGAACCTACAAATATCAATTACATTAAACTGTCTGGTTTCTAATAGTTGTGCATCAGCAGGATTCACTGTAATAGGCTGGAAGTCCATATTACCTTCTAATACAGCTACTCCATTAGGTGTACCAGTAGTAGGACTAAAAGCAGTCTGCCAGCTAGTTTTTAAATCTACCTTCTGCTTACCAGTTAAAGTAGATTGTACTTTAAGAATACCAGCCAGATTAGCACCACCTTTAAAGAATCCTTGTGCGTGTGATTCAGAATCTGTAGCCAGTCCTAAAGTCTGTCTGGCGTGTTGTAAAGTACTGATTCCAGTAATACCATCATAACTAAAGTTCAGTATATGAATCATATTGCAAGGCTCTACCAGTCCTTTAATGCCTACAACACTATATTTAATTCCGTCCTTCTGTTCAGTAATAGTAACATAATCTGGCTGTAAATAATGAAGTGCCACTACATCTCCTTTAGCATCTCTTTCTATGTAAGCATATCCATTGCCTTTAAGCAGTGTACTTACTATCAAAGTCTTTATAAAAGTAAACCTACTCATCTTATTGTTCGGCTCTTTGTTCAGTAAGTAGTAAGTAGGATGCTTAATAAACTTTTCTTTATAACCAGAATCATTAATGTAATATGGCTCTAATGGAAGCTGTGCCACTGCATCACTAATAACATCTACACATCTGTAGACTGTAGATAACAGCATAGCCTTATTAGTGGTATAACCGCCATTCATATTATACATTAAGGAATCACAGAATAACCCTCTGGTTTCCTGTTCTGGTTCTTTCTTTTTAAACCAATTAGTAAAAATTCCCATTAAATAGTCAGTATTTCATTTGTGTAATGTGGTGTTCTCAGATACATACCTAAAGCCTGTATCATTGCTATAGTTCCATCTATCTTCTTCTTATCTACTGCCTTATTCGGTTTAACATTACCATTATAATCAGACTTCAAAGTAACATTTCTAAAGCAGTACCTATTTATTTCATTGTTATCAATAACTGCCTTACCAGATAGTATCAGCCTTTCCAGTTCTCTAGTAGGCATATTAAAGTTACCTAGTGTTTGTGGATATTCTTCTAATGGTAATCCCTGCTCTGTAGAATCTATAGCCCATTGTGTAGCATTATACTTGTCATATCCTACAGACTGGATATTAACTACATCAGCATATCTAAGCATATCAGTAGTTATATAGTCATAATCAGTAACATTACCACTGGTAACAGTAAGATACCCCTGCTGCTTCCAGTATTTGTAAAGTTCCTTATCTGCCTTATCCTTTAATGCCGATTCTGGAAGATAGTAATGTGTTTTGAAGTGGTAAGTACCATCCAGTACTACTAAGTAGGCTACAGCAGTCAAATCCGAAGTAGCAGCCAAATCCACACCTACATAGCAATCCATACCAGCGAACTTATTAAGGTCTACTTCCTGACTGCACTTAATAATATAGTCCTCTGGTAGCCACACATTAGAACTGTCACACCATAAATTCAAAGTCTTAGTTTTAACTCCGACTTCATCAGCAGGGTTATTTATTGCCTGTTGTACCTGTCCTCTAATGTATTTGGAAGTTACTGTAATATCCAAGTTTGGTGCACATTTAACCCAGTTCTTTTCATCTCTCCAATCATCATCAGCATCTAAAGAATAGATAGCTATAAACATTTCATCATCTACCTTTAAGCCATTAAGCACTTCTATAGCTACGGTTCTTAATTGATAACAGGGTAAAGTTTTATCGAAGCCAGCAGTAGTAATAGTACAAAGATGTGGATTCATTCTCATCCCCATACTGGACTTAATAACATCACGTACTTTACTATTCTTAGCAGCGTGATATTCATCCAATAAACCAAAGCTAGCATTAAATCCATCCAGCTTACTATCATCAGCAGCCAATACTTTCAACTTGGAATTAGTAAGGTTAAACAGAATATCAGCTCTATAGGCTGTAAGATACTTGCCTTTAGAATCCAATCCCTTACTAAACTTGCTACACATACCAAAGGCTATCTTAGCCTGCTCTTTACTATTAGCAGCCAGTAATACTTCTGCACCATCTTCACCATCAGCTATTAAATAATACAAGCATAAAGCAGCAGCCAAAGCTGTCTTACCCTGCTTTCTACTTACTTCTATATAGCTGCTAGTATATCTTCTGGTAGCAGTTCCCTTCCAGTAGAATCCAACTATATTAGCTATTATAAACTGCTGCCATCCTTCTAAGGTGAATGGTTTACCAGAATGTTTACCTGTATAATGCTTTAAAGTCCCTATAAACTTAATGGCTCTATCTACCTTATCTTCTCTAAACTCTAAATCATCCCTTTTAAGGTCATTCTGGAATCTCTTACAAGCCAGCTTAATTGTTTCACCAGCTATTATTTCACCATTAAGAACCCTACTACAATATTCATAGTAAAGTTTGGTATTCATTACCTAGTTTCCTTTCCTTCCTTTATAAACTGCTCAAATGGATTATACCCGTCCTGTTCTATTTTAGGCAATTTAGTTCTAGCCTTGGCTGTTAGTCCGAACTCCAGCATAACTTTCATAGCTTGTGTTTGAGCATCTTTAGCAATCTTAATAGCTGGGTGCGGTGCAATGTTACCCCTATCACTGGTAACAGTCAAACCTTCATCTTCTAACTGTTTAGATGCCTTAATGAACATACTGTAGTTTCTAGCCAGCATTGTTAAAGCTGCACTATCCACATTCTCTAACATACCAGTACTATCCAGCTGTTCCAGTACATTCTGCATATATACCTTAGCATCCTTTTCAATGTCCTTTGGAATAGTGTAATTTATCATATTATAGTCTATTTAATTTTTATAATTTATAAAGCTATGTAATGGCTCTAATTGACTTATAATCACTATAATATAATTATTAAAGAATGTGAATTATTTATTTGGAAGTCTGTTAAGATATTAGTAAATTTGTAATACAATTAAAGGCTAAACTATGGAAAGAAGAAGTAATTACCCAATAGAAATTAAAGCTAAAATAGACCTAAATACTGACCTGCTACTAACAGAACTACAGCAATTACTAGGCAAAGACAGGTCTAAACTACTAAGATTGATAATAGCAGATTTCTTTAATAGAAATATTGATATTATAGATGAACATACTAACCACAAATCAGATAAAGCACCACTAATAGAAGCCATACTAAAGGACTTCTTCAATTATAACAGGGAAACCATTAACCAGTACATTAAATTCAAGAATGATAAGACCACCTAAATCAGTCCTTCTACAGTATATATATGATTACGGACTAGACAAAGCAGCAGCATTATTTCACATTGATACAGAAACAGCAGATAAGATAATTAACTGGAAGCCACAATATGACCAGTACAGCTACAATACAGTAATAGATAAGCCACTTCATAGAAATGCTTCTAAGATAGCTGATATAATAGCCAAGCATTATCCCGAATTAGTAAAGCAATACACCACATACTATAAAGATACTATCTATATGTTCCAGACTGTAGAAGATTTCCTACAGAAAGCAGTAATAAGATGTATGGAAGTAGGACTGGAAGATGTAACAGAAGAATCTGTATTAGAACTACTAAGAGTGCAATTCAATACTATAAGATGCTATGCTAAGAAGTCCAGCTATACAATGAATAGTAAATTAGCACCATTGGAAGTACAGAATGAAGAAGGTGAATACATAATACCATCAGAACTATATGCCATACCTAAAGAAACCGAATAAGCAGCCTTCCAGAACATTTAACAGGGAAGAAAGACAGAAGATATACCAATCTACCAAATGGAAGGAATTAAGGCAGGCAAAGCTAATGCAGCAGCCATTATGTGAACTCTGTTTAGCCAAAGGCATTATTAATGCAGCAGAAGATATTCACCACATAGATTCCTTTATGAATTATACTGGCACTAAAAGGCTAGCCAAAGCATTTGACTTTAATAACCTTATGTCTATCTGTAAAGAGTGCCACGCAAAAGAACACTATAAGAGTTATAAATGTAAGTAAACCATTTTAAAACGGTAGAGTTGCTAGTCTAAAACCTTTCTCAGATTTTCTAGGTATAGCAACTAACTCCTTCTTATCGTTCCGTATCATTATATGAGTTCTGTTGTCCCCTTCCAATGTACCTAAAGGAGTTGCAAAATTATCATCACTATATATTATGTCACCTATATGTACTAATTCTCCACTAGGAAGCCTAATTACTGCTTTGTCATTTACTGTACAATTCTCTATAGGAGGCATCATTAAAGTAATTTTTTTATTTAAATCATTGATAGCAGTTAGAATCATACTGGAGTCTTGTGATAGTGTTACTTTATCTGGTAATACTGCTGGCTCAATAGATAATAATTGTAACAATGAATTAACTTCTTTGGCATCTGCTTCATAAGTATCTTTGATGCATTTGGCTATTTCTGGAATAGACTTCTTCACTTCATCAATTCTTAAGGAAGAACTATAGTCTAAAGTTCTAATGCCAGATGTATCAAATGGCTTAACAGTATTCTTGTCACATATAAGAACTGTGCGCTTATTAAAGGATTGTCTAACTCCCAATTCATAAAACACATTAGGATTCCTAGAGCTAAGGTCACATATAGCCATATCACAAGCTAGTATTTGTTGTAGTATATCCATTACAATAAAATTAGCTTTAGATGTATCGTCTGCCCGTACAGGCTCAAAACCAGCTTCTATTACTGCTGGCTTAATAAGATGCTCATAAACTCTAGTAAAATGTCCTTTATCATAGCCTTCAGCATCACTAATAGGCATTATCACAAAGCATTTCTTCTTATACTCCGACATAGCTATATAGATTAAATAATATGCAAATATAGATAACCTTTATCAATTATCAAACGCTCCAAGCAATGAACATTAAATTAAGCATACCAGTATTACAAACATTAACCAATAATGAAGCATTTACTTACTTCTGCACATTAGTAGCCATTAGTAAGAATCCAGATAGTACTATTAAAGATATAGTAAGAATAACAGGTGTTAGTGAAACTACCATCTTTAACCATCTAAAGGAGTTTGAAGAAGTAGCCAACCTAACAATAGATAGAACTGGATGCAGTAATAAGTATAGCTATACAGAACCTACCAAGTTCTTTGTAACCATAGATAGCAGCCTGTTAGATACAGATGTAGATAGATTAGTAATCGGCTTCTTAATCCGATTCAAATGCTGGTCTAGAATAGCATCCAATATTGTAGACCTATCTCTAAATAGAATAGTTCACGAAATAGGGGTACAACATAATACAGTATATTCAGCTTTAGAAGCTGGTCTAGTGGAAAGGAGTGATAAGAAACTTTACTTTAAGTTCATTCATCCATCACTTTGCATACTGTAATACAAGAATATAGCTGTTATAACATCCTCAATATAAATTTTAAAATTTGTTATAATTAATTTGTATATGTCAAAATATTTCACTATCTTTGTATTACAATAAATGAAGGAAACTATCATACTGAAACATAGATTTTAATTCGATTTTCTAAGTGGACTGGCTAGCTGATTAGCCAGTTCTTCCACTTAATTCACATCTAAGAATCACAAAGTTATTACCATAAGTACCTTTTGAGCATATTTTAGGTACTGAATGTTAATTATTCATCATAATTTTTGAGTTTGGGTTAGTTAAGCGTAGAATAGTAAGCGTAGTGATACGCTTATTATTTTATTTCAAGTGTGACAAATTTTGGTAGCGAAACCTCAATCTTCTATAGAAAGAATACCCAAAAATGTCACACCCATAATTCAAACTCCAGATGCTTCTAAACTCCAGATTTTAAACCGACTAACTAAACAAACAATTTACAATTATGACAAACATTATTATTACTAAAGAGTACAAGTATTTAGGTGAATATCCATTATTCAAAGAGAATGGTTTACCAGTAGGATATTTAATAGATAAAGGTAAAGTAGGCTGTGGCGGAACATCTATAGCTTTAGAAGATGGTAAAGATACTATTATATGTGTTCCCTTTGTATCACTAATTAAGAATAAGATGCAGAAATATAATACAGATGGTAAGGTTAATGTACTAGGTGTTTATGAAGGTGTTACCACATACGAAATTAGAGAGTATTTGAATACTAAGAAAGTTGCTAAAAAGATTATGTGTACTTATGATAGTTTAGCTAAAGTTGCTGGTATTATTGGTTATAACTACTTCTTACTAATAGATGAACTACACCTGTTGTTTATCCAGTATGTCTTTAGAAACAAGGCTGTAAGGACTGTATTAGACGAATACAAGAAATTCAAAGAATGGTCATTCTTAACAGCTACCCCTATTGAATATGATTTAATGCTGGAAGAACTAAAGGATATTCCGACCTTTAAAATAGACTGGGAAGATAAGACCGAAGTAAAGGTAAATGCAGTACAATGTAAGTATGTAGGTGCTACAGTAAAGAAAGTTATCAATGACTTCTTAGAAGGTAAAGTATTCGGTAATGCCCACTTCTTTGTAAACTCGGTGGAATTTATTGCTACTATGATTAAGAACTGTAACCTTACTAATGAGAATACCAGAATCATCTTTAGCAAGAATAATGAAAGCTATAAGCATACTTGTCAAGGTGTTACTAATGGTGAAACTACTGACCCTGTAAAGAAGATAAACTTTTATACTTCCACCTGCTTTGAAGGCTGTGATTTATTTGATACAGAAGGTAAAATTTATATCATCTCTGAAAGCACCAAGGCACAAACCTTAATGGATATTAGTACACAGGTAAGACAGATAGCAGGTAGAATTAGAAATACCCAGTATGCAGATACTATTACACATCTTTATAAAGCTACCAGATACAATACAGACCTTACTTATGAAGAATATAAGCAGGTAGTTCTAGAAGAAGAACAGAAAGCTAAATCATATATTACTAAGGTTAATAATGATAAGGAAATTAAGGAAGGAACTAAAGAAAGTATCTATCATTACATTTGGAAGGATGAAGAAACTGGTGAATTTGTATTTGACCCTAATAGGATGAAACTAGATATTTATAACTTCAAGGTACTTAACCATACATACAGTTTACAAGTTAATTTAAGCACTGAATATAATAAGGCTGGTATGGCTGTAGGATGCAGTACAGATAAGACTTCTGATAAGCTATTAAAGAATGATTCAGCCAGAACTACCTTTAAGGATGCCATAGAAGAATATGATTCTATAATGCAAAGAAAGGAAGGTATGGTATTCAGTCTTACAGATAATGATAGATTAGCCTTATTAAAGAAGAAATATAGCTATATCAAAGATGCTTATGAACTACTAGGTATGGAACAAATTAGGGAACTTAAATATCATACTTCACATATTCAAAGACTTCTTATTAGTATCTCTGAAAAGATGGATAATAATGCTAAGGTAGCTAAGTTACTGCTTACTATTCCTGCATTTAGAATCGGTGAATTTATTCCTTCTGCTGATATTAAAGATTGCTTGAATAGTATTTATGGTACACTAGGAATCAAAGGAAAAGCTAGCATTAAAGACTTTGAAGATTATGCTAAGTTTAAGGAAGCTAGGAAAAGAATAGATGGTAAGCAGGTAAGAGGTTATATTATTCAGTACATTAAAATTAAGTAAGCTATGGTTATTGACTTTACACCCAGTACAAAGGAATCAGAAGAAGCTAGAATATTAAAGCTAAAGGAAGATGCAGTAGAAGCTGGTATTAAAGCTAAGGAAATTTTAAACAGCATAGGAATTAAATATATCATCCGACTTTATAAAGAAGGTGGTTGTATTAAGTTTTACAAAGGTTCTAAATGTATAATGATGGCAGGTTTACTAGCTGGCACTAATGAACTAACAGCTAATTTCTCTCTTTATTATAATGCTACCAAACTTAAAGACAGGAAAAGATTTAAAACTGTAGAAGAAAATGATTTCCTTACAGATATACTACTAAACCTTTATTCTCAACTACAATAATCAGACCTAAGATAGTGTTTAGATGAATTATTAAAATTATTGTAATTTAGTTTTGATATGCAAAATATTATTACTATATTTGCAATATGATAAAGAGTTAAATAGGAATGACTTTATCATTCTGATTAGTGAGTAATTTAGTTCTATTTTACTACTAATCAAAGTAATAATACTACAGATACTTCTACTACAAAGATTATCCTATCACATAGATTATTTATTTTATAACTAACTTCGTTATTCATTCAGTAAGGTAGTCTGTGAAGATAGCCTTACTTTACTTTGATTATTAACTACTTAAACTATATATACTATGTTTACAACCTATGTATTACTAACATTCTTAGCAGTTTTAATGTATTTCCTTATTAGGACTGTAGTAAATGAGATTAAACAACATATCACAGAAGAAACAGATAGGGTTATTAAGGCTATTAAAGATAAGAACTATGTGGGTAGATGAAGAAGCAGTTATATCAGAATCAGATGAAGCATTAAATATACTAAGTGAATGAAACGTATGTCAGAACAAACTATTAACGCAATTATTAACTACTTAGTCCAGCAACCTTATAAAGATGTAGCTGGGCTGTTACAGATGGTACAGCAGGATTTACAAACTAAAGAAGAACCTGCTAAGGAAGAATAACCCATTAGCCTGTAAATGGTATATGGTTAATGTGAATGGCTAATGATTTATGATAATGGAATACAGGCTAGTACAAATTACTAGCTTAAATGGATAAATTTGATGAATTAGAACTAAATGGAAGGAAACTACTAGAATCATTTTTAATACAAGTGGGTGCTACTAATCTGCATCCTACAGAAGATAAGTTTGCACCAGTGGACTACTATTTTACTTATAATGATAAGAAGGTAGTAGCCGAAATAAAGGTAAGAGATATTAAGTATGAAGGCTATGATACTCACTTAATGGAAGTATCTAAATATAAGTCCTTAGTGAAGGATAAGAAAGATAGCCAGTCAGATACAGCATACTACATTAACTTCTTTACAGATGGAACTAAAGTTAATGCCTATTGGTATAGTACTAATACTGTTAGGAACTTTGGTACTATAGATTATAAATACTGTCCGACTACTACAGCAGCCGATAATGGTAACTACTATAAGAAGGTTATTATGATTCCTTCTAATAAGGCTCAAAGATTTACCTTAGTAAATGGTGAATGGTCTAAATCAATAAATAATGATTATCTTTGAAGCAATATTTTAATGTTATAAAATGGAAAGTTGGGAAATTGCATTACAAAAACGGCAAGCAATAGTAAATGATGCTATTAACACACTTGAATCAATTATTAACAATGGGATAACTAATATTCGCCTATATAATGGCAATGGATTCAATGGTTATCTTTTCAAGAGTGTGAATAAATGGTACAAATTTATTTATGTATTTAATTATGGAACAACTATAAAACTCCTTCAAGGAGATGAAGAGGAAGATATTAATACAGTATTGTTCCAGACTTTTAAAATAGTCAACAGGTCTTGCTGGATGCTTCAATTTAATAAAATATTAGATAAAGTAAAGCAACTATATATCCTACAAAAATCTGTAAATGGGCAAACTGTCAGATTTATAGATTTAATAGACCAATGTGAATCCATCGAGAAACTAAGTGAAGACATATTTACCTTAAAATTACAAAAACAATCAGCTAGAAGAAATTTATGCTTTGAGAGAATTAAAAATATTACTAATTACAAATATATAACGACACATCTTAATGTTAGTCATTATAAGTATAATGAATTAGTAAATATTATATATGAATCAGATGATGAATCTTTTATAAGCAGTGTATTTGATATGCTAAATGCTATATACTATCTAAACAAAGCATCAAGATGTATAACATTAGATAACATTATTAATTTGATTTCGGTAAAATAGGCACTGCCCGAATAAAAAATCTAACTAAATATAACTATCCCCAGCTTACTTTAATTGGTAGGCTGGGGGTTTGTTTTAGTATTCTATCACATAATTATTAATACTACAGATTTCCTTCATATCCTCAAAGGATGCAATAGCATCTAAATCATCTGGTTCATCTAGTAGAAGGCTAGCCATAGGAATATAGAAGAAGTTTCCCAAAGGTGCTGTAGAGGTCTTTAATAATCCGTTTTGCCACTGTGCTAAAGAAGATTGAATATACCAGCATCTTCTTTTGCTATTTCTAGGCTCAAACAGAATACAATAGTTAGTCTGTTTGGATTCTACTTCTAAAATCAGCCTAGCTTTGGTAAGCCTATAAGGTCTGATAACCTTAATATATTCCTTTATAAGTTCTTTCTTCTTTAATAGGTCTTGTTCTATTTTATCCAGAACTTCATCTGTAAAATCGGCTTCTTTAAATCTGGCTATATTACCTTCACAGATAGTTATTTCAGTATTAAGGAACTGGATTCTATTATTATAGCTATCTATTTCCTTATTAATAGCTTCTCTTTGCTCATTAAATATAGCTGTATCATCATCTTCTATATCCAGGAATAAGGCTACCAGTTTCTTCTTCTTAACATTTAACTTATCAATAGATTTAGCTATTACATCTAGTTCGTCCTTATAAGAAGCTAACTTCTGTTCTGCTTCATCAATCTTAGATTGCCTTTCTTCTAATGATAGTTCTTGTAGTGCTAGAATTTCTCTTTTGGTCAACTGCCATATAATGCTTTCTATATTATCCGCATTTAAAGTAATATCAGAAGTACATTCACTAAAGTTGTACTTACTAACACAGCAATAGTTCCAAATCCTATATCTTTCACCACTCTTATTAGCACTAGCAGTTTTACTAGTATAAGAATCACCACATATAGGGCAGGTTATTAATTTAGCTAATAAATGTATCTTCTTGTCCTTATTTACTTTCTTGGTTTCAGTTGTTCTATTCTTATCCAGTTTAATTTGTACCTTATTATATATAGTAGTATCTATAATGGCATCTACCTTATATATATAGACTTCCTGCTTCTTTGCTTCATCTGGTTCATCTGGGTTTACTAGATTATACCTTTGCTCTCCTATATATCTTCTTTCTCTAAGTAAGTTCCTGACTGAACCAGTACCGAACTTCTTATTAAATTTCTTATCATAGCCACAGGATAACAAGTACCTGCATACAGAAGGAATAGAACCACCATCTTCTAAATATTTATTATATACTAGCCTTACTACTTGTGCTTGTTCTTCATCTACCTGTAATTTGCCGTCTTCATCTTTATAGAACCCGAATGGAACTGCACCGCCAATAGTTTTACCTTCTCTGGCATTCTTTCTCTTACCAGAAGCAAATCTAGTCTTCATAGATTTAAGTTCATTCTGTGCCATATCAAAATAAAAGCCTAACATTGTTTCAAATGACCTGTCTACTATTCTAGTGGTAGGGTTAATAGTCCACATTCCCAAATCTCTAAAATAGACAGGTATTTTATATTCATCATTAAATTCCCTAATGAATAATCTGCCTGCTATGCTGTCCCTAGATAATCTTGATACTTCATTTATAAAAATAGCATCTACTTTACCTTCTCTAACTGCTTGCTTACATTCCGCTACTGATTCTCTATCCTTCTTGCGTACATCATCTTTACCTGTGATATACTGACCAAATACTAAATCATCAGAAGTAGTATACCCCATACCTTTAATAGTATCTAGTAGGTCTAACTTTTGCCTTTCGTAGTCTTGTGCATCAGTACTACATCTTAATAATA
The DNA here is from genome assembly GCF_031119655.1 of Phocaeicola sp. GP0067. Classification (NCBI taxonomy): domain Bacteria; kingdom Pseudomonadati; phylum Bacteroidota; class Bacteroidia; order Bacteroidales; family Bacteroidaceae; genus Phocaeicola; species Phocaeicola sp. GP0067. The sequence continues at coordinate 78,901 of NZ_JAVHZY010000023.1, forward strand.
ATGCTGCTCGTTTCATTGCTCGTTCAAATTTATTGGTTACATTTGCAGCAAATATAGTGAATTTATTGTTTAACTGTAATAATTAGCAGGTTGTTGAAACCTGCATCTGAAGAGGAAGAATAAAATGAAAATAACCTATAAGACGCAAGGCACTTGCAGCAGCCACATCGAAGTGGAAGTAGAAGATGACGTTATTCAACAAGTTTTCTTTTGGGGCGGATGCAATGGAAACTTACAAGGTATCAGCCGATTGGTGAAAGGAATGAAAGTGGAAGAGGTCTTACAGAAACTGGAAGGTGTAAAATGCGGAAACCGCTCCACCTCCTGCCCGGATCAATTATGTAAAGCGTTGCGTGAAATGAAACAATAAAAAAGAAGCTGTCTCATCTTGTAATTCAAGTTTGAGACAGCTTCTCTTTTTTTCAATATATTATCTTACTTCCGGATCATTGTTCCGTTTCATTTTCTGTTCTCTTCAAGGCCCTTCAAAGGTTGATGGTCTTTACCTTACCCGGAATGATGGTCAGATGCACCGTTCCATCCTTTTCTATCTCCACCTTCTGATATCTGGCCTC